>JBKDUK010000040.1:0-2619 GCA_046339535.1 Planctomycetaceae bacterium | reverse complement strand
TCCACCCCGGCCAACTCCGGATTGCGGGCCAAGACCCGCTGGCCGGTCTGAATCGTCTCAATCGCCCGGGCGTAGTACGCACCACTCGAGGGGCCGGTCACCGGCTCGCTTCCGAACGGCCGGGCTGTCGGCGACTGCTCGATCAGCGCGGCACCAGCGGCAACACGGGCAGCTGTGGGCGGGGCAGCCGTCGACGGGGCAACCGGACTGGCCCCTGGCTTCCCCACCCAGCACGCCAGAGCCGCCACCGCCAGCACCACCGCCACGCCCCGGCGAAGTCCCGCGCCGTAGCCGGCTCGCCGCGCGGGTCGAGCGGTCTCCCGCAGCGGGGAACTCCGCGGACAAGCGGTCACTGCCAACGATGCACTCACCCGCGACGACTCCGGGAGGTTCCAGATACGACCCCAAGCTCGCGACATTGCGCGACGGGTCGGAACGACTGATTCGCAGAGTACCGCCGCCCCCGGCAAGGCGGCAACGGTGGCCAGGGCGGTCTCCCTCCGTCGGGCCGCCGAGACATCCCGAAGGACGCGACGATTTCGCTGCCCGGGAGACCGCGGGGCGATCTGGTCATCCCCAGGCTCCAGAAACGCCTCGTGTCCGGAGAGCCGGTGGCGGAGCGACTTGCGGTTGCAAACAAAACGCCTTTGCCGGCGTCGACCCGGGCGGTCGGTCAGCCAGAGCCCCATCGCTCCCGCGGCCAGCAGCGGGGCGAGGACCACGGTGTCGGAGGTCGAGGTGCATTCCCCACCAGATGGTGTGGCTCCCACCGTATCGGCCAACGATCGCAGCTCCGGCGGAGCGTGCGCGACCAGCACCCAGGTCCCCGCCACAAAACAATTCCCGGGACCCCCACAGCGCCCCGCCATGGATGTGGCGGTCTCTTCCCCCAGCTGATTCGCGTGCTTGGCCTGGGCGACGACGTCATCGGCCCGGTCGGCAGTTTTGCGGAACGTGTGAGCTGACGACTCGGCAAGATCCACCACGTGATTCTTGGCCTGCGCAACCAGCCCCGTCGGAACTTTGTGCGCATGCTTGATCAGCTTGTCGGCCTCGATCGGCACGGCGATACTTACCACAGCCATCGCCGCCCCGGCTTTGTCCCCCTGCGCCAGACACACCACGGCGTTTACCCCGTCAATGGCTGGATTGACCGGACAGTTGCTCTTGGCGTTCATTCGTCGCCACTCCAAAAGGCGCAGTCAACGAAAATTTCCACGTTCCCGATGCGATGGGAAGGAGCAAAATTGAATACAAATTCAGGGCCAGTTCCCTTATTCGCCTAATCAGTACACGATCAACTGGCCTTCGGGCCAAAAGGTAATGCAACCATTCCAGCCGCAAGGAAGGTATCCCCATTCATAGACGGCAAGCAGTTTCCGGAAAAAGTCGGGTATACCTCGGAATTTATTCGCATAGGCCGTATATATTGCGATTCGATTCAAGTCAAGCAGAACTGTTTCAGACAGTGCGTTCGCGCAAATTTGAGTAAGTCGATCATTTACTCTTGGCATAACATCCTTCTGCATTCGTTGGCGAGACTCTCTGGCCAGTGAATTCCAAGATGCATAAGCATCAGCGTGACGTCTCGCAAGGTGGCCAGTCATATCACCTTGTGCTTCGGTTCGTACATCCTGCCACATGTGCCCAAGAGCCGAGTTCACTGCATCACTGAGAGTTGAAATTCGTTGAACCGGAAATGGAAAATCGCTGGGCAATTCAGAACCGCTATGGCGAAACCAATCGATGGCGATCATCTTGGAATAAATCTCAGAATTGAGTTCCATAGTACACTCCGGATTATCTTGCAAGATTGCGAATGGAACCAGGCACACGGGGTACCGGGATTCCTCCCAAAAGCCCATACTCGACCCGTTCTCGAATCGCCGCCCGAACTGCCTGTTGCACTTGGGACTCCGTTAACCCAGCCAAACGCAACGAATGTTGAAGTGCACGGGTATACTCGAGATTTGTCGGAATGATGTCGGTCCCTCGATATTGATTCCAGAATTCCTCTAGCGACTGGTGTGCTCGCGTGTGGGGCGCACCAGCGTCTGTCAGGATGTTGCCCTGCAATTTGATCGAGGATCCCTGTGAACTAGGAATCACATCCCAGAATGCGGCCGTCTGATTAAGGTGATGAGCTTGACCCGCAAGGTCTGTGCGGCGTGAGAGAGTGTCATAGCCGTCTTTAAGAAATTCATCGACTGACTCGACACACTTGGAAGCAGTTCCGGTATACGCATTATGCACCAACACCCCATCCACCGACACGAAATACACGTGCTCGGCGTCAACCTCGACGTTGAACACCGGCACCGGCGGTCCCCGGCGGGGGGTGATGCGGGTGATCTGGCGGAGGGTGCCGGATTCGGTCCGGAGGGTTTCGCCCGGACGCAGGTCGCGGGCGGGGATGAACTCGTGGCGGTCTTCGCTCCAGAACGGGTGCGCTCCCGTGCAGCCGATCGGCTTGGTGAGTCCGTCGACCGCGATGTCGAAGACTTCGCCCGACTGGTGCGAGAACGTCCCCGTCACCAACCGGCCTTCACCCGTTTCCAGCTCCGGACAGGGGCCCACCTCGTCAATCTCGGCCGGCCCCACCGCTTCCAGCTCATGCAG
>JBKDUK010000039.1:0-35748 GCA_046339535.1 Planctomycetaceae bacterium | reverse complement strand
GCCCCGGGATGTCTGGATTGCAGATCGTAATTTCTGCACGATCCCGTTTATGTTCGACATCCATGGGCGGGGCGCGTGTTTCGCGATTCGTCAACACGGGAGCCTCAAAGGCACGCTTGTTGGACGCCGACGAAAAATCGGACGTGGCTCCACTGGGATGGTGTATGAGCAGACTATCTCCCTGACAGGGCGGGACGAGGGGCAGACGCTGGAGTTTCGACGGATCACCGTGCCATTGACTCAGGCGACACGCGATGGGGATGTGGAAATCCACATTCTGACAAACCTGCCTCAGGCAGATGCCGACGCGGTCGCGATCGCCGAACTCTATCGCAAGAGATGGACGATCGAGACGCTGTTTGCGGAAGTGACCAAAACGCTGCAATGTGAAATCCAGACATTGGGCTATCCCAAGGCGGCTTTGCTTGCCTTCTGCCTGGCGCTGCAGGCATCGAACGCTGTGGCGGTTCTGAAGGCGGCCCTTCGTACAGTGCATGGCGCGGAAAAAGTCCAGAAGGAAGTGTCAGGCTACTTCCTGTCGCTCGAGATCAAAGGGGTTTATGCCGGCATGATGATTGCGATTCCGGACAAACACTGGAAACCGTTTCGCAAACTTCCCCTCTCGAAGTTGGCTGCGCTACTGATCCGCATGGCCCGCCACGCGAAGCTCGCGAGATACAAAAAGCATCCGCGTGGTCCCAAGAAGCCACCCCCGAAAAAGACGGCCTACAAAAACGGTGGCCACGTTTCCACGTTCAAGCTGATCAACGGGATCGAGTGATCATGTTGGAAGCCCTGCCCCATGACACCATTTTGCCGGGCACCAGGCTGTGCCTGCACGGGCAAGACGACCCCATCACCGGTTGCCAGCAGTGCGATCACGCGAAGACTTCGTCGATGACATGTCCTTCATTGACTGTCGGACGTTCCGGACGCCCCTGATGGGGGTAGATCAACTGTGTGTGGTCGAGCCCCATCAGCTCGAGGATCGTGGCATGCAGGTCACGCACATGCACCCGGCGCTCGACGGCCTTCAGTCCGAACTCGTCCGTGGCCCCGATTACCTGTCCTCCCTTGACTCCTCCTCCAGCCAGCCACATCGAAAACCCGTGTGGATCGTGGTCCCGTCCGTCTCCCTTTTCCGACATCGGTGTCCGGCCAAACTCTCCTCCCCAGATCACCAGTGTCTGGTCGAGCAGCCCCCGTTGCTTCAGGTCCCGCAGCAATCCCGCGATGGGCTGGTCGGTGGACCTGCAAAGACGCGTGTGATTGTCTTCGATCTTGGTGTGCGCGTCCCATTGGCTCCCAGAACCCGAATAGAGCTGCACAAACCGCACGCCCCGTTCCACCAACCGGCGCGCCAGCAGGCAGTTTCTGCCAAATGCCGCAGTGGCCTTGTCTTGCATTCCGTAAGTTGCCTGCGTCGCCTCGGTCTCCTGGGACAGATCGACTGCTACGGGGGCTTCGGACTGCATGCGGAAGGCGAGTTCGTACGAGGCGATACGGGCCTCCAGCTCGGAATCTCCCGCCCGCTCCCGCAGGTGCCGGCGGTTCAACTCGGCAATGAAATCGAGTTTCGCCCGCTGCTGGGCCGGGTCGATCTCCGCCGGGGGGGCGAGATGCAGCACCGGCGTTGCTCCATTCCGGAACCGGGTTCCCTGGTAGGTGGCGGGCATGAAGCCCGTTCCCCACACGCGGTTGCCTCCGGGGGGTTCCCGGTCGTTGTCCAGCAGCACCACGAACCCGGGGAGATTCTCGTTCTCACTCCCCAATCCGTAATTGACCCAGGCTCCCAGACTGGGGCGCCCCGCCAGAATCGAACCGGTGTTCATCTGGCAGACACTGCCGACATGATTCAAACCATCGGCCCAGCACGACCGGATCACACACAGGTCGTCGGCCATTTCCGCCACCCGGGGATACCAATCGGAGATCTCCAGGCCGCTTTCTCCGTAGCGTTTCCAGTTTCTTCGGGAGGGAAGCAGCGGATTCTCCGAAACCCCCATCGGGGTGATGACCCGCTCGACCGAAGAGGGAATGGGCTGTCCGGCCAGTTCGTTGATGAGGGGCTTGCGGTCGAAAGTGTCGAGATGACTGGGGCCGCCATCCATGAAACAGAAGATCACGCTCCGGGCGGTGGGGGCGAGATGTCCGGCACGGGCACGCAGGGGATGGGGGGCGGCCGGGTTTCCGCCGGCCAACACGAATCGGTCACGGGTCAGCAAATCATGGAGTGCCAGCGCTCCAAATCCAGCCCCCGATCGACCCAGGAAGTCGCGGCGACTTCCCGGCCGCTCATGATGCCAGGACATTTGGTGAGACATCGGAACACCACCAGGAGTGCGAGAGGAAAACAAAACCCCGGCCAGATCACACAGCCGAGACTACCACAATCGCCAGGCGCCAGTCGCCAAAATCCACGCTCCCAGCAACAGGTTCGTCACGGCGTGCATCGCCACGCACGCCCAGATGTTCCCGGTCTTGTGGTACAGCCAGTTCACCAGAGCCCCCCAGGCCAGTGCCGCCAGCAACTCGGGGTGCACTGCGACGAAGGCAGCGGTCACGATCGAGAAACTCTGCGTGGTGAATTGCCCCTGAGGAACCTGCGTGAACTTCTCATCGATCAGAAAGCGTGCCAGGAAGCCACGCCAGAAGATCTCTTCCATGATGGGCACCACCAGCGCCAGCCCCGTCAACCGCACCAGCACGAAGGCGACGGAATTCAGGCTCATTCCCTGCCGGGAAAAGGGATCGAATCCCTCCCGCGTCCCCATGATCGACGCCACGAGGGCCGACAGTCCGGGAATCTGTCCCTGCAGGCGGTCGAGCGCCAGCCACAGCACCACGCCCAGCATCCCCAAAGCCACCCCCAGTCCCACAACGCGTGTGTTCCAGCGGGGACATTCCCGATAGAAGTGCCACAACAAGCCCAGCACCACCAGAACCTTCAGGCTGTACCACGCCTCATAGGGCAGGCCCAGCCAACCCTTCCCCTCAATGCTGGTCAACAGCATGTAGGCCACAAACGGCCCCACGTAGGCCCACAGAGGTTGTGGGGGGGAATTCTCACGGTGGACGGAGGGGGGGGATGAGTCAGCCACAATCTCAGTCTGAACGCAGGACGCAGAAACCAGTCCATCGACGAAGATCCAGTTTGGGATCATTCGCAATCCCGTCAATCCATTATGCCGTAAAAGGTCGGTCAACTGCCACCGAGATCCAGCGGGAGACTGCTCCCCCAACCGACTGCCATGGCCGTATGCTACGATCGACACATGTCCGACGACCGTTCCCATCCGCATCCTGCCTGTCTCGATCCCGAACGCCTTCTGGCTGAGTGTCAGCTGAGGTTCACGCGGCGGTCGGGACCCGGTGGCCAGAATCGCAACAAGGTCGAAACAGCGGTGGTGTTGCTGCACCGCCCGACAGGACTGGAGGCCGAGGCCAATGAACGACGTTCGCAGGGGGAAAATCGCCGGGAGGCGATCCACCGTCTGCGGGTCCGGCTCGCAGTGGAGGTCCGCACACCTGCCGAGCAATCTCTGCACGTCTCCCCCTCTCCCTTGTGGAAGTCCCGCTGCCGGGGAGGCCGCTTGCAGATCAACCCCGGCCATGATGACTTCCCCGCGTTGTTGGCCGAGGCGCTGGATGTGATTGTCATGGCCGGATTCGACCCCAAACCAGCCGCCGAACGCCTCGGCTGCTCGTCCACCCAATTGATCAAACTGCTCCAACACGAACCCCGCGCGATGGCGTGGTGGAACAACTGCAGGCTGGAACGGGGACTGCACCGTCTGCGCTGAGAAGTGCTCCCTTTCCGAAAGATCGGCCCCGTGGTGCCGCTTGTCTTCCCTGGAGGCATCTTCAACCTTGCTGACAGGGGACTTGGCTGCCTCCCGATTGCGAATTGCACCAGCCCTGGTCCTGGCGAGACAATCGGACGGTCCGGAATCTCCTCCACTGAGCCAATTCCCACATGTCGACACCAGACGCCAGTCATTCGCTCCCGGAAGTTCTGCTGGCCGAGCTGAGTTGGATTCAGGCCAGGAGGGCCGCGCTGCAGGCGGGGAAGGTGGTGGGAGACAAACGGTTGCCCGCCACTCCGCAGGTCGACGCCTGGCTTCCCGATTTGGCTGAAACCACTGATGGACCAGAGGGCTGGGAGGTCTTTCACCTGCAGCAGCGGGCCCTGCATGCGGACCTGTGTGGCCTGGCGATCTCGGGAGGGGGAATCCGCAGTGCGACCTTCGCCCTGGGGGTCCTGCAGGGGTTGGCGCTGTGGGGAATGCTCCCCCGGTTCGATTACCTGTCGACCGTTTCGGGGGGGGGTTACATCGGGGCTTGGTTGTCGGCCTGGATCGCCCGGTCCGGATTGGCAACCGTCGAACGACAACTCATCCCCCCCTGGTCCGGAGGCGGACAGCGTTCCCAACTCTTTCCGCCTTCCGCGTTTCGAAGCGGAAACGAGGCACAACCCGAGTCGGCCCCACCCCGCCCGAATCCGTTCGTGCAGACATCCCCCCAGGTTCCCGAAATCCATCACCTCCGGCTCTACAGCAACTACCTGGCCCCGCTGCGGGGTCTGTTCAGTTTCGACACCTGGACGCTGTTTGCGATCTATCTCCGCAATCTGTTGCTGAACCAGACGGTGTTGGCCCTCGCCATGCTGTTGTTGTTTCTGCTGATCCGGATCGTGGTGGAAGTCTTCATCGACGCCCATCAGAAGACCGGCACGGCGTTCTGGATCTACCACCTCCCCGCGGCCCTGGGGCTGGCGGCTGCGATTGGGTGGGGCATCCGGGGAGCGGCCGAGCAGGTGCCACGGCCCTCCTCCAACCTCTCCCGCGGTCCTCAGCCATCCCCGGTGTCCGGGGACATGCCACGGTTGAAACAAAGGCTGCAGAGATACCTGGTCGGCGTCGTGCTGCCGTGGGTGCTTGCAGCCGTCTGCCTGTCACTGTTGCTGGTCCTCAACACGAGCGGCTGGGAAGTGCATCGGGTCGAGCGGAAGCCGGGAAGCGCGGAGACCAGCTCGGTCTGGTTGTCGGCAATGGCGGCAATTACGGGGTTGTTTGTGGGGGTGAACTACCTCGTGGGCCGTCGGGCCGGCCGTCGGTCGCCTGCCGTGGGTCTCGCAAGCGCAATCGCGGGCCTTGGAGGAGGCCTGCTGTTGTCTCTGGGACTGCGGCTGTTGTCTCAGTTCACGCTCGTCAGTGACGCCTGGTTGCCCGATCACCTCGAGGCCCCCGCGACCGGCCACTGGGCAGTCAATGTTGTGGTGGCCTGTCCGCCACTCACTCTCTTCTGCATCACCATCACCAATTTTCTGATGCTCGGGTTCAGTGGTCCCGAGTTGACCGAGTTGGAGCGGGAATGGTGGTCCAGCCTCAATGCCCGCTTGCTGCAGATTGCCCTCGCCTGGCTCGCGCTGTTTGGCATGGCCATTCACGGCACCTGGTTGCTGCAGGCTGGATTTCAACAGGCCGGTGCCTCGTTTCATCTGATCACCGCCGGTTCGCTGACGTGGCTGGCGCTGTTGCTGGCTGGTCTGGCGTTTCTCACCCGCAATGCGGGTCCCAACCAACCCGCCAGCAAATGGGCTTCCCTGCTTCCCGCCCTGATGGCCCCCCTGTTCCTGTTGACGATTTTTTTGGGCATGGCAACTGTGGCCACGCGCGTGTTTGATACGGTCGAACGCTCCCAGGATATCATCCAGAACCGCAATGGTCCCCAGGACTCGCAGACGAATCCCTCGGCGGTCATCCGGTTGGAGATCACTCTCGACCCGAGGCTGGGTGAGTCGGCTGGAGAGTGTTGGCCGGAACTGCCGGAGGAAACACGGCATCCCGGCGTGCCGTTGCGTCTCCTGGGATTCCCCGACTGGACGATCCCCCACTGGCTGCTGTTGATTCCTCTGGCGGCGCTGGTGTACCGGCTCTGGCGCGGGGCAGGGGATGTGGTGGGTGTGAACACCTTCTCGTTGCAGAACATGTACGCCAATCGATTGGCACGCTGCTTCCTGGGAGCCTCGCGGGTCCGGGTCCCCGACCTGACCACCAACATGGATCCCGGTGATGATCTGCCCCTGGCGCGGCTGTTTCCTGGTTCGCAGCGGAAGGGAACCGGCAGCCCACTTCCCGAGACCCACTGGGGGCCCCTGCACCTGGTGAATGGGGCCCTCAACCGCAAGGCGTCGAGTTCGTTTGGTGAAAACCGTTCCGCCGCCGCCCGGCATGCCGAAACCCTGCAGTTTCTCGACCGTCAGGCCGAGTCGTTCGTGTTCTCCCCGCTGTTTTGCGGCAGCGAGTCGACGGGCTATTGCCCCACCCAAGAATTCGCGGGGAATGTGACCGTCGGCACCGCGATCGCCGCATCGGGAGCCGCGGTCTCCCCGAACATGGGCTATCACTCGTCCCCCGCGATCACGGCCCTGTTGACGGTGTTCAACTTCCGGTTGGGGTCGTGGTTCGGGAATCCCGGCAATCCCCAGACACGGGTCGAGACCAATCCCTCGGAGAGTGCCGGACTGCTGCTCTCTGAACTGCTTGGACAGACTCCGGGAAACAGCCCCTACGTCTACGTGTCGGATGGAGGGCATTTCGAAAACATGGGGGTCTACGAATTGATCCGCCGCCGGTGTCGGTTCATTGTGGCGGTCGATTCCGGTACCGATCCCACGTCGAATGACAACCTGGGACGCCTGATCCGGCAGGTGCGAATCGACTTTGGCGTGGGGATTGAACTCGACATGACCCCCGTCACCCCGCGTGACGACGGACTCTGTGCCGCGCACATCACGGTGGGTCGGATCCACTACGGCGTGACGTGGGATGAAAACGATCGGCCGATCGGTCCCTTGGAAGATCTCGAAACGTTCGAAGAGGCCGATCCGGTCTACCGCCGGGAACTCAATCAGGGAATCCTCATCTGGATCAAGAACTCGATCACCGGCGATGAATCGGGCGATGTCCTCAATTACCGGGCCGAGAATCCCGAGTTCCCCTACGATCCCACGCTGAACCAGTTTTTCAGCGAGGCCCAGTTCGAGTCGTACCGTCGCCTGGGGGTGCACTCGGTCACCCGCCAGTTCCAGTTTCCCAATGGCCAGCGGGTGGCCCTCGATCTGCGCACCAATCATTCGACGATTGCGAAGTACACCACGCGCGAACTGTTCGAGGGGATGTACAACTCTGGACAACCGCTGTTGGCCCAACATGCAACCCTCTTTGCCGAGCGCCATCTTGAATTCAATGCCTGGCTCTCGCAGCTGCGTGACCAGGAACAGCTGCAATGGCTGGCGGACGAGATTTTTGGTTCGGACAGTCAGCGGGAGTTCGCCGCCCGTCAGCCTCGGACTCCGGACCAGGAGCGGGCCGAGCGCCTGATGGCGGCGGAAATGTTCACCCTGCTCGAAGCGACCTTTCGCTCGCTCGATCTGCGAAAGAACTGGCGTCATCCCCGCTACGCCGGTTGGGCGGGTCAGTTCGGAACCTGGGCCAACTCCCCCACACTCCGCCGTCACTGGCAGGGAGACCCCCAGTCCAGCCTGCCTCCCCTGCAGACCCTGTGCGATCCGCAGATTGCCCAGTTCGTGAATCTTCTGTTTGAGAAGCAACATCATTTCTCCATCGATCCTGGGGCAGTCACCCGGCTCTAGGGCCGCGTTTCCCTGGTACGGCGTCCCGACTCGTCAGCGTCCCGATGGGGAACTGTTGGGTCTGGCCGGAGCATCCGCAATTGGCACCCTCTGCAATTCAGCAGTAAACTCACGAGGAGTCGCAGACCGTCTGATCGAGCCGTAGCGACCAAGGTCCTTCGCTCGCCTCCCAGCCCACACCGGGTCCCTCCTCCTCCCCCTTCCCATGATTCGACACCTCCTCCCACGGCGAATCGTATTCCTGGTCGTCGCTCTGACGGTGGGGAGTCACCTGCGGACCACGTTGGCCGCCGAGCAGTCCACCGACTTCTTCGAACAAAAGATCCGCCCGCTGCTGGTCGAGCGGTGCCAGGCCTGCCATTCGTCGGCCACAGGGAAGACCAGCGGAGGACTGGCACTCGATACCCGGCAGGGCTGGGTCACCGGCGGGGACAATGGCCCGGCCATCGTTCCGGGCAAGCCGGAAGAGAGCCTGTTGCTGAAGGCCATCACCTACACCGATCCCGATCTGCGGATGCCCCCCGCGGGCAATGGGGAACGGCTGACGGCCGAGGAAGTGGCCATGGTCACCGAGTGGATCAAAGCGGGAGCGATCGATCCGCGGGTCGCGGGGGAACGGATCGGCGGCATGTCGGCCGATGAGGCCCGGCAGTGGTGGAGCTGGCAACCCCTGAGGCCGGTCGCGGTCCCTCCGGTTCGCGAGACCACCTGGCCCCAGACCGATCTCGACCGGTTCATCCTCGCGTCCCTCGAAAGAGAAGGTCTCCCGCATGCCGGTCCCGCCGATCGTCGCACCCTGATCCGCCGGGTCACCTTCAATCTCACGGGGCTCCCTCCCTCCCCGGCCGAGATCCGCGACTTTCTCGCCGACGATCAACCGGGCGCCTTCGACAGGGTCGTCGATCGTCTGCTGGCCTCCGAGGCGTATGGCGAACGCTGGGGCCGTCATTGGCTGGATGTCGCCCGCTATGCCGACACCGCCGGTGATGGAGCCGACTATCCCGTCCGCGAGGCGTTCCGCTACCGCGACTGGGTGGTGCGGGCCTTCCAGAAAGATCTGCCGTTCGATGAGTTCCTCCGGCTGCAGATCGCGGGAGACCTGCTGGCCCCATCGCGTCCGGCGGATGAGTATGCCGACTGCATCACCGCCACCGGATTTCTGGCCGTGGGGAAGCGCTACGGCTACGCCCCCAATCCCGACTATCAGCACCTCGACTTCGCCGATGTGATCGACTCGGTCGGCCGGTCGCTGCTGGGGCTCTCGCTCGGTTGTGCCCGCTGCCACGACCACAAGTACGATCCGGTCCCGATGCGCGACTATTACGGTCTGTATGGCATTCTGCAGAGCACCCGCTGGGCCTTCCCGGGAGGAGAGGAACACAAACGGCCAATCCACTTTCCCCCGCTGGTTCCGCCCGCGGAAGTTGCCCGTCTCGAAGCGGAACGGGCGACCGCCATGGCTGGTCTCGAAGCGGAGATCGCCACCCTGCAGGCGAGCCGGGGGAGGCTCGACGGCAAGTGGATCGCGGGGGGCCCTGACCTCGCTTTCGAATCGCAACCAGACGGAAAACCTCCCGCCGCCCCCTGGCTCTCGGCCGGACCCAATGCCGTCGGACCCGAGTCGCAGAGTCCGTTCGCGCATATTCACCCGGCCGGACAGCGGGGAGTGCGCGTCGGCAGTGGATTGCCAACCGATGGCATCCGCTATGTGTTCCCCCAGAAACTGAAGAAGACTCCAGGGGGGAAGTTCTACCTCACGGTCGATTTCCGCACGGCGGCCGGCGCCGATCAGCCCGGGGCCTACCGCTTCTATCTGGGGCGCGGAGTCATCGAGTCGCTGGCCCTTGAATTCAGTGTCACCCGTCAGGAACTCGCCCTCAAGAACGGCACGGCCTGGGAGGTGATTCGTCCGATCGAACCGGGTGTCTGGCATACGCTGCAGGCCGTGCTCGATCCTGACCAGCAGACGTGGTCCGGCGTGGTCGGACCGGCCGGAGATCTCACAGAGTTCCGTGACAAGAAACTCAATCCCGCCTGGGACGGCATTCTCGACACGTTCATCTGCGACGGCATCGGCCATGTCGCCGGTCCCGCCCCGGCCCGCGACATCGACAATCTCGGACTGCAGGCCGTTCCCTTCCCATCGCCGGGGAGCGACCCGGTTCCTCCCTTCGTCCCTCCCGCAGATGCCGCTGAGCAACTCGCCCGTTTGACCGAGCAGATCAAACAGAAGACAGCCGAGCGCGATGCGTGGCAGTCCCGCGAGATCTATCCAACGGCGTATGGCGTCAGCGAGGGGACTGCCACCAACGCCCGGTTGCAGAAGCGGGGGGAACCCGATCAGCCGGGCGAAGAGATCCCCCGGCAATACCTCACCATCCTGGGGGGAGACCGTTTGCCCGAGGGGACCACCGGCAGTGGGCGGCTGGAATTGGCCGAGTGGCTCACCCGTTCGCAGCACCCGCTCGCGGCGCGGGTGTTCGTCAACCGGGTCTGGGGTTGGCACTTCGGACAAGGATTGGTGACCACGGCCAGCGATTTCGGATCGCGCGGCGAACTTCCCAGCCATCCGGAGTTGCTGGAATGGCTCACCGGGCAATTCCTGCAATCGGGGGGCAGTCTCAAGGCGTTGCACCGGCTGATCCTGCGCTCGGCCGTGTATCAACTGTCGTCGGAAGATCTGTCCGAAGGGCTCGCCCGCGATCCAGGGAACCGCTGGCTGTGGCGGCATCCCCGCCAACCGCTGGATGCCGAGTCGATCCGCGATGCCATGCTGTTTGTCAGTGGACGGCTCGAGCGGGGACCGGCGGGGCCACATCCCTTTCCCCCCACCCACACGTGGGCGTTTACCATTCACCAGCCGTTCCACGCGGTGTACGACTCGAACCATCGCAGCCTGTATCTCATGCAGCAGCGGAACCGCCGCCATCCGTTTCTGGCGCTGTTCGATTCGGCCGATCCGAACCAGAGCGTGGCGCAGCGGCTGCCGACGGTCACCCCCACCCAGACGCTGTACCTGATGAATTCCCCCTTCGTGCACGAGCAGGCGTCGGCGTTCGCCGCCCGCACGGCACTGCCAGGGCTGGCCCCGACCGAGCGGGCCCGGCAGATGATCGAAGCGGCTCACGGGCGGGAGGCCGACGACGCGGAACTGGAGATGACTTCCCGGTTTCTCGCGCAGTACGCCTCCCGGCTGCCGGACGAAACCGGTCCGGCTGAGCGCGAGGCGTCCGCCTGGCAGGCCTTCGCCCGGGTGCTGCTGACTGGCAATGCGTTTCTTTCGGTCGACTGAGCTGTCGAACCGGCCCGTTCCCGACCTCAGACATTCGCCGTCTTCCACTTCTTCTTCCCGGATTCCGAAATCATGCTCATCCCCCCCGTCACACGCCGCGAGTTCCTGCAGCGCGCCTCGGGTGGATTTGGTGCCCTCGCGCTGGCGGGACTGATGGCGGACGAGGCCGCTGCCGCGAATGATCCGCTGGCTCCCCGGGAACCGCACTTCGCGCCGCGGGCCGACCGGGTGATCTTTCTGTACTCGACGGGAGGAACGTCGCATGTCGACACCTTCGACTACAAGCCGCAGTTGATCGCCGACCACGGCAAGAAGATCACCGCGTCGCGGTGGCTCAACAAGCCCGGGCAGTTTGAGCGGTACCTCATCCAGCCCCGCTACAAGTTCGCGCAGTATGGGAACAGCGGCATCTGGGTGAGCGAGTTGTTTCCGCACCTGGCGGGGGTGATTGACGACGTCTGCCTGCTGAAAGCGATGCACTGCGACAGTGATGGGCATGACAAGGCGACACTGGCTGCGCACACAGGTTCGGCCCAATTCGCCCGGCCCAGTGCGGGGGCGTGGGTCAGCTACGGACTGGGGACCCCCAACCGCAATCTGCCGTCGTTCCTGGTGCTGGCTCCCGCGGCCCCCTATGCCGGGGCCCAGACCTGGGGGAGCGACTTTCTTCCCGCCTGTCACCAGGGGACGCATGTCGTTCCCGGCCCCGAGCCGTTGCCGAATCTGAAGCCGCGCGGCCCCGCCCCCGATCTGCAGGGACTGGAGCTGGAACTGCTGGGACAGTTGAACCGGAAGCATCTTGAACGCCGGTCGGCGGACCTGGCGCTCGACGCGCGGGTCCGCAGTTTCGAGACCGCCTTCGGCATGCAGCGCGAAGCACCCGAGGCGTTTGATCTGTCGCAGGAGACCGAGGCGACCCATGCCCTGTATGGACTGGAACGTGGAGCGACCTCGGGATTTGGCTGGCAATGCCTCGTGGCCCGCCGGCTGGTGGAGCGCGGGGTCCGCTTCCTGGAACTGATCGACGTCGGATCGAGCAACAACTGGGACTCGCACGGCAACATGGCCGACCACGAGCGGCTGTCGAAGGCGATCGACAAGCCCATCGCGGGTTTGCTGACCGATCTCAAGCAGCGGGGTCTGCTCGACCGGACGCTGGTGGTCTGGACCACCGAGTTCGGACGGACCTCGTTCCACCAGACGGCCGATCATCCTGGCCGTGAGCATCACAACCTCGTCTTCACCTCGTGGCTCGCCGGCGGCGGGGTGCGGGGAGGCTTTGTGCATGGTCAGTCGGACGAGCATGGCATCCTGCCCGCCAGCGGGGCCGTGCACACCCATGATCTGCATGCCACGATCCTCCATCTGCTGGGGCTGGATCACGAACGCCTCACCTACCGGCATGCCGGGCGTGATTACCGCCTGACCGATGTCGCCGGTCGGGTGGTCACCGAGATCATTGCCTGACCGGCCTCACCTGTTCCAACCGGAAGACACTTGCTGGAGTTTTTGTTGTGGTTCGAAGGAAGCATCATCGGCATCGCACGCGGCGACGTACGGTTCCGGGAACACCCCCCGGCACGGTGACGGTCGATCCCGACGCTCCTCCGTCGACACTGCACATCCTGGCCTATGGCCGGGATGACTATGTCGAGAAAGATCTCGCGCAGGTGTCTGAGATCCGCGAGTTCCTCGGGCATTATCCCGTGGTCTGGGTCAATGTCGACGGGCTGGGGAATCTGGCCACTCTGATGCAGTTGGCCACGCTGTTCGACCTGCACCCCCTGGCGATGGAGGACGTGGTCAACGTCCATCAACGGGCCAAGGTGGAGCCGTTCGGCAACCGCACCTTCCTGGTGTCGCGGATGGTCCATCTGGGGGAATCGCTCGAGCCCGAGCAGATCAGTCTGTTCGTTGGTCCCAACTTCGTTGTGTCCTTCCAGGAACGTGCCGGCTGGGACTGCCTCGAATCGGTTCGGGAGCGGATCCGCCGGAAGGTGACCCGCATCCGCGACGCGGGCCCCGGCTACCTCGCCTATTCGCTGCTCGATGCGGTGGTCGACAATTTCTTCCCGGTGCTGGAGGCGTTCGGCGAACGGCTGGAGACGCTGGAAGACCGCATCATCCTCGCACCCGACCGCAATGCGATTGCCGAGGTTCACGGGGTCAAACGCGAGTTGTTGACCATCCGCCGTTCGATCTGGCCCCAGCGTGAGGCGCTCAACGTGCTGGTGCGCGACGATGTCCCCAATTTCGACAACGACACCCGCCTCTATCTGCGCGATGTGTATGACCATGCGGTGCGGATCATCGACCTGGTCGAGACCTATCGCGAGATCTGTTCCGACCTGATGGACCTGTATCTCTCGAGTGTCAGCAACCGCATGAATGAGGTGATGCGGGTGCTGACGGTCATCTCCACGCTGTTCATTCCGTTGACCTTCATCGCCGGGCTGTACGGGATGAACTTCGATCCCGACAGTTCCCCGTGGAACATGCCCGAGCTGCGTTGGTATCTGGGCTATCCCCTGTGCATTGCGTTGATGATTCTCATCTCCGCCGGCCAGGTCTACTTCTTCTGGCGCAAAGGCTGGATGTTCGGAGGGCAGTGGGATGCCCCCGTGCTGCCGGTCAACTCCACAGACAGCTCGTCGCAACGCCCCTCTTGAATCGAGCTGCGGTGAACCCGGTCTCTCAGCCGTGCGTGGCTCCGCACTTGATCAACAGAGTTCCCGGGCGGATTGACCCCTCGGCCCATGTGGTACCGACCGCGATTCCTGATTGTGTCCCGCTTGTTCACTGGGTTCCGGTGGGTTGCTGCGGAGCGGGTTCGAGCAGTTCCTGCACGGCCTGCTTGATCTGTTCACCCAGGTCGGGGCCACCTCCGACGTAGAGCCGCACGATCTTCCCTTCCGCATCCACAATCACGGTCTGGGGAATGGCCGAGGCCTGGTACTTTTCGGCCACCACACCATCGACATCCAGCACCACCGTCACATCGAGTTGATGCCGGTTGAGCAGCGCTTCGATCTGTTTGGGCTGTTCCTGCAGGTTGACCGCCACCAACTGGACCTTGTCGGGGGGAAAGCTGTGCACCGCCTGTTCGACGAGGGGCATCGCCTTCACGCAGGGGCCGCACCAGGTGGCGAAGAAGTCGAGCACGGTGATCTTCCCCTTCTGGGCGGCGAGCTGAAAATCGCCCCCCGTCAGCAGCGCGAGCTTGAAGTCGGGAGCTGGTTTCCCGACCAGGGGTGATTCTTCCCCGCCCCCCGTGCCGCCGTCGGAGCCGCCGTCGTCGGTCACAAATTTCGGATCGGGAGCGTTCCGCAGCCGCCAGCGATGATAGGCCAACTGGGCCACCGCCTGTTCGATTCCCCCGCCGATGATCAGTTCGTCAATTTTTTCAATCTCGGCCCGACAGACCCCCAGTACGTCGCTGTCCCCCGTCAAAACTCCTTCCCGAAATTCGCGGGGGACAAACGTCAGCCGAAAGCCGTCGTGCCGATGCGCCTGGACCCGTTGGACCGGGTTGGTCACATCATCTGCCTGAGTGGCGGCCTTGGCGTCCAGTTCATCGGGGTGCAGCCAGAAAATGTGCGAAACCAGCTCGCGCGAGATTTCGCGGTTGTCGAGCCGCACTTCAAGCTTCAACGTGCTTTTGTCGAGTGAGGTGACCCGCCCGCGCAGGAAATCTCCTGAGGTCGACCGCACCAATTGGGTGGGGGGATTGGGCCGCTGCATGCGGGGGAGCGTCAAGAGCCGTTCTTTGCGGGCCTTGGCCAGTTTCACATCCTCAGGCTTGCCCGGCACCAGTTCCAGCAATTTGACACGGTCGTGAGGCACATGCCGCGCTTCGATGCTGGTGCTGGTCAGGGCCACTCCCTGTTCATCCACCCCCGCTGTCTCGCAGGTGATGGTATCCCCTGTCCGCAGATGCAATTGAGGTTTCGCGGGGGGGCCCTTGGGAGCGGCAAACCGGCCGGCCAGCGCCTGCAGCGCGTCCAGGGCCGCGGCTCCCACTCCGGGGGCCGGTACCACGCGCACACCCCCCAACCGCCGGACGCGTCGCTCCTGTTCCGTCCGGGGTGCGGGAGGCGGGGGCTCGGCATACACCAGCCGGCCTGATTCGGTCTGTTTCAGGCGGGCGCTCGAATCGCTGCCCGCGGGCTGAAACCGCAACACCCCGCCCTCCGCGGCACCGCTGGTCTCGACTAGCCACCCCCGGACGAACTGATCGGTCAACTGCAGGGTCCCCAGGCGGCCCACTGCGGCGGGTTCCTCTCCTTTCAGACTGTCGGGGACCAGCAAGGTTCGCAGCTCGGCTCGGGGAATTCGCACCGCGGGGGAGATTCCCGCGATCGCCAGAGTCAGGTCGCGCTCCGAGACTCCCAGCAGCGAACCGGTCAGCCGGGAACCATTCAGGGTCCCGACCGAGATCCCTTCGGCGACTTCGCCCCGTGACGCACTCAAGACGAGCGTGGCCAGTTCGGTGAGGGGAAGTGTGTTGGCGGTCCCATCCACAGTGACCGTCAGTTGCCCATCCCGCAGTGAGTCGATCGCGCCGTAGACAATCTCGCCCGTGGTCCGGTGCACGCGGGTCTTGGCCGACTCGACCTCGCGGGGAGGGCTGCCGTCCCAGCCGGTGATCCGCAGCCGTTCGAGCCGGGTGTTGCCCCCGAACCGGTTGATGAGGCGGACGCCCCACGGACCGTCGACCTTCCCGGTGACCTGCAGATTGGCGAGTTGCTGGCCGGCCATCGAATAGACCTGCATCCGTGGCGGATCCTGCGACATCAACAGCTTCAGTTGCAGCCGCCCCGATCCCGGTTCGAGCGACTGCAGGGGGACGAGGTCGGCATCGCCGGCCAATTCGCGCACCGCGACGAGGGTGTTCTGCACCGCCTCGATCCGCAGGCCGCCGCGTCGCTGGGGGGTCTTCAGTTCGCAGCCCAGCTCGAAGGTGAAGGCCGGTTCGCCGCGCCACGAGAGTTCCAGTTCGCAGGCGACCTGTCCGGGGACGGGAAAGTTCGATTCGAGAATCGCTTCGCCATGGGCCACCAGTTGGCCCGCTTCATCGCGGAAGGCAGGCTTGCCTGGGGGCTCGGTCTGCGTCCAGCCGTCGAGTCCGCGAGGCCCGGAAAAAACCAGTCCCAGATCAGCCTGCGGGCGGGCGATCCGTTCCACCAGCGGGCGGTTGATCACCAGCGGTTCCGCGTTTCCCGCGACCTGCAGCCGGACCGACTGGTCGTCGATCGAGAGCAGTTCGCCCCAGAGCGCTCCGCCCCCCTGCAGTTCGACACGCCAGGTGCCGGGGGCGGAAACGTCGGCTGTCTCCGCAGGGGCGGGGACCGGGAAATGGACGGCATTCACCGCCGGAAGCCTGAGCCGGAAGGGGCTGTCAAAGCTGGCAGACTGCCACAGGAGGTGGCCCGTATCAGCCGAGGGAGCAAAGTCTCCCCGCAGCAGGCTGCCATCGCGCAGTTCGACCACTCCGGCGCGTCCCGCCGGCGCACGGGAAGGCTCATCGGCCGCCACCCTGGGGGCCAGCCGCCCGGGCAGCAATCCGGGAAGCACGCCCGCCAGCAGCGCCAGGCACACCCTTGCCGCACAGGGAGCAACCACCCCATTTCTCCGAGGGGAAACCATCATCGTTCGTAGATCGGCAGAAAGCGGTAATTGAGTGCCAGGGCCAACAGCGACAGCGAGGTATCGATGGAGGGACCACCCATCTGTCCCTTGAAACTGCCGTTGGAATTCTGCATCTGCTTGAGCTGGCGAATCAGCAGCTTGTTCCACTTCTCCCACGAGTCGACATCTCCCTGGAACAGCGCCTGGGCCTGGTAGTAGCGGGTGTACTCGGCCCAGTTCGGGGCCTGTTGCTCCAGCCGCTGTTTCAGAAAGTCGAGGGTGTGGTTGTATTCGACCAGGTCCTTCCGGCGCGAGACCGAATAGACGAGGGTGGCGATCGATACGCGGGCGAGGGAATCGTCGAACCCGAGTCCCGAGTAGGCCACCTGCCCCGAGGCCGAAGTCATCTGCTTGAAGTAGCCAATCGCCTTGTCAATCGCCTCGTCGGGCACCTCGATGCCCGCGTTGCGGGCCGCCAGCAGGCCGACCAGCACCGAGCCCGAGACCGAGGTGTCGGCATCGGTGGCGTCGGGCGAATAGCGCCAGGCTCCCAGGGGGTTCTTCTTCTGTGCCGTGATGGCGGCCCGCACCGCCAGTTCGAGCGCGACCCCCAGCGGACGGGGGGCCTTTTCATTCGGCCAGAGCACCCGCTCGTCGACCACGCCGTACGCCTCGGCCAGGGCCAGCATGCCGAACCCGTGGTGGTACATGCTGTTCCCCAGGTAGCCGGTCTCGGCATTCTGGTCCCGGAGGATGGCCCGCAATGCCTTGCGAATCGGGGTGGTATAAAGCCCGTAGTTCGGGTCTTCGCCCGAGGCGAGAAACGCCATCAGACAGAGTCCCGTCCCCCCGGGTCCCTGGTCATTGGCCCCCTGCCAGTCTCCTTTTTCGGCCTGGGTGCTGACGAGGTACTGCAGGCCGCGGTCATACATCTCGCGGACATCACGGGGGACCGCCTCGCCAATGCGCAGGGCGGGTGCCTGGGCCGCCACCGGTCCGACACCCAGGGCCGCGAAGGACGCCAGTCCCAGCAGTGCACCCAGTCCGAATCCACGGCCTCTCCATCCTCCGCCACGCGTGATCGAGTTCATGGCGTCTCCTGCGGATCGACTGCGGGGCGGTCTTCGGCGGGGGGTTGGTCCACGCCGGGTTGGGGTTCCGCAGGATCGTCCAGCCCCTCGGGCCAGACGCCATTGGCCTTCAGAAAATTCACCATCCCTCCATTGATACCAAATTGGGCCATCGATCCCTTCCAGAATTTCAACTGACGGTCGTTCAAGATGGCTTGCAACTTTTCATCGGGGATCCGTGACAACTGGTACATCACCACATGCGTGTCATACGGGCTGCTGCGTCGGGGGGGCTTGAGGTTCGCGAGGCAGAGTTCCTGCAGCCGGTCGCGCTGCTCGGCCCGCAGCGCGAGGCCCTCATCGGCGGCGACCAGCAGCAGTTCCAGCTTGGCCCGCATGCGGTACATCCGTCGTTCGAGCGAGGCGGCCTCGAATTGCTGATTCTGCTCGGCCGACAGGGTCTTGGCGATCACACCCCGGAAGAGCGAATTGTTTCCGAACAGCCCCCCCTGGATCTCCTGCTGCAGGGGACTCATCTCGCCCCAGAAGGCGTTCATGGCGTTCTGGTCGGTGCGGATCTTCAGAAACTTGCGGCGCAGTCTCTGATACCGGTCGAGGAACCGCTGGATGTCGAGCCGCCCCGCCAGCAGCAGCTTCTTCCGCTGCGCCTCGTCCAACTGGCAGTTGCGCATCACATCCGACAGCTCAATGTCGAGCAGGGTCTGCAGCCGTTCTCGACCGGCCTCCATCGTGGACGCCGCTCCCTGCCAGATCCAGTTCTCGAAGTTCGCCTCTTCGATAAAGAAATTCTGCTCCTGGGGTCGGGGATTCTCTTCGTCGTCCGGTTCGTCATCGGCGACGTCGATGTCGACACCGCCCCGGATCTCAATCGCCCGCAGCTGGATTTCCTGGGCGTCCAGACGATCGATGACGTCCCAACCCAGCCAGGACAGGCCCATCGCCAACAGGACCAGACTCCGAATGCATCTGTTCAAAAGGGGAATGAGCATCGCTTATTCCTCCACCGGCTGGACTTCGAAGCGGACGTCGTCGACCGCGGGGACCACCTGGATCTGCACATCCCCCGGTACCTGTTCCCCGCCGCCGTCGGCCTCATCTCCCTCGACCTGTTGTTGCTGGTTGAAGAAGTTGAACCCACCCCCCCAGATGTTGTTCAGATCAATGCGCTGCAACCCCTGCCAGATCTTCACCTGCGGCTCCGTCAGCAGTTTTTCGACCGATCCCGCGGGCAGATTCGGAAAGACGTTGTTGCCATCCCACTGCAGAAACTCGAGGGCCCGCACCCAGTGCGGCTGCCACTCTTTGATCAGCAGCGCCTCCAGGTCCTTCCGCTGGGGCTCCGACAGTGTCACCTGCCGATCGACCTGCGACACAAGGTTATGAATGGTCGCCCGCTGCCGTTGGGCCGTGCGCAGCGTAGACTCCCGTTCGTACATCGCGGCGTGCTCGAGGACCTCAGAAGCTTTCAGGACCTTCAGAATGGCCTGCTGCACCACGCCGCGCACGTCGGGGGACCGATTCTCGAAATTCGCGGGCCGGGCTCCGCCAAACATCATGCCGACCTGTCCGTCGGCCCATTCCCCCCCCAGCTTTTCGAACGCCTTTTGAGCTGCCTCGCGAATCGCCTTCTTCTGCGGCGCCGTGAATTCGCCCAGACCCAGGCAGGTGCCCACCTCATTCTTCCATTGGGCACCAAACATCTGCTTGAAACTCTCGAACTGCTGATCGCGCGCCTGCTTGCGTTGATTCGCGTTGATCCCCGGCGCGGGAAGCTGCACCTGGATGTCGATCGGCTTTGCGGCCGGTTCTTCCTCCCGGTCGTCACTCACCAGCACATTCCCCATCACCACCCGCTCGATCGGAGCGCTCGCCCGGGCTTTCTTCCGCCGCACTCCCTCGGGCAGTTTCGGCTGGGCCACAATCACCACCACCGCCCCCTCCAGCCCGAACTGCAGCCCATACCCCTGCAAAATCTCGCGCAGCACTCCCACCAGCGGCTGCCGCCGCACATTCAGCCCGACCTGCGCCTGCTCGGGCTTGACCCCGGTCTTTTCCAGCGCTTCGGGATCGAACCGGTACTCGAACCCGTGCGCCTCGGCCAATTCATCCAGTGCCGATTTGAGATCCTTGTTGTTGATCCGCACATCGATCCGCTGCCGGAGTTTCTCGGCCGTCTTCCGACGGAGCTCGGCGTCCGGGTCGGGAGGCCGAACGACGGCTCCCTCGGCGGCCTGCTCGGGCGCCATGTGTTCCGCGGCTTCCTGCACCACCTGCACGACACCGCGCACCTGCACGCCGACCGGCAGTGCCTGGGCTTCGATCACCTGCAGGACCACGCCCGGTTCACCCTCGACGACCACGACATCGACAGCTCCTCCATCGCCATCGAGGGTCACCGCTGGCCGATCCACCACCTGTACCTGTTTGACGGGGGGAACCAGGGCGTCACGCTGACCCCAGGCGGGACCAGCCCCCCAGGTCGCCGCCAGGATCCATCCTCCGCACACCACACGTCGCAGCAACATGGCATCAGGCCAATCGGCAGGAACCAGGGACTCAAATCGATGGGGAACAATCTCCGATGGTGGTCCGCAGGCGTCGGGACCACCGGAATGACCACTCCCCGCTACTTCGAATCGATGCGGTTGAAATACTCATCCAGCCCGCTGCGGAATTCCTCGGGCAACACCTGGCCCGCTTCGCCCGAAGACGCGGTCACACCCCGATCTTCGCGCACTTCCTTCTCGTTGAGGCCGCGCCCCAACAACGCCAGCGCCGCATCCTTGGTGTTTCCGCCACCCCCTCCACCAGGGGACGAGCCGCTTCCTCCGCCGCTGCCTGGCTTGATCCGCCGGGTCGCCAGCAGCAGCTCGATCGCCTCGGTCTCGGCAGCCATTGCCGCGTTGCCGGTGTTGGGCTGCGACAAGATCGAGGTCGCCTCTCCCATGACCTCGGCCACCTTCTGCATCAGGGCCAGTTCCTTGCCGAACAGCTCCTGCGCTTCGGGCAGCTCGGCAATCCGTTCGCGAACTTTGATCGAGCGGTCCTGCAGCACCGACTGGGTTTTCGAGAGCAACTCGGCCTCGTTGCGGTGCTCATTGGCGGGGACGGCGGGCTTGGCCTGCTCGGCCACCCGGGTCTCTTCCCGCAGGTTCACTTCCGCCTCGAGGATCTGCATCACCTCCAGCACAATCGACGGCGGCAGGCTGCCGCGCGACTTGCAGCCGGGGCAATCGCCCCCCTTGGCCGCATCCACCAGGTCTTCCGCCCAGCGGTCGAGATTGTCGGACCAGTACTCCGCCTGGGCGATCGCCAGGCCGCTCGACAGCCGCAATTCATCGGCCAGCGTCCGCAGGTTCCCCACCACATCGACTTTCCGCATCTCGTCGAGCACCGTGCGGAACTTGGCGAGCCGACGGCGTTCGAAATACGACTGCAGGTCATCCATGATGTTCGAGACATCCTGGCTGCTCTGCGACTCCTGCACCGACATTTCGCCCAGAACCCGCTTGGCTTTGTCATCGGCCACGTTGCCGCTGCGTCCAAACGTCACGCTCACCTGGTCACCCAGCCGGCCCGCGATGTCGTACTGCTTGCGCGACGCCGCCTTCAGCCGCTTCACCAGCGTGCTCCCTTCGAGGTTCGCCAGCACCTTGTTCAGCTCGTCCGAGATCTTGTCGAACTCGACCAGCAGCTCGCGCTGCTCTTCAACCGCTTCGTCCAGAGTTTCATTCGCGGGGGGCTTGGGGGCTCCCGGCTGCGACTTAGCGCCCGAGACCGTGGTGGTGGGAAGCCGCAAGGTGGAACTGCCTCCCTTCTTCGGCCCCGACGGATTCGCCGGAGCGTTGGGGTCGGGAGGCTGCTGCTGGCTTTCCGCATCGACCACCGTCGGCACGGCGGGCTTGGGAGGACTCGGCTGCGACGGTGCGCCGGGGCCTGACTGGGTGTTGCGGTTTTGCCCCGCCTGGGGGGCCGGGGGCTTGGCCTGTCCAGCTGAGGCCTGCGCCTGCTGCGGGGCCTGGGCCGCCTGCTTCAGCAGGTCGGCCACCGAGGGCATCCGGTTCGACGAGATGTCTTTGAGCACCTGCAGCATCTCGGCCCATTTCTCGAGGTGCCCCACTCCCAGTTCGGGATTGCGGGCCGCCTGACGCAGCAACTCTTCCCCGGCGTTCGACAGCGCGTCGAGCCGGCGGCCGTTGGCCTTCTCGGCTGAGCCCTGGGCCTCGAGCCGGCGGCGGTTCTCGGGCTCATCGAGCTGCTGGGAAGTCAGGGCCCGCAGCTCTTTGTTGGTCTCATGCAGCTGCATCTCACGATCGCGCACTTCCAGCGATTGCCGATGCCACTTGTGCAACTGCTCGGTCACCCAGATCGCGTGCTCTTCGGGGCTCAGCACGTAGAGCGTGTAGACCGGCGAATAGACCCGCGGGCGATTGGGGAGGTAGTCCTCCACGAAGAGCCGCACTTCCAGCACCTGCGGTTCGATTCCCAGCGACTTGGCCGAGAACGAACCGGCCAGATCGAGCACATCGCGTGTCGGTCCCCCCGCTCCCAGGATCTTTTCTCCCTCGGCGGGTTTGTCGATTGTCTGGTTCTCGGCCGACTTCCACTCCATTCCCACGCGGGCCACGCCAAAGTCATCCTGGGCCCGCAATTTGAAATTCAGCCCTTCCGAATCGAGCACGATCTTCTGGCGGGGCAAATCCTCGACCGCCAGGGCGGGGGCTTCGTCGTCGCGCGCGGTGACCGAGATCACAAACGGTTCCCGTCCCGCAAGTTGGTGGGCGTCACGCCACTCCAGCGACAGCCGGCGGTTTGCTTCGACCGGATACTGGGGAGTCTGAATGGCCCCTTCCGTGGGAGAGACGGGGGCTCCGTCGATCGTCACGGCATCCAGCGGCCGGCTGGCGGTGGCGGCGAAGCTCACTTCGCTCCCCTTGACCAGGGCCAGAGCCCCCCCGCGGAGGTCTTTCGTGACCGGCTCGGGACGCTGCAGATAGCCGGGGAGCTTTACGGTCGCCTGCACGGCGGTCAGTTCGGGCCGGGGCATGGGCTGAATCTGCACCGACTGCCGGTAGTCGCCAATCTGCATCGCCAGCGCGCCCGGTTCGAGCTGCGCGGGAAGTTCAAACACATAGCGGTCTTCGCGGCGATTGGCGGCGACCGGAAGCTGCGTCCCGAGTTGCACCTGGCCGGCGTCGGGACGGCGGACCGTCTCGGGCTTCAGCTCGGCGGTCAGTGCGAACGACTCGCCATGCGGCACCACCACCTGCCCGGGCAGGGGCTCCACAGCGGCGAAGGTGTACCGGGGAATCGCACCGAACGGCGCCAGCAGCCGGGCCCAGGCATTCGCCGCGGCGGCGGGAAAGACCGCCGCCAGCACCGCGGCCACCCCCGCCCCCCCCGCCAGCAGTTTCAGAGCCAGCCGGTGCCGGGGTTGGGGAATCGCCTGCGTGAAATCGCGTTTCGAAGATTCTTCGGCCACCTGCCGGATGGCCGCCTCGCACAACGCCCGCGACCGATGCTGCTCGAGATCGTTCTGCGTGAGTTCGATCACCCCCAGCAGCTGGTCTCCCAGCGAGGGGAACTTCCGGCCAATCAGCCGGGCGAGCTGTTCGAAATGCCGGTGCCCGTACACCCAACGGCGCAGCGCCCGCGGGACCAGGGCCACACCCGCCAGCACCCCGGCAAACAGCAGCGAGCGGACCCAGACCGAGGGATCGCTCAACCGGTCGATCACAAACAGGGCCAGCCATGCCCCCAGCAGGCCCAACAGGGCTCCGCAGCCCGCCTCGATCAGCTTGACCTTCCAGACCGAGCGGCGGAAGGTGTGCAGTTGTTGGCTGAGCGACTCGGGAAGAGACAACCGATCGGACGCGGGAGAGGCACTCATCCATCAACTCCAGGATGTTCGGGGAACACCAGTATGCTACCAGACAGACGCCCGGAGAAACCAGAAGGTTCCCCGTCAAAAGTCACACCCTTGTCCCGGCCGGAGTGGCCCAGTTCGCACCCTCAAGCAGGCGGGCTTGGTCTGGTTCTCCAGGTCGGCTGTGGGTGTTGGCTCCCCCCCACGCAGCACTCCGGGGTGCGCGGCAAGCCTGCACCCCGGGCACTCTGCAGATCTACTTCTTCGCCTTCTTTGTCTTTTTCTTCGCCCCCTTGGCCGCCGCAGTCTTCTTGGCCGCCTTCTTCGAGGCCCCGGCCGCTGCCTTCGAGCCCGCTCCTGCGGCCCCCCCGAAAATGCGGTCAAACCCCGCCGAAAACGCTTCGGTCGAACCTGTGTGAACCGTGTATCCCGTCATGGAAAACTTCCGACATCATGCCAAAACCCGCCCCGACGCACTGCGATTGCCACACACAACCGGCTGCCGTCGGGGCACTTGCCATCGGACTATCCTGCGACGCAGGCTTCCCCTTGTGAAGTATACTGTCGAATAGTACGGTGAGTCGATGGCCGATTCGTCGTTTCCGCTCGATCCACTCGCCTCCCCCAGTCCGGGACGGGGGAGCGGTCTGTCGCCGCAGAACCGTTTCCTGCCGATCGTGGTGGTCCCCGATCCCGAATACTTCGAAGACCAGCCCGACGAACGGCCGGGGGAACGCCGTCAGCCCACCCGGTTTCTCTCCGACGCCAGCCAGTCGGTCGTCTCCGAGAATGACAGTCCCGATGTTCCGTTTCGGTACAGCCTCAATCCGTACCGCGGCTGCGAGCATGGGTGTGCCTACTGCTACGCCCGGCCGTACCACGAATATCTCGGGTTCAATGCCGGGGT
Source organism: Planctomycetaceae bacterium (assembly GCA_046339535.1). Classification (GTDB taxonomy): domain Bacteria; phylum Planctomycetota; class Planctomycetia; order Planctomycetales; family Planctomycetaceae; genus UBA10511. The sequence goes on along the minus strand of JBKDUK010000039.1, from coordinate 11,307 downwards.
CGACTTCGAGACGCAACTGCTGGTGAAGGAGCGGGCTCCGAAGCTGTTCCGCGAGTTTCTCTGCCGGCCCGGCTGGCGGGGGGAACCGATCACCTTTTCGGGGGTGACCGACTGTTATCAGCCGGCCGAACGGCGGTTTCGCCTGACGCGCGGCTGTCTGGAGGTGGCGCTCGAAGCGCGGCAGCCGGTGGCGCTGATCACCAAGAACGCGCTTGTGCTGCGGGATGTCGATGTGCTGGCCCAGCTCGCCCGGCACAACCTGGTCGAGGTTTCGATCAGCCTCACCACACTCGACCGCGAGTTCGCCCGGGTGCTGGAGCCGCGCACCAGCACTCCCGAGGCGCGACTGCGGGCGATTCGGGAACTGTCGGCGGCGGGGGTGCGGGTGCGGGTGTTGACCGCCCCCATCCTGCCGGGTCTCAACGATTCGGAGATTCCCGCGCTGCTGGCGGCGGCGGCCGCGGCGGGGGCCCGCTGGGCCAGTTACACGCTGCTGCGGCTGCCGCTGTCGGTCGAGCCGGTGTTTCGCGACTGGCTGCATCGCCATTGTCCCACGCGGGCACCGCGGGTCGAGGCGCTCATCCGGCAGACCCGCGAGGGGAAGTTCAACGATCCGCGGTTCGGCAGCCGGATGAAGGGGACCGGGCTGATCGCCGACCAGATCGCCCAGACGTTCAAGGTGTTCAGCAAACGGCACGGCCTGACGAACCCGCGCGAGCCGCTCGACTCGTCGCAGTTCCGTCCGCCGCGCGACCCAAGCGGGCAGCTGCGGTTGTTTTAGGCAGGGCGGAACGTCGTGGCTGGGGATGGCCCTGGCGTGATGCAGCACAATCCCGAGGGGAGAGGCCGAAAACGCTTTTGTTGGCGGCCGGTTGCCAGGCACACCACTGTCCGCCGGCAGCGATTCGCTCCCCTCGCGGACCCGGGACGCGGGTGGTATTGTCTGCGAATCGTTTCGTCCAGAGGCTGGCCAGATCAGGCAGGCTCTCTGGGTCGGAGTGGCACTCATCTGTCTTTCGCGTTCCGGGTTGGAGCGCCGCGGCGTGTGTTCTCTTTCCCGAGCCCGGCATGACTGAAAGTGATGCTCCCGCACCAGTTGTTGACCCGCGCGGCGACCTGCCCGAATCGATGTGGGGAGATTCGTCGTTCCTGGGGATGCTCACCACGCAGTTGCTGGGGGCGTTCAACGACAATCTGTTCAAACAGGTCGCCCTGCTGACGTGTATTGACCACGCGAAGACGTTCGAAACCAAAGACCAACAGAGCCTGGCGATGGGGTTGTTCGCACTTCCCTTCGTGCTCTTCTCGGGGTTCGCTGGCTACCTCTCCGACCGTTACAGCAAGCGGTGGATTGTCGTCCTCTGCAAGCTGGCCGAGATTGCAATTGTGATCCTCGGCACCCTGTCGCTCTGGCGGTACTCCCATGCGCACAGCCTGTACGCGATTTTTGCCGTGCTGTTTCTGATGGGGACCCACAGCGCGTTTTTCGGACCCTCGAAATTCGGCATTCTCCCCGAGATCCTGCGCGAGAAGAATCTTCCCGCGGCCAACGGGGTGTTTCTGATGACCACCTTCCTGGCGATCATTCTGGGGCAGGCCATGGCGGGGGTGCTCAAGCAGCACCTGATTCCCGACTACCTGCTGGTGGTGGGTCTGGTCTACGTGCTGGTCGCGGGAAGCGGGCTGCTGACCGCGCTGCTGGTGCGGCGCACGCCGTCGGCCAACCCTGCCCTGAAGATCAATCGCGACAGCCTGCTGATCAGCCGCGACATGCTGCACCTGATTGGGGCCGACCGCCCGCTGATGATCACCCTGCTGATGTCGTCGGTCTTCTGGCTGGTGGGGGGGATCGTCCAGCCGTGTGTGAACGACTACGGCAAGCAGCAACTGGGGTTGTCCGACACGCAAACCAGCCTGATGTTGGTGACCTTGGTGCTGGGGATTGCCATTGGCTGTGTGCTGGGGGGCTGGATGTCGGGCGAGCGGGCTGATTTTCGCCTGGTGCGCTGGGGGAGCTGGGGGATGATTGGGGGGCTGGTGCTGATGGGGCTGGTGGGGGCGTCGGCCGCTCCGGTGAAGCTGGTCGCGCTGACCGGTGTGGCGCTCTTCCTCTGCGGACTCTCGGCCGGGATGTTTGCCGTGCCGTTGCAGGTCTTTCTGCAATCCCGCCCGCCCGCCGACAAGAAGGGGCAGATGATTGGGGCGATGAATCTCGCGAACTGGATCGCCATTCTGATCTCAGCCGTCTTGTATGGTGTGTTTGCCTGGCTGCTGGGGGGCGTCAAAGGGAGCCATACCTGGCGGATCTTTTTGGCCACGGCCGCACTGCTGCTGCCGATGGCTGTTCTGTTTCGCCCGTTCCAGAATATTCCCCCGCCCCCCGTCTTGCCCCCACGGACATGAGGCGGTTGGCAACCGTGGGAGAGGGAGCCGTGTTGGGCAGTTGCGGGTTGGACACGTGCCCGTGGGATCAACAGGACAAGTGACAGCAGGACCAATGACAATCGGGCGGATGGGATGAGCGGGGGCGGCGAGGGGAATGAGGTCCGGAAGATTCTGGCGCAGTTCGACGCCCCGGCGTTTGTGCGGCGGGCGAAAGCGGTGGAAGTGGCCGACGAACTGCTGCACACCCGTTGTTCCCGGCAGCGGGAGGAATGGCTGGAGATGCCCCGGTTGCGGCTGGGGCAGTTCGCCGCGGCGTTGGGAGACTGGTCGCGCTGGCCGATTGCCCCCGGGGCGGGTCACGATCCGCAGCCGCTGATTGACCTGCACACCCAGTGGCAGCCCCGGCTCAAGGTGCCGGTCCCCCAGGCCAGCTCGACCGGGCAATTGCAGCTCCCCTGGGATCGGCTGCGGGAGTCGTTTGGCAAGTTCAACCGCCGCTGGCGGGCGTTTGTCGAGCAGTTTCCGAGGGACGAAATCAACCAGATCCGCGACGGCTACAACCGGTATTACGTGCTGGAGAAAGAATGCGCCACCGGTTCCCCGGCGCTCGCCCGACGCGGTTTTGTCGAGCTTCCGCTGATCACCGTGTCGAGCCTGTTGACGTGGTATCCCCTGTTGCCGGAGTGGGAAGCCGGATAGCGGCCAGCGGGTGGCGTTTGGAATCACCGTTCCGGGAGGGCTCGCACGGAGGCATGCCCTCCCGCGGTGGTGGGTCTGCGCCCAGGCCGGGGGTTGGATGTGGATCGGGGGGTTTGGCTCGCAGGCTGAAAGCCCACGCCACGAACGACGCGCGCAGCGTCTCCGGTGTCGACTCATGTGAGACGTTCGCGAAGTGGTGGTGGAGCCGCGGGAACGGGTCAGGCGACCCGTTGGGTGGGTGTCGCGGGGGTGTGCTTGCCGTGGCGCGGGGGGGGTTCTGACCGCCGCGCGGGTTCGCTGATCCCCGCGTCCCCCGTGCGGACTTCGGGTTTAATAAAGTTCGCGCCTCCCGGCACGGGTGCGGTGCTTGGGGTGGCCACGGGTTCGGCCTCGGGACTGCTGGAAGCCGGGGCCAGGGGCTGTTCCACGCTGGTTTTTTCGGGTTTTCCGCTGGGTTCCAGCGGGTGGGAAGGGGGTGGGCTGGAGGTCTTCCCGGGGGCCGAGGTGGAGGGGGACGTGGGATCGAGGGAGGTCGGGGGCTGGCCGCTGAGGAGGGCGGCGCGGGTGGCGGCTTGTTGGGCCCGCTGTTGTTCCACGCGGATTTCGATCAGCTCGGGATAGCCGACGATCTCACGCACGTCTCCTTCGTGCGGCTCGAACAGCGACGGCAGGTTGCCGTAGGTGAGTGCTTCCCGCAGCAACCCCGGCGTGACGCCGTGGTGGGCCGCCCGCTCGGCCAACTGGTTCCAGCCGGCGATGCCCCCGAGGACCATCAGGATCTGATCGACATACTTCAGCACCCGCACCAGGGTCCGGTGCTTGAGCAGTTCGCGGGTGGGGGCCAGTTCCGTCCCCTCGGCCACGTTCCACTGCAGGCGGTGGTCGGTCGCCTGCTCGAGGTGCCACGAGTGCAGGCCGTTGTCGGCCACGCCGTGCCCGGTCTTGAGAATCTCCAGCACCCGCCCGGGAATGTCGGGGTCGGTCGGGGTGGCGATCCGCCAGACCGAGTGGGCATTTTCCAGCAGCGACCGGCTCTGCAGGTACCGGGCGGGCCCCGTCCCCTTGCGGAAGGCATCGGGCTGCATGGTGATGACGATGGCGACTTCGTGCTCCTGGGCGACGCGGGTCAGTTCCTGCATCACCACGTCGAATTGCCGTTCGCTGTCGCAGCGCAAATGCAGGTTGGCCTGATCGATCACCACCAGGCGGATACTGGGATGATTGCGGAGGTAGGTGCCGAACGCCGCCAGCAACCCCTCATCGCGGTACAGGTGGACCTTGCCGCCATCGAGGTTTCCCCAATGGACCTGGGGGGGGACCGGGTTGGTGGTGGGGGGGCTTTTGAGCAGCGCCTTGCTCGCCCGGTAGACCCGGTGGACATCCCCGCCGACCGCGGCGATCCCGGGAATGACTTTGCGGGTGAAATCCTCCCGGGAGTTGAACAGCAGCACGTCGCCCGGCGGGAGGGCCTGATCAGCACTGCAGACGGGAAAGGGAGTGCCGGTGGTCACCCGGGCGATCCAGTCGGCCATCACCGTCGACTTGCCGGTGCCGGCTTCACCGACCACCACCACCAGATCACCGGCGCGGATCTTTCCGGGCCAGACCCAGCCGTGGTTCTCGGGATGGACTCGCGCGAGCAGGTTTTCGGTCCGGGGGATCCGGCGGTCGGGATAATCCTGCATTCCCCGCTGTGTCAGCCAGCACCCGGGGGGCAGTTGGGCCTCGTTGACCTGTTGTTGTGACCAGTCAATATCGGTTCGGGTGACGGACTTGGCCCCCTGAGGGGCGGCTGGCGTGTGGGGCATCATGTTCCGATTTCTCCCAGGAAGGTGCGGGTGGACACTTGCTGGGGAAACATTAGAACACAACAATCGGCCTGTGCAAGACGTGTCTTGTGTTTTTCTGTACATATCTGGAAAAGAGAGGCTCGTGCCATTCCCAACACGAGTTGCGACCAGTGGTCTCGGAGCCGCAGGTAACCCGGGGTAGCCACGTGCCGTGGCAACCCCGGGCTAGGATATGCAAATCCTTCAGATTTGTTCTGGACCCGGCCGGATTCTGCTGTGCCGCGCCGAATTTCCGTTGTATCCGGGGCTCGACGACAGATTCCCGCAAACGTCCCCACGACCCACACTTGTTGAAGTGACAAGGCACTGGCGGGAATCCAGTCCGTTTGTTTGGACCGGCCGCCAATGCACTCGGCGGATCGGATTTGGACGGTGCCTCCCCACATCGGCCTCCGGGGCGCTCACGTTCACACCACTCGCCACCCACCACTCGCCACCCCGCGCCGCGGTGGCCCCAGGGTCACCTGGGCTGTGTCCCGCCGGCCCGGTTACTTCTCGACGGTCACCCAGACCGGTTCGCCGGCGAAGGTCAGCTTCATCACGAAGTTGATCGACACATGCGCCATCACGGGAATCAACTGCCGCTCGACCGCCGGGGCGGCGGCCGCCGCCGTGAGGGGCACCACCCCCTTGGTCTCCGTGCCCGTCAGCAGCGTCTTGCTGTTGCCGCCATCGAGGGTGACCCCCTTCGGCAGGCTGTTGCCAAACGGGCTTTCCAGGTGCTGATACAGCACATCCAGCGTCACGTTCCCGGTGAAGCCCGGGGCCCGCTCGATGGTGACCTCGATTTTCTGCGATTCCCCCGGCTTGAGTTTGATCTCGGTCTGGCTCAGTTTGACCGACCGCACATCCATCGGCTCGGCCACCGAGACGGTGTGCAGATCAACCGGGTAGTTTCCACGCCCCCCGCCGGGCGAGTAGTACTCCTGCAGCGGCTCGCCCACTGCGGTCAACTGCAGCGGCTCGCCGCTGGGGGTGGGATGCGTGGCGGTCCCCACCACCCTGATGTTCCGGGCGTCGAACGGGGCATCAGCCGCCGCATGCAGAATCACCACGCCGTCGGGATGCCCCGCCAGAATCCGCCCGCAGGTCGCGGTCACCCCGGCCGGCAGTCCGTCGACTCCCAGGGTGATGTCTCCCACAAACCCATTCTTTCGCAGACCACGCACGTAGAACACCGACCCGACGCCGGGGGCCAGCAGGGTTTTGTCGGTATCGACTTCCAGGAGGAAGTGCGGCTCGGCGCGGGTGATCTCGACGGCATAGGTCAATTGGGGTCCGCCGCGGAGGTGCAGGTCGCGGATGTCGAGACTGTATTTTCCATCGGCGGGGACCGCCCAGTATTCAAGCCAGCCATCGGCAGTCTGGACCCGCCGCACGGTCGAGTCGTCGGCTTCCGCCAGGACGGCTCCCTTGTCGTTCAGGATCCGCAGGTAGGGGTCCATCGCCGACCACGCCTGCCGGGCATAAACCTGAAACGTCAGCCGGTCTCCCCCCTTTGCTTCAAACGTATAGCAGTCGATGTCCGACTCGCTCTCGATGGTGCCCGCCAACACTCCGGGAATGGAGACGGGCTGTCCCTGTTCGGGGGTGTTGTTGGGCTGGGAGGTCTCGAGGGTGCGGGGAAGCCGGCTGGCCAGCACCACGGCACTGTTGAGCGGTTGGTTGCCGAAGGTGGGGGAGACCAGCGTGAGCCCGGCCGGCGTGTCGGCCGGGAGGGTGAGGCTGGCGGGGGCGTTGGCCGGCAGGTTGAAGCCGACCAGTTGCACGGGGGTTGCCTCGCCCGGGGTCAGCACCAGCGGAGCGATCTGCGTCACGAACGGCCGCGAGTGCACTTCCACCGCGTAGGTCCAGTCGCCGTTCCCCTGGAAGCGGACATCGCGCACTTCCAGCAGGTATTCCCCCGGTTCGGTGATGGTGTGAAAGAGCAGGGGATCGCCGGCGTAGTGATTGTCGGAGGTCGCCAGAACTCCCCCGGCGGCGGTCCGCAGGGTGATCAGCGGATCGACGCGGGTCTGCATGTCGTGCAGCCGGTTGAGCAGCCGCTGCGACTGCACGGCGAACACCAGGCTGGTGGGGGCGTCGATCTTGAAGCGGTAGAAATCGAGATCTTCGGCTTTCTCGATGGTGCCGCAGAGCATCGCCGGCAGGCTGACCACCTGGGCCTTGTCGCGGGTGTCGTTGTCGGCGTTTTCGGAGATGACCGGGTCGCGCCCCACCACCAGTTGCCCGACGGTGCTGGCACCCTGGGGGGTGAAGACGCGAAAGTCGCGGACGCCGGGGAGCGCGTCGGGGGCGCAGGTGAACTTCAGCTTGATCTTGGGGAGATTCGGCTTTGTGTCGGCCGGTTTGTCGCCGGGCTTGGCTTCCACCGGAACAATCTCGCCGGTGACGCCCGTTCCCGAGACCATCACGCGGGTGGCCCCGGCGAGGTTGTAGCGGGCCGAGAGTTCGTGCTCGGTGGTTGCCCCGACCTGCGCGGCGGCCGGCTTGAGGCTCATGAGCATCGGATACGAGTTGTTGGTCTGGGCCCACGCCGCGAGGGGGAGGGCCAGACAGACCGCGGCGACCAGCCCGCCCGCCAGCGTCGACCCTCGCGAAGACCGTGCCGATTGGTGTTCGTCCCGTTGCCGTCTGAACGCCATGATGTTCTGCTCCTGACCAACCTGGGGAAGGGTTCTCGCGGGTCGTCTGAATGGTGTGAGCTGTCGTGTCGCCGCCAGAGAAGTTCCACCGAGTCCCCCACACTGGGGGGGCCAGGAGGGGACACGGGGGGCGAGCGCTAATGGACGAACAGGAATTGCTTGCTGTTCATCAACCCCCACAGCAGGTCTTGCAGACCCTCTTGCGGGCTGGGGGCGGTCGCGAGGTAACTGGTGCCGAATTCGATCTCGGCGGGGCTGGGACGCCGGCACAGTGTGGTGAGGTAGAGGTCGGTCACCTGTTCGGCGGCGGGCTTGTTCTCGGCCAGCAGTTTGGCCACCCGGCCATTGGCGTCGGCAATCTTGGACGCGATCACATCTCCATTGAGCGTGTGCAGCGCCTGGGCGAGGTTTTCGTCGGGGGTCCGTTCGCATTCACAGACGCTGGCCCGCTTGGGCTTGCCGAAGGTGACGAGGAACGGATTGGTGTAATTGGCGTCCGGGAGCTCGATGGCCCGGGTTCCCAGCGGCAGGTTGGGATACTTGGTGATCGAGCCGGTGACCTGGTCGACGGCGTCGAGCAGCGGTTCGGCCGAGAGCCGTTTGACGCGGAAGTGGCTGTAGAAGCGGGTGTCGGCCTGATTCTCGGCGGTGGGCTGCGAATCGAGCTGGTACAGCCGCGAATGCATGATCCGCCGCATGAGGTGTTTGACGTTGAACCGGCTGTCGCGGAAGTCGGCCACCAGGGCCGTCATCAGGGCGGGATTGCTGGGAGGATTGGTCGCCCGCATATCGTCGACCGGATCGACCAGCCCACGCCCGAGGTAATGCGCCATCAGGCGGTTGACCACGTTCCGCGCGAACCCTTCGTTCTCGGGAGAGGTCAGCCACTTCGCCAGCGCCACCCGGCGGTCGAGTGGGTCATCGACCGGCTCGCCATCGAGCGGAGTCGGCTTCATCACCGCCCCGGTGCGGGGATGCGTCACCTCTCCCGAGGGACGAACCCAGACGACCGATTCTCCGCCGAAGTTGCCGAATTCGGAACTTCCCTTCACCGCCACCCGCGAGAAGAACGCGGCGAAGCCGTAGTAGTCGGCCTGGCTGTATTTTTCGAACGGATGATGGTGGCACTTGGCGCACTGCAGCCGGGTGCCGAGGAAGAGCTGCGCGGTCGCCTCGGCCAGATCGGGGGCATTGCTGGCGACCCGGAAATAATTCGCCGGTCCGTTCGAGAAGATCGACCCCTTGGCGGTGACCAGCTCGCGGACGAACTGGTCGAATGGCTTGTTGGTGCGGAACGATTCCCGCAGCCAGTTGTGCAGGGCCCACATTCCCTGGTCTCCCAGGGTGGTGCTGCTGTTGCGGATCAGGTCGGCCCACTTGAGAGACCAGAACGCGGCATACTGGTCGTTGAACGTGTTGCGGGCGGGGTCGGGGTCGAACCCGAGCAGGCGGTCGATCAGTTTGGCCCGCTTGTCGGGATCGGGGGATTCGAGAAACGCCACCGTCTCTTCGCGCGAGGGGAGGGCTCCCACCGCATCGAGGAACGCCCGCCGCAGGAAGGTGCTGTCGTCGCAGAGACCCGAGGGGGTGATGCCCAGTTCGCGGAACTTCGCAGCGGCCAGGTCATCGATGAAATTCCGGCTCTGCCAGCCGTCGAGGGGGACCGAGTCGGCGAAGGGGACGACCGTCATGGCGATCTCGGCCTGGCCTTCGAAGCGGATCATCACCGGGGCCTGACCCCGGCCGACGGCGGTCATCAATCCGGCCGGGCTGACCGAGACGACCGAGTCGTCCATGCTGTCGTAGCGGGCCCAGGCGGTGACGTCGCGGGTGGCACCGGTGCTGTCGACCGCCTGCACGCGCAGTTGCTGTTTGAAGCCCGGTGTGCCAATGCGCTCGGCGGGGGTGACGATCAGGCGTTCGACTTTGGGGGCGTCGGCCTTCGGTTCGGCGGCCCCGCCGGCGATCCACGCCTGGAGGATCTGATGGTCGTTCGAGCCCGGGATCAGCCGGCGGCCACCCCCGTGGGGGAGTTCCATCAACGGCTTCCGCAAGAAGAGGCTCTCTTCCGGAACCAGCAGGTTGACCCGGCGCTGCATGCGGTCGCGGACAATCATGTTGCGGTCCGCCGGGGGATCAAACCCCATCACCGAGAGGGTGAAGCCTCCCTTGCCGTGCTGGCTGGCATGGCAGGCCCCCCCATTGCAGCCCGCCTTGTAGAGGATGGGGAGGACATGTTCGGTGAAGCTGACGGAGGGATGGGAGACGACCCCCTCGACCACCACGTCAATGGTTTTCGCGACCCCTTCGTGGGTGACGGTGAGGGTGGTCTGGCCATTGCCGACCGCCTGGAGATTCCCCGAGGCCGAGACGGTCGCGACAGCCGGATTGGCGACGCTGTATTGGGCGTCGGCCGTGAGATCGACCGAGCGCGACGAAACCTGTCCCGCGGCATCGACCGCGGTGACCAGCAGTTGCGCCCGTTCGAAATTGCGGTCGAACTTCACCTGCGGGGGGGTGACAACAAACTCGGCCCCCAGAGTGACGGACGACATCCCCCCGACGCACAGCGCCCACGCCAGAGCGAGGGCGACGATCGGTGAGCGGGGGGAACTGGTCAACGCCAGGTGACAGCCCGCCGGGGCGGGGCGTTCAACAGCGGGGGAAGAGAGTTGGGCACTCGGCATGCGGGGCCACTCCGGAGTGGCGGATCGGACCACGCGGCGAGGTCGATCCTGGGGAGGGGTGGAAGACGGGGTGGGTAGGAGCAGGCTCCCGGGATGTCTTCCTAAGGCATCAACACTTTTGAGTATGACAGGCCGCCGAGTCTCAATCCAGCGAGATCAGGACGGCGGGTCGGGTCGGCGCGAGCGTGGAGAACGTCCGGGGGGCGGGCGCGAATTGACCGAGAGGAGGCCGGTCAGCCCAAGGCTGCCGTGAGACGACCGCCGGGACTGGGGATCGGGAGGGACTGGGGCGAGCAGCCAGCCGAAAGACTTGGGCGTAAGAGGACGCTGGTGGATGCCTGCGGTGCACGAATGGGCGTGCGGGACCGTCGACAGGGGCGTTGCGATCGGAAGTCGGCGCCGTCGGGTCGGCTGCGATTCGGCCTGCGACAGCGGCCAAGCGACTCCCAGGATTCGAAGGGCGACCTCCGCGCGAATGATGCCCCGGGGGAGACGGCCGAGCGAACCGGGGCAGTCCAGCGGAACGCTGCGGTTCAGGAGCGACCCGGCAGTCCAAGCGCCTACTTTTTCGTCTGCCCCTTGGCCTTCGGCTCTTCCTCGGCGAAGACATCTTCATCGAGCGTGAAGGCTTCTTCGGCATCGAGCTCGAAGCTGTCCCCCGAGGCGACCGAGTCGGTGGAGTCGCGCGAATCGCCCGAACTGCTGGCCGGGTTGGCGGGAGCCTCTTTCGCTGCGGCGGGTTTGGCGGTGTCTTCCTTCGCGCTTTTCCCCGCACCCCGTCCTGACAGCAGGATCATGGCGGACAAGATGGGCATGAAGACTCCCACCGCCGCCAGCAGTCCGGTCGTCGCCTTGAGCAGCATCGACGACCCGCCGGCGTAATTCAGGAAGGCCATGACCGACAGAAAGGCCAGGAACGCTCCGGGAATTGCCCCGATCAGCGAGACCAAAAACAGCTGCAGCTTGCTCACGGTCACTCAACCTGGTCGCAGGACCTTACTGGTTCTCGCGGTAGGCATCCCAGCCCAAGTACAGCACGAT
>JBKDUK010000038.1:0-2152 GCA_046339535.1 Planctomycetaceae bacterium | reverse complement strand
TTCAAGGCGCCATGGGACGTGTATCGGGGATTGTGAAAAGTCCCGAGTCTTCCGGCTTTCAGATGAGGTGCGAAGCGGAGTACTTACCCGCGAGGGGCGAGACCGGCTGTTCGCAAGTGAATCCAGAAAATCGTGAGACGTGGTCCTGGCAACAGGGTTCACCTCGGTTCGTGCCGACTGGACACCTGTTCGCAATCGACGTCGCCTTGATCTGTGGATAGCGGGCAGGGCTCACCACCGCGGCGCATGGGCTCTGGCCATTTTCAAAGCAGGGTCGTTGTCAACCAGGACCTGAAACGCTGGCCCACGAAGGAGAAGCAATGACTGGATTCCGAATCGAGATCGACGCGATCGGCGAAGTGTCTATTCCCGCTGACGCCCACTACGGCGCACAAACTCAGCGCGCGGTTGAGAACTTTCCGATTTCAGGGATGCGGTTCCCCGATCGTTTTATTCGCGTGCTCGCGCTTGTCAAGGCTGCCGCTGCAGAAGTCAATCAGGAACTCGGTCTGCTCCCGCCTGAGTTCGGCGAACCGATCGTCGCGGCTGCGAATGAAGTCGCTGTTGGCGAATGGGACTCCGAGTTTGTCGTGGACGTATTTCAGACTGGCTCGGGCACTTCAACGAATATGAATGCCAATGAAGTGATTGCCAGCCGCGCCAATGAATTGCTGGGCGGCGGAAAGGGCCACCATGGCCCCATACGACCCAACGACGAAGTCAACATGTGCCAGTCATCCAATGATGTGATCCCGACAGCGATTCATCTGGCAGCACTTGACGGGATCGATCACGACCTGCTGCCAGCGCTCGAGGCTCTGGCTGTGGGTCTGGAGACGAAGGCGGAGGAGTTCAAGGACATACTGAAGACCGGTCGCACTCATTTGCAGGACGCAGTGCCGATTATGCTTGGCCAAGAGTTTGGTGGCTGGGCTTCGCAGGTTCGCCACAGCGTCGCGCGAATTCAGATGGCTCGCAGGCATCTGCTGGAAATTCCAATTGGCGGAACCGCCGTCGGAACCGGGCTGAATGCACATCCTGAGTTCGCCGCACGGATGTGTTCCGCGTTGGCGAAGACGACGACCCCCGGCGTACGGATGGCCGACAATTTGTTCGAGGCGATTGGATCGCGGGATGCGCTGGTTGAGTCATCGGGTACCCTCAAGGCCGTGGCGGTGAGCCTGCTCAAGATCGCGAGCGATATCCGGTTGCTTTCCTGCGGACCGCGCACCGGGATCGCGGAGATCACGATCCCGGAATTGCAGGCGGGGAGCTCAATCATGCCGGGCAAGGTGAACCCGGTGATGCCCGAAATGATGATTCAAGTGTGTGCGCAGGTGATTGGCAATGATGCCGCGGTCACCTTAGGAGGCGTTTTGGGCCAGCTCGACCTCAATGTGATGATGCCGCTGATGGCACACAACCTTCTTCAGTCGGTCGCGATCCTGGCAGCCGCTTGCCGATCTTTCAATGAGCGTTGCGTCTCGTACGGCCCGGTGATACTCGCAAAACCCTTGAATAGCCGCGGAATCGTGGCCAACCGGGATCGCTGCCGGGCGCTTGTCGAGTCGAGCCTGATGCCTCTGACCGCCTTGGTGCCCAAACTGGGCTATCACGAGGCATCGAAGATTGCCGAAGAGTCACTTCGGACCGGACGAACGGTTCGAGAAATCGTCCTGGAGAAGAAACTTTTGTCAGCGACCGAGTTGGAGGGCCTTCTGGATTTGACGGGAATGACCAGATCTGTCGCACGGGAAGGGGCGGGTGACGCCAGCCGCAGCGGCAGTTCGGCTCAAAGAAGTCATGAAATGGCACAAGGCGAGGATCGCTGGCGTGACGATGGCGGGGAGGGATAAATCCGACTGCCTGGTCCAGAAAGGCAAAGGTCCATCACTGTCCTATGGCCGTGTTGTTTCGGAAGACCGCCAGCAGAGAGTGCGGGACTCTGGACCGCGGAACTCCCAAGAGCCTTTCAACCGCGCTGGTCTTTTCAAAACACCATCACACCAGCGTGGAAATGATCGTGCAAAACGGACCCACCTGAGGGGAGAAAGATCGCGCAAAACAGACCCACCCTGATGACGTCCGTACACTGGCTGTCTGGAATCAGTTCCGGCGGTGGTGTGTGGAGGTCAAAGGATGCTGAAGTTGG
>JBKDUK010000037.1:0-2656 GCA_046339535.1 Planctomycetaceae bacterium | reverse complement strand
CCTCATTCTCTGCACGCGCTGCACCTCGGGATCTCCGCTGTCGATGCGCGTCAGCTCCATGTTTGTCACTCCGATTAGCGGCTCCTCTGGGATATCGAAATCCCTTTCCCCCGCCTCTCTTGTTTCGCATACGCACGGCAGGCTCCCGCACTCGTCGCAGGGCTGCGCGTCCTGCATATCCATTGCGTCCATGATTGCCGCACCTGTGTACCCGCGCCGCGCATACTCAGAGCTAGAGTCGAAGTTCATGTTGCCGGTGACGCCCGGCAAATAACGGGCACCCCTGCCGTTCTCTTGGTTGTTTGAGTTGTTGATGTTCGCCGGGTTTAGGTGAATCACCTCACTGACCAGCACGGAATCCAGCCCCTCACCGGCCATTCCGACATGGACAAGGACGTCCACAAACTCGGCCTTTTTTTCGCCGATCCGTACCCACAGCTTCCCGTTATCGTGGAAGGGGAACCTGCGCCCGTCTCGATCTTTTGGCGGGCAGAACCGTTGAAGAACCTGCTTGTTCTCCTCGGGTGTGCGGCCATCCATCCCGGTGCCCACCCACTCAACGCACAACTCCGGGAACATGGCCCGCACCTGATCGCAGACCATCTGCGCGTGCGAAACGCACATTGCGCCAACGATTGCCTGCAGCTGATAGCCGGTCTGCATACGCTGCGCGATCATCCTTTCGATGGGCATTGACACTAGGGGGCTGATGTAGCGCGGGGACCAGCGCATCTTGCGCTCGATGCGCTTGCGCTCCATTTGATCACCCTCGCCAAACTCCTCCTTCAGCTCGTCGGTGGTGTAGCTGACCACTTCACCGTCCTCGGTGAGGGCATCGACGCGGTAGGTGTAAGAGTGCCCACAGAGGGGTTTAACGGCTCCCTCTTTCACAGCGTCCTTGTAGGTGACGATGACGTCCGGCTTTCCAAACGCGCTGTCATCGTCTTTGCGGCCCGGGGTAGCGGACATAGCCAGCCGATATGCGCTGTTAAGCGCCAGCACGCTCTTCCCCCACATAGCGTCCAGACCGTAGTGATGGTACTCATCGACCACGACCATCCACTGGCCCTGCTGCATCAGGCTGTTCACCCGATCCATGCCGTCCTTTGTGATGAGTGCCTGCACGTTGATGGCAAACACCTGCGCCTCGTTGGTGCGGTGCTGCTTTATCGCCACGGTCTTGAAGAACGACACGTCCACAATCTTGTGCGGCGCAGGGACACCAGCGTCCCGCAGATCCTCATGCCCGCCAGACAAAAATTGCTCATGCTGGGCTGTTGTGGGTGTGATGTAGAGAAGGCGATTTACGCGACCCTGATGGCGCAATCTCGAGTACGCCGCGCAGGCGGTAAATGTTTTTCCGTAGCCAGTTGGCAGTTGGACATTTAACGATGTGCCGCCGCGGCAGACCGCTTCTAGGACTGCTTTCTGACCATCACGCGGGTTTTTTCTGAATGACAGCTTCTGCATAACGCTTGCAAGTTCCATAGTTCTGTAACTCCGTGGTTGATGAACTCTTGGATATGATCCACCTCAAATGGGCCGGTCATATCGATCCCGCATATCGCGCACAGACCATCCTGTAGCAGATACACGGTTTGTCTCTGAGACTTGGTGGCGAGCCTTCTCACTGCGCCAATACCTCCTGTCGGTCAATCACACAGGGCGAACCTTACCGAATGGCGCATCAGGCTTGCCAGGGGCGCAAATCTACAACGCCTCGCGAAGAATCACCAACCAGCGAATACCGCGCAAAGCGCTTCCCGCCCTGCTCGACGATCTCCGTGTGAATGTGATGGCCCCGATCCCGGAGGTCACGCACCCGGGCCGCCATGCGGAAGCAGCCGAAGCGCTCCAGGGCATCGAGCGGGGTCAATGGGCCAGCCTTAAGCGCCGCGAGGATGGCGTCGGTCTGGGTCATTTCGCTTTCTTCCTCCGCTGGTACGCAAGGCATCGGCAGGAGTTGCCGCAATACTTCGCGACGGGGGAAATGGTGTTGAACGTGTCGCCGCAGGTCTCGCACTTCACCGTGCGCTGGGGGCGGGACAGGCTCATTTTTCGAGCTGCGTTCGCTAGCCTCATGTCGTGCTCCAAAAAAATGTGGGGTCTGGCAGTGCCATCGAGGCGGATTATTCTATCTCGTATCGCTATTGTCAATCCTTGCCTTTCCCTTTACAGTCCGAACTTCAAACAGGAGACGCACCATGCCCTCACCGCAACCCCAACAAGACTGGCAGCAATGGGCGCGCCGCGTCCCGTGCGTGTGCTGGGCCAGCTACATGTGCCCCGTTCACGGCTCACCTTGCCATGGAACACACGACTGATGATTTACGGCTCTGTTTGTTCTGGGATTGAGGCAGCGACCGCAGCATGGCATCCGCTTGGCTGGAAGGCCGCTTTCTTCTCCGAGATTGACCCGTTCCCCCGGGCCGTTCTTGCTCACCACTACCCGGACGTTCCGCTTCACGGCGACTTCACCACAATTCAGCGAGGCGACTATGCAGATATCGATGTTCTTGTCGGAGGAACTCCCTGCCAATCATTCAGCGTCGCAGGACTCCGAAAAGGACTGGCAGACCCGCGTGGCAACCTCATGCTGGGGTTCGGTGCGCTTGCTCAACGCCTACGCCCCAAGTGGCTGGTTTGGGAGAACGTC
>JBKDUK010000036.1:0-20620 GCA_046339535.1 Planctomycetaceae bacterium | reverse complement strand
GGCCATGCTCACCTCCCTGCCAAGTTGACAGTTTTACAACCGTCTGGAGGAGCGGCGCAAATGTTGTGCCAAATCCAGCAATTCAATCAAGGTCGATGTGTTCACCCCGGGCACGTCTCGTGCCGAACACTATTGGACCTGTCCCCTTTTGTCCTTGGAGTGTGCCGGATCGCACGCGACCCTCCGAAGGTTGCAGACCAGGTTCGATTCCTGGCGAGGACTCTGAGCGTGTTGCTGCCGATGCCAGGTGGACTGGCGGCGGTCCCCCGGGACCGCCGAGGACGGGTTCGACTCCCGACGGCAGGTTTTTGAGGTGACGTGCCCTCCTGTTTCCAGAGGCGGGCCCGCCGCCGGGGTCGCCGTCTGACGGTTGACCACCGGTTTGGCAGGGTCTGTTCCGAACTGGATTTCCCGCAGGATCACGGTGGACAAGGCCTGTTCCTCCCAACCGGGACGAACAGGTCCGTCAGGTTCGAATCCTGGACAAGCGACCCGCGTGGGAATCTCACGTCGTCTCGACGTGCCCCACGCACCATCTCTTTTCAAGATGACCGAGTCGAAGGCAGACGTTGATTCCCACGGCCCCCACCCCGGCCGGATGGATCCCTCGATTCATCCGCTCCGGACAGGCCACCGCGGACGACGCCCTGCGGGGGATGGATCCCGGATCCACCCGGTGCCGACGAACCGGGCTCCGACCGCCCGCGAGACCGTGCGGCTTCCGTTCGCGGACGCCGGCGACACAGCTCGCGGCCTGGAAAGAGCCCGCCGTTCCCGGCACAGGTGGATGCTCAAATCCCCTCCGCGTCGCGTTGCGGCCGGGAGCAACGCGCTGCCTTCATCGGACATCTCGACCGCAGTCTCGGGGCTCGCCCCTCGTGGGATCGATCCCCGTCCCGTCTTTTTGTGCGGTCCCCTGCGGATGACCCGGGGGGGTTTTCCTCCGCAGAGCCGTCCGCACCATCCAAGCACCTCACACGGAGTCGCACTCATGCATCCACCCTGACTTTCCAGCATCTTTCAGTTCTCTCCCTGGATGATCCCCCATGAGGTAACTCCTCAGGGACTCGCCGTCGGCCTCGACCAACGGCCCGCAGTCTCCGGATGCCGATCTGACCCGGGCGTTTTTTTTCCCGTCCAGTCCCCAATCCGGCCCTTGTCGCCACTCCTCCCGAACATCTCCGTGGAGGTTTCCGCCGCAACCCAACAATCGTCCCCGCGTTTGCCTGTTTCTCCGAAGGAGGTCTCCATGTTCACTCCGATTCAGATCCGCAGCTTTGAGGTCGGACTGCTGTTTCGCAACGGCGAGTTCGCAGGCCTGCTGCCTCCCGGGCGGCATCGGTTTTTCGATCTCTTCCGGAAGATCCGCGTGGATGTGGTCTCGCAGCGAACCCCGGACCTGGTGCATGAACAGCTCGACCTGATCGTCAAGTCGGGGGCGTTGCAGGACCGGGCGGTGGTCCTCGACCTGCAGGAACACCAGCGGGCTCTCGTCTGGATCGACAACCGCTTCAGCCGGGTGCTCCCCGCGGGACTGCATGCTTTCTGGACCGGTCAGCGCCAGGTGCGCACCGAGGTGCTCGATGCCCGCTCGGTGCGGTTCGACCATCCGGAGTGGAAGTCCATTCTGGCTTCGCCGACGGCCCGCCAGTGCCTCGACGTGTTCACGGTCGGTCGTGACTGCGCCGGGGTGCTGTACCAGGATGGGCAGTACCAGGCGACGCTCTCTCCCGGAACGTACGCGTTCTGGAAGGGACAGGGAGAGGTCAAGGTCGTCGAGCTCGATCTGCGTGAGAACCAGATCGACATCGCGGGCCAGGACCTGATGACCGCCGACAAGGTCACCCTGCGGCTTAACGCCGTGGTGACCTTCCAGGTCGCCGACCCCCAGCGAGCCCTCAGCCAGAGCAACGACCTGCGGAGTGCCCTCTACCGCGAGACGCAACTGGTGTTGCGCAGCGTGGTGGGAGCGCGCGAGCTTGACCTGTTCCTCACCGACAAGGACGCGGTGTCGCGCGAACTTGAGGAATCGCTCCGCGGCCGTGCGACCGAACTGGGACTGGAACTTCGCTCGGTGGGAATCCGCGATGTGATCCTGCCGGGGGAGATGAAGGACCTCATGAACCGTGTGACGTCCGCCCGCAAGGAGGCTGAGGCGAATCTCATTCTCCGCCGGGCCGAGACGGCGGCGATGCGGTCCCAGGCCAACACGGCGAAGCTGCTGTCGGAGTCTCCAGCCCTCATGCGGGTGCGGGAACTGGAGGCGTTGGAGCGGATCGCCGCGGCGGGCAAGCTCAACGTCGTCGTGGGGGACAAAGGTCTCACCGACGCCGTGCTGAAGCTGCTGTAACGCTGGCGCTGCCGGTCGCCAGAATCACCCCTGGCCTGCCTCTGCGGGCCGGGGGTGATTTCGCGCGCCCGTGCCGGCTCCGTGCCGCGGGGAAATCACCCCTCAGCTGCCGACCAGCACGGGCCGGGGATCTTTGGCCGCCGGATTGAGCTGCGTCACGCTGCGCTCGAAGGCGATCCGTACCTGTTCTCCCTCCCAGGTGCAGGTCAGCCGCTGGCCGTGTGCCGTCTCGGTGAACCGCCAGTCGATGACGAAGGTATCGTCGTTGGTCCAGGCGGCGGCCGCCGAGGTGGTGTGCCGGCGGTCGGCCAGCGTGCTCACCAGGTGCAACGGCACGGGGGAGAACGTCGTGTCTCCCGCCAGCCAGCGGCCCAGGCCAAACTCGACCCCTTGATCGCCTGCCGCAGTCTCCAGCGAGAGTCTCCCCCGGCCATCCCGCAGTACGAACGAAGCCCGGGTGATTCCCAGCGCATTGTCGGCCACCGCATACACCCGCCGGTCGATGTGCGGCCCGCGGGGAGAAGTCAGTTTCCCCTGGGGGACCGGCAACGACAACGCGTTCAGCCGTTCACGCAGCTGGCCGCTCGCCCCGGGATTTGCGGGCAGCGGCTGTGGCGACAAGGCGGGAAGCAGGTGCTTCCACACTTCGTTGAGCACCCCCTGCAGATCGTTGGTCTCGGAGGTCATCGCCAGCACGGTCTGCTGGTCGGGCAGGACCACGCAGTATTGGCCAAACGCTCCATCTCCCCGGAAGGCTCCGTGCCGGCACCGCCAGAACTGGTAGCCATATCCTTGTGCCCAGTCGCTGGTCTCCCGGCGGGCGGGATCGTTGGGAGGGGCGTTCTCAATCTGTTTTCCCGTCGCCTCACGGACCCAGTCGGTCGTCAGGACGGGGGCCTGTTCCCAGGTTCCCCCGGCGAGGTACAACTGTCCCAGCTTGGCGATGTCTTCGGTGCGCACCCGCAGCCCGAACGCGCCGTGGTTCATTCCCTGGGGATTCTGCTCCCAGTCGGCACCGGCAATTCCCAGCGGCGCGAACAGCCGGGGATTGAGAAAATCGAGCAGCGTCTGACTCGTCGTCTGCTGCACGATGGCCGAGCAGAGAAACGTCGCCCCGTTGTTGTACGCGAAGTGCGTTCCCGGAGCGTGTTGGAGGGGACGCGACAAGACCGACTTCACCCAGTTTTTCTCGGCCACAGTGAATCCCGGACCAAACAGGGAATCGCCCGGGTGACCGGTCCCCATCATCAGCAGATGGCGGACCCGCAGGTCGGCCAGATGGGCCCCGACCATCTCGGGAAGATCGTCTGGAAAAAACGAGACCACCTTGTCGTCGAGCGAAAGCCGTTTCTCGGCGGCGGCGATCCCCACGGCCGTCGCGCAGAAACTTTTGCTGAGCGAGTACATCGTGTGCCGCAGGTGAGGGGCATACGGCGCCCACCACCCCTGGGCGATCACTTTGCCGTGCCGCACCAGCATCAGGCTGTGCAGGCTGAGTTTCGCGGCGGCCACGCCATCCAGCAGGGCCAGCACTCCGCGGGAATCGACTCCCTGTTCCTCGGGCAGTCCGCGGGGGAGCCGGGTTTCCTTCTGCTGGGCCCACAGCGAGGAGACAGCGTGCGGACCAATCCCCAGCAGCAGGGGAGACGCGGTGACCGAACGCAGAAAGGAGCGGCGGGAGACGGACATGGCGGAAAACCGGTGGAAGGACACAGAAAAACTCATCCCGAAGTGGTCGCAGCCTCTTCGGGTTCGTCGTCGGTGTGGTGCAGGAACCGGGCGGCCTGGGAGACATCGGTGGTGTCGCAGACGATCTGCCCGTCGCGCAACACGATGTTCCGGCGGGCATTCCGGGCGACATTCAGATCGTGCGTGACCAGAATCACGGTGATCCGTTCCGTCGCATTGAGATGCTTGAACAGCGCCATGATGTCGCGGCTGGTCTTCGAATCGAGGTTCCCGGTCGGCTCGTCTCCCAGCAGGATCGCCGGCCGATTGACCAACGCCCGGGCAATGGCCACCCGCTGCTGCTGACCACCGGAGAGCTGGCTGGGATGGTGATCAAGCCGCTCCGCCAGTCCCACCAGACCCAGCATCTCAACGGCCCGCCGCCGGCGTTCGGCCTGCGACATTCCGCGGGCGTACATCAGGGGGAGTTCGACATTTTCGACGGCGGTGGTGCGGGCCAGCAGGTTGAAGTTCTGGAACACGAACCCAATCCGCTGGTTGCGGATGCGGGCCCGCTCATCGCGCGACATGGTCGCGATCTCTTCGCCCGCCAACAGGTAACTCCCTGTGCTGGGACGGTCGAGGCAACCCAGGGTATTCATGAGGGTCGACTTGCCCGAACCCGAGGGACCAATCAGGGCGACGAATTCTCCCTCTTCGATGGAGACATTCGCCGACTTGAGGGCCTCGACCTTCACCTCCCCCAGGTCGTACACCTTCGAAATGTTGGTCAGTTCAATCAGCGCCATGCGGCGATTCCCGGGAAGACTGGCCGACACCCGCCGGCCGACCGTAAGGTATTATGGTAGGGTGTGTTGGGCGGGGCGCGGAGTTGCAGCGAAAAGGAACGGCATGAAACGCTGGATGAAGTGGCTGGTGGTGTTGGGGGTCCTGGCGGGCGGAATCCGCGCTGCCACTGGGCCGGCGATCGAGTACTGGCGGAACCGCAACCAGCCCCAGTGGCGGTATGCCGACGTCCAGCAAGGCGACATCATCTCGGTGGTCAACGCCACAGGCAAGGTACGGCCTGTGCGGAAGATCACGGTGGGATCATTTGTATCGGGCCCGATTGACACCTCGGTGCGGATGGTGGGCTTCAATGAAGAGGTGCAGAAGGGGCAGGTTCTGTGCAAAATCGATCCCCGCATCTACAAGGCGAACCTGGATCGGGACGAGGCGACCCTGAAGTCGCGGCAAGCCGAGGTACGGCGGGCCGATGCCCAACTGCAGCAGGCCCGGCGCGATCTCGACCGGGCCATCAAGCTGCGGGAGGAAGACAAGTCCTTCATCGCCCAGGCCGAAATGGACAAGTTCTACTTCTCGGTGCTCTCGTTCGAGGCTCAGAAAGGGCTGGCCGAGGCCAGCGTGAAGGTCGCGGAATCGCAGTTGGCGTTTTCCGAAGCCCAGATGGAGTATTGCGAAATCCGTGCGCCCGAGACGGGGATCATCATCGATCGCAAGATTGAACCGGGACAGACCCTCGCGGCCCAGTTCCAGACTCCCGAGCTGTTTGTCATCGCTCCGAACATCCGCGAGCGGGTCGACCTGCTGGCCTCGGTCGATGAGTCCGAAATCGGCCTGATCCGCGAGGCACACGCCAAACAGCTTCCCGTGACCTTCACCGTCGACGCCTATGCCGACGAATTGTTCGTGGGGAAGATCGAAGAGGTGCGGATGAATGCCACCACCACCCAAAATGTCGTGACCTATCCGGTCATTGTCTCGAGCCCCAACCCCGACTTCAAATTGCTCCCCGACATGACCGCCAGCATTTCGTTCGAGGTGGCCGAGCGCCGGGACATTCTTAAAATTCCCAACTCCGCCCTGCGGTTTTATCCCAATCCCAAACAGGTCCGGCCGGAAGACCGGCCCCTTGTCGAGGGGGTGGTCGAGGGAACCGATGAAGAGGGAAAAGAGGTCAAATCCGAACGGTCCCTGTCTGCCGACGAGCGGGCCAAGGCCCGGCGGAAGCGCAACCTGCGCCACGTCTGGATTGCCGATGGGCGGCTCTTGCGGGCGGTAGCGGTCGAAACCGGCCTGTCAGACAGCCAGCACACCGAACTGGTGTCGGGCGATCTGAAGCCGGGAATGCCCCTGGTCATTGGACTGCAGATTCCCGGGATGTCGGGGTCCTGACCGGCAATTCGGCGGCAAACATCCCTTGCCCGTCCGGCCGCAGCCCCAAGGCAGCGTTGCGACCATCCATGGGCAACCCCGCCTTCCCTGTTCACCCGATCTGGAACGACTACACTGTTGACCGGTGGCTGGCCGGGATTGAGTGCTCCCGGGACCCGATCTGGATTGATCCAATCGGGATGGACTCGGGGGTTCCGAAGGTCGTTTCCGGGAACGGTTCAAAGGGAAACAGTGCATGACAGTGTCTCCAGCGGACGCGATTGACTGGGGAGCGGTCCGAATCTCGGTGGATCCCTACGGCCGGCTGACGGTTGTGCGGCCGGATGGCCAGACACATGGAGGTATGGTTCCCGTGCGGGCCTTTCCCACCACCGACCCGGGACGCTGGATTTCATTCACGGACAGTCAGGGGAAGGAACTGCTGCTGATTGAGTCGCTCGAGCAGTTGTCTCCCGACAACCGGCAGTTGGTGCAGCAGGAACTGGCCCGCCGGGAATTCCAGCCCCGAATCACGCGTCTTCTCGAGGCGCGGCCCGGCTCATCTCAAACGGACTGGCGGGTACAGACCGATCGCGGCGAGGTGGGATTCGCCACCACCACCGAAGAGAGCGTGCGGGCCCAGGGAGAGCACGGCGTCCTGCTGACCGACACCCTCGGAATCCGCTATCTCATTCCCGACCGGCGGGAACTCGACCCCGAGAGTCAGAAAATCCTGCGAAGATTCCTGTAGCCGCGAGACCTGGCATGGCTTCCTCTCGACAATTGCCGTTGATGTCTTCGGGTTGGTGGGTGGGAGCATGCATCATCGGGGTGCTGGGTCTGGCGGGCTATGGACGGCAGGTGCAACAGCCCCAGACGGAAGTGGCCGAACCACCCTCCGCCACCCCCTTGCAGGTCCGCGTGCAGCGCATCGATTCGTGGGTCGAACAGCAGGAAGAAGCCCTCCCCACGCTGCGCCGGTTGGTTGCCACCGGAGACCGGCGCGATCAGCAGGACGCGGTGACCGCCCTCGCCCGGCTGGGGTCCGCCGCGGCCCCCGCCCGTGCCGATTTGGAAGGAGCGTTACGGTCGACTGATGTGATCGTGCGGGAAATGGCCGTGAATTCCCTGGCAATGATCCCCGATGAGCGGGGTTCCATCCTGGCGAAGTTGAGTACCTTTTTGACCGATCCCGCCCGGGAGGTTCGCCGGGCCGCGGCCCGGGCCATCGAGCGGGCCCCGGACGAGGCGCTGCGGGAGGCCCTGCGGGAGGGAGACACCGCGCTCCCCTATTTGCGACTCGAACAATTGCGGCGGAGCGAAACGCTGACCGACGGCGATGTGGAGTTTCTGCGGGGGTTGCTGCAATCGCGTCGGGAAGATGAGTTCCTGCGGGCCGACTGCTTCGAACTGTTGATCTGGCACGATCAGCTGAATCTGCAGGACCTGTATGTCGCGCTCGGAAGCGAACTGCTCGATCTGAGCTCGCTCGGCCTGCGGTATCTCGAAACGGTGGGGCCCCGGGCCACTCAGGCGGCCGCCCCGCTGCTGAAAATGCTGGAGGCTCCCACGGCAGGAGTTCATATGGCGGCCCTGCGCGGGCTGGCCCTGCTGGAGCATGAGGCGCAGCAGGTGTTGCCCAGCCTCGAAGAGTATCTGCATTCGGAACGCTGTGTGGATGTGGCGGCGACCGCCAGCCTCGTGGTGCGGCTGGGGGGGGACCGTCAACGTGCCGCCCAGTTGCTGCGGGAACGGCTGCTGGGGGAGGTTCCCGGTCATGCCTACGCCCCATCCCTGCTGGAGATTGACCCGGAAATGGCCCGGGGAATCGTGGCCTTGCTGACAGCCCGCCTCGAGTCGGGGACGGGTGAGCCCCGGGATGACTTGAACAACCTGCGTCATTTCGGGGAGGCGGCCGCCCCCGCCGTTGACGTGGCACGGCGTTTCGTGGCCGACCACACGGGGGCCTACCGGGTTGATGGAGCCATGGTCCTCGCGGCGGTGGGCCCGGCCGCCGCTCCCGCCCTGCCTGACCTGATCGCGATTGTGCAGGAAGGGACCGACCTGGCCGCGGGTGCCGACCGGGGCGAACGCCCGCTCGAACGCTGGGCTCTGAGAACGCTGCGGCATCTGGGGCCGCTGGGAGCAGCGGCGTGGCCAGTGCTGGTCGAACGCTGGTCGACGCTCGAGCCGTATCCCGTGCCCGAAGACACCGGTGAGGGCCTGGAGGCGATGGTGCTTGAGGCACTGGCCGCCGTCGCCCCGTCCGAGCCAGCCGTGCGGAACTGCCTCAGACAGGCCAGCCAGTCCGGCCCCGAAGTGGTCCGGCCGGTCGCCTGTGCGGGGCTGTTGGCGACCCCGTCTCCCGACTCAAAAGATCTGGTCCGGGCGCGGGAATTGGTGCTGGACCACCAGCCGTCGCCCCGCCGGGGTCTGTTGATCGACTCCCTTTCGCGGCTTGCCCCCCAGTCGAATGAGACCATCGAGGCGTTGATGACCCTGGTGGAAGGGGAGAATTATCCGCTGTCAGACCGGCTGCTGGCCCTCGAATCGTTCGGGGAATTGGGGACGGCCTTGTCTCCCTGGCGGGAGCGGCTGGAGAGTCTGCGGAATCGCTCTCCGGGCCGGTTTCCCGGTCCCTCGCGGGTGGCCGTGGAAGGGCCGATCTTCGCCGACCGGTACAAGCCGGCCGTGCGGCAAACCCTCGCCCTGCGGAACTGGCTGCGGTTTGCCTTGCAGCGGTTGGGAGAGAGTGAAAAGGCAGAGCGGTCGCAACGGCTGCAGCAATTGCAATGATGATGGCGGGCGGCGGCGCGGGGGGGACCGGCGCGACAGGGGGGCGGGCTGTCGGGAATTGACGATTCACGCCAGCCGGAACTACTGTCAACTCCGCTTTCGTGACACCGGGAGGATCGGAAGGCAATCGGAGCGCGGTTCCCGCGGGGAACGGGTTGCCAGGTCGATCGTCCCCGGGAGACGGCATGTTTGCCCGGTTTGGGAATTGGGTGGCCCGGCATTGGCTGGGGCTGCTGGTGTTCTGGCTGCTGCTGTTCGTAGCCGCCTTGGGCCAGCAACAGCGTTGGTTTGACCCCCTGCTGGGGCCAGGCGTCGTTCCCACATGGACCGATGTGGCCCAGGATGGTGAGTTCACCTTTCTCCCCCCCGACATCCAGAGCCTGGTGGGCGAGCGGTTGCTGGCCAAGGCATTTCCCGAGGATCTGCTCAAAAGCAGTGTGGTGGTGGTGGTGCGGCGCTACCAGAAGCCGCTGGATGAAGTCGACCGCACCTTCATCCGTGACGTGCTGACTCCGCGTCTGAAAGCGGTGCGGGGTGCGAAAGAGGAAGGCTCCGCGCTCGAGATCCGCTCGCCCGACGACAAAACGGTCGGCCAACTCCTCGTCAGCGACAAGGAGGATGCCTGCCTCGTGGTGCTGCCTCTCGAGCACGAGTTCCTGGCGTGGTCGAACCGCGAGGTCATCGACCGCGTCGAACGCCTCATTTTCGAGGAACTGCCACACGAACAGGATGCCAATCGCAAACCGGTCATCCCGCTGGGCCTCGATCTGGCCTTGAGTGGAACGGGAACCGTGGGACGCGACATGCTGGTGGCGGCGCAGGAGAGTGCGTCGGCAACCGAGCGCTGGACGGTCGTGCTGGTGGTCTTGCTGTTGGCCGGTATCTATCGTGCCCCGCTGCTGGCCCTGATCCCCCTGTTGACCGTCATGGTGTCGGTGCAGGTCGCGCTGTCGCTGTTGATCTGGCTGACCGGGCTCCCGCCGGACTGGGTGGGGGGCTGGAAGTACAACGTGTTCGTGGGGCTCGAGGTCTATATCACCGTCGTGGTGTATGGCACCGGGGTCGATTACTGCCTGTTCCTCATTGCCCGCTACAAAGAAGAACTGGACCAGGGGGAACCGCTGGGACGGGCGGTGGCGAATTCGCTCTCGCAGGTGGGGGCGGCGCTGACGGCCAGCGCGTTCACGGTCATCTGCGGGATTGGCATGATGATCTTCGCGCAGTTCGGCAAGTTCCGCGAGGCGGGGGTCGGTATTGGACTGGCGCTGGTCGTGGGCTTTGTGGCGTCATTGACCCTGACCCCCTCCCTGCTGCAGTTGATGGGCCGGTGGGCGTTCTGGCCGCACGGTGTGATGGGGCGTGTCGAACGGACCGGCTCGGGAAGCTGGGGCACGCGGCTGATCAATCGACTGATTCCCCGGAACAAGTTCCAGATCTTCTGGGATTTTGTCGGTGATGTGGTGATGCGCAAGCCCGGCACAGTGCTGTTGTCGAGCGTGGCCCTGATGGCCCCCCTCGCCCTGATTGGCTTCATGTATTACGACTACCTCAGCTACGGCCTGCTCAGCGAACTCCCGCCGACCAACAGCAGCGTGGTGGGGGCGAAGGCGGTTCAGGAGCACTTTCCCGCCGGGTATGCCGGTCCCCTGACCATCCTGATTGACTCGGACGAGATCGATTTCAATTCCGGCAGTGGCCGGGTGGCTCTTGAACACATCTGCGCCGGCCTGAAGGAACGGAGCAATGATCTGTCGATCGCCGACATCCGGTCGGTGATCGAACCGCTGGGACAACGGGGCCGGCTCAGTCCGTTCCAGAAAGGGGTGGGACGCCGGCGGGCCGAGAAGTACTACGTCAGCAGTGTTCCCGGGCTGGAAGGACGGGTCACCCGGATCGACATGATTTTCAATACCGATCCCTTCGATCGCGAGAGCATCCGCCTGTTGGATGAGGTCGAGAGTCATCTGCGGAACCTCGTCGCCGCCCCGCACACCGAAGAAGAATCCCACGCGCTGGAACCCCTGTCCCGCGCCCGGTTGTATTTCGTGGGACCAACCGGCAGTATCCGCGACCTGAAGCGCGTGACCGATGCCGACCAGCTGAAAATCGATCTGCTGGTCCTCTCGGCAGTCTTCCTGATCCTGCTCGTTCTGCTGCGGAAGCCCGGAATCTCGATCTACCTGATTGTCAGCGTGTTTTTCAGTTACTTCGCCGCCCTGGGAGCAACCTTCGCCGCCTTCTGGCTCTGGGATCCCAGCGGCTTCGCCGGGCTCGACTGGAAAGTGCCGATGTTCCTGTTCACGATCCTCATCGCGATTGGCGAAGATTACAACATCTTTCTGATGACCCGCGTCGAAGAGGAGCAGCGAACCCATGGTCCTGTGGAGGGGATCCGGGAGGCGATGCGGCGGACCGGGACCATCATCTCCAGTTGCGGCATCATCATGGCGGGCACGTTCCTGTCGCTGTTCGCCGGGACCCTCGTGGGATTGAAACAACTGGGCTTTGCCCTGGCGTTTGGCGTTCTGCTCGACACCTTTGTGGTCCGCCCACTGCTGGTCCCCGCCTTCCTCGTGCTGCTCTACCGCGGACGAGAAGCCGAACCCGAGTCCCAAGCCTGAAGCCGCATCGGAGGGAACTGCCGTTCCCACCGGAGTTCACTTCAGCTTCACTCGCCCCGTTGTTCCAACCGGAAAGAATCCATCACGATCGACTGGTCGACCTTGCCATATTCGTCGTCGCCGCCAATGTGTCCGAAGACGAAGATCCGCCCATCGGCAGACTGCACCGAGCGGGGATAGTACGAGGTTCCCGGAAGATCGAGTCGATACCAGTTCCGGCCGGCATCCGCAGTGGCGTGGATGCCCGCGGTCGACAGATGCAGCACCACCCCTTCCCGGGTCGCCAGCAGTTCCGGATGGCCGCTGTGCGGAAAGGGGGCCGTTCCCGGCTCACCGGCTTTCCAGCCAGCCCCCTCCTTCCGCAACACACCCTGCCAACGGACTTCCCCCGCGGCCCCCGGCGGCTGACGGCGGAAGACGCACAGCAGGTCGCCGTTGGGCAGCTCCGCGGCGTCGAACTCCTCGCCCCCCCACCCCATCCGATGCTGTTCGGGGACCACTTCGATCGGCCCCGTCCAAGTCTTTCCTGCGTCCGCCGAGACCATCAGCAGGGGCCGAAACAGCCCGCTGTACTCCGCCCGGGTCCGGCTGTTCGCGGCAACGTCCGCGACGCCCCCCAGAACAATCAACCGCCCATCCCGCAGCACCCGCAGCCGTTTCGGCCAGACGGTGTACTTCGCCGGGTCGAGCAGCACCTCGGGCTTCCCCCAGGTCTGCGAGCCATCGCGCGAGCGTTCGAGATACCCGGTTTTGGGCAGATGCTGGTCATACGGCAGGTAGAACCCCCACACACCGCGCAGGATCGTTCCATCGGCCAGGGCAGTCTCGGCTTCCCCCGTGACGCCATTCATGCACGACTGGAACCGGTCGGCACTCACCTCGCGCCAGGTCCCCCCGGCATCGGTCGAGCGCAGGTGGACATTCCGCAGGTCGAGACCGGTCATGTCGTAACCGGGATGTCCCGGCGGCGGCCAGCTCAAGCGTTGCTGCACCGTCTCGGGAGCCCGCGCCCGCCCCTCGGCCGGCCCGGTCGCCTGGGTGAAGCTGACCATGAGATCGCCGTCGGGCATGGTCCAGGCCCCCACCCAACTGGTGAACCCCGGTTTCTGGGGCGAGCGATAGATCGTCTTGCGCTGATGGTCCACTCCCACCACGTTGTCTGCGTGGGCCGGTCTGACGTCACCCCAGAACAGGACCCACAAACCGCAGACAATCCCGCACAGAGCCTGTGTTTTCATCCGTCTCCTCTCCTCGGGAAACTGGCCGCAAAACCGGGGACCGAACCGATGGACGCAGGACGGCGAGTGTAGCGAATGAAGCCGGGGAAAGGGTCTGGATTCACCCATGACCCCGTCTCACAGCGAACCCTCTGCCAGCCCGCCCGGCGATAGGCCGCTTTGCTGCGGTTGCGACTGTGGCAAGGCGAATGGCTCCCCCGCCGCTCCGTCCGCTGGCGGCTCATTCAGCCGCAGTACGAATCAGCTTCGCGATGCGGTGCGGGTGGGTCAGGCCGGGGATCAGGCCGGTGTTGTGCAGTTCTTCCATCGTCGCGTGGGGGAGGTGCCGGGCGAGGGTTTGGCCCGACTCGCGTAGCGGCAGGGGCGTTCCTTCGGTCTCGATCAGCAGCACCGGGTTCTGGATCTGCGGCAACAGCGGGGTGAGGTTGGTCTGGGCAATCACCCGGGCCAACTCGCACAGCGGCGCGATTGGCATTCGCCCGAGGCGGTCGAGGAAGAACTCGAATCGCGTCTCGTCGAACGGCGGGAAAAACCGCCGATGGCTGTGCCGTTGCACCGCCCGCCAGCCCGGCAGCCGCTGGACTGTGCCCGGCAGCCACCGCCCCACCGCCGCCAGCCGCCGTTCGGTCGCCGTCAACTGCCGGTGCGCGTAGCCGGCCACCAGGGTGAGATGAGTGAACTGCCGGGGGCGGTCGTGCAGCGCCCGCAGCCCCACCAATCCCCCCAGGCCGGTCGCCAGCAGGCGATTCGGTTCGCCCGGCCAGTGATCGGCAATCTCGAACAGGTCGGCCACCAGACGGTCGAGCGTCACTGGGCCCCGTTGCGGCGATTTCACTCCCCGCCAGTCGAACAGCACGCAGCGGAACTGGTCGCGCAGCAGCCAGGCGAGCAGGAACGACAGTTCCCGCGGCTCGGCCAGGCTGTTGAGAAAGATCAGGGGCGGCCCTTCGCCGAGGGTCAAGCCGGTCAATTGCGTTCCGGGCACCTCCACCGTCCAATGGGTGGCCCGTTCCGTCACTTCCCGCAGCACCTCCTGCCATTGCAGCGGGGGCGGACAGGCCCCTCCCTCGGCGGGAGCGGCCGTGGGGGTGTCATCCCCTCCCACGACAGAAGATGCGACGGAAGCCGCGAGAACTCCGGGGACTGCGACCGGAGCGTGTGACGGAGAATCCTCGGGCGGAATCAACGCAGACGGCAGCTCGCTCATGTCGCAGCCAGCGCCTCATCGGCCTTGAGGATCAATTCGTACGCCTCGCGGGAGGTCTCGGTCGCCCGCAGGTTGTCGATGAACGACGGTTGCTGCAGGATTCTTCCCAGGCGGGCCAGCACCGCCAGATGGGTGTGCGAATCGCGGCACAGCACCAGAAAGAACATGTCGGTGAGGGTGCGATTGGGACCACCGAAGGGGATGCCCGACGAGGTCTTGCCAAACGCGAGGAGCGATTGCCCCAGCGACTGCGGCTGCGGATTGCGCGGGTGGGGAATGGCCACTCCCGATTCGAACGCGGTGGGCATGGCGGTCTCGCGCTCGAGGCAGGCCGCCAGCAAAGCCGCCGGTTCCCAGATCTGCCACGTCCGCCCCGCCACCTCGATCAGCGATTCGAGCACCGACCGCTTCGTGCGGGCATCGAGTGGTACTTCCACCAGTTCGGGGGCCAGCAGCTCGGCCAGAGGCGAGTCGTGGGCGGGGTCGAACGCCTTCTGGGCCGATTCGATCCCGGCCAGTTGCTCGCTCGAAAACTCCCGGATCTCCTGTTCGAGCCAGTGCCGGATTTCCGCGGGATGAAACCGCCAGGTCCCTTCGATGCGATGGCCGGGAATCCGTCCGCGCTGCACCTGTTTTTCCACCTCGCGGCGATCTCGCCCCAGGTGTTCGGCGAGTTCTTCGAGTGTCAGGAAGTCATGCGCCACAGAGGGGGCCTCAACAGAAGAACGAAGGACTGCGGCTGCCGGGAACTCTCGGAAGAGGGCCGAACACCAGCACAGCACCAAGCCTTGATCATAGTCGAAGCGGTCGGCCAGCGGGACGGCATACGGTACCGGCCCGGCACCGGTGGGAACCCCCGGACGAAAGTCGCGCCGCCCGTTGGAACCGGCCCGCAGTGCATCCTCGGCGGATGATTGAACTCAAGAGACTGCCCGGCATCGCCACAGGGGGACTGACCGGGGAGCGCACTTAGCGGGCAGCGAGATCGTCGGGCTGCGGGAGGTCGGCGAGATTGGCCAGGCCGAACACCGAGAGAAAGCGGTCGGTGGTGCGATAGCGCACTTCCTTGGGCTGCTCGGGATCGCGCTCGAGCTGGATCAGTTCGCGACGCAGCAATTGCCGCAACTGGTTCCCGGGGCCGGCCTTGCCCAAGGCCTCGATCTCGGCCTGGGTGATCGGCTGGCGATAGGCGACCAGGGCCAGGACCTCGAGCAGATCCTGGGAAAGGCGCACTTCGCGGGGTCCCTGCCCGAACACGCGGGCCCGCAGGCGGTCGTATTCCGGCCGCAGTTCGAGGCGGTAGCCCCCATCTCCCAGGCGCACCTCATAAGGACGTTCCTGGGCCGCGTAGAGAGTGTTCAGTTCATCGATCAGTTCCGGCACCTGTTCGACAGTGATGGCCCCCCGCAACAGGGCATAAAGTTTGCCCGCGGTGAGTGGCTGTCCGCCGACAAACAGCGCCGCCTCGATGACCTGCGTGGGGGTTACGCCGGGATCCGCCGGCGGTAGCTGGGGGGGATTGGCCACCGCTGCCAGAGCGGGGCGGGTGGAAACCGCAGTGCGGGCCGACCCCGGGGAGGCTGTCGGAAGCCTGGTATTCCCCGGAGGGGGCTCGACGGTCGCGAGTGTCTCGGCCTCCCAGGCGGCCTGGGTCTCGGGAGGGAGTGTCGCCTGCAGTGCCTCGAATTCGGCGTGCGCCTGCTCTTCGAGCGAAGGGATCCCGGCCGGGTCCGCGCCAGTTGCAGTCGGCACAGGTTCTGCCGCGTCACTCTCGTCATCGGTCCAGGAAGTCAGATCGACCGGAATCTCGTCATAAGAATAAGCCACGGGGGGCGAATCGGGCGGGAGTTCGCTCCCGGCAGAGACGGGGTGCTGGGCAAGCCTGGCCCCGTCGTCCGCGGTGAGGGGAGAATGCGGTACGAAATCGCCATCTTCCTGCCGCATTCCGTCTGAGACCTGCGGCGGGACGAACTCGTCGGTCTCGGTCTCTTCCTGGGCCGATTCGAAGGCGGCAAGGGCCCGTTGATACGCCGCCTCGATCTCTTCCTGTGAGAAGAGTTCCTCGTCGAGTTCTGCGGGGTTTTCGGGAAGCTCGTCGGGGGGTGGGGCGGGACTGATCATGGGGGCTTTCCGAAACGTCGGCAGAGGTCTGCAAGACCGGGGCCGGGTTTTATCCCGATTGTCAGGCGGGACACAATACGAAGCCTGGGGGATTCCTCTTGCCCCCGGTTTGTCCTTTTTGCTAAATCCCCCAATGTGGGATGGAGTGTGTCGGGTCGAGGATCGGCCAGGACCTCCACCAGCCCGTTGGGCTGGCACGATCCCTTCAGACGAGCAGGATGCATGTCGCCCGAGAATCGCCAGGTCAGCCACTTCACCCGCCTGCTGCCCTATGTCTGGCCCAGCCGGCGGCGGTTGCTCGTGTCGTTTGTACTCGCGGCATTCGTGGCGTTTTTCTGGGGTGCCATTCTCTCGATCACCTATCCGGTGGTGAAGGTGCTGCTCGAGGGGAAGACTCCCGCCCAGTGTCTGCAAGAGCTGATTGACGAGGCCGAAGAAGGGATCGCCAAGGCCAAGGGCGAACTGCAGCAGCGGGAGAGTGAGAATCCCGTTGATCCCGAGGGACAGGTTTCGCTGCTGCGCAAGAAAGCGCGGGCCGAGAAAAAGCTGACGACCAATTCGCAGCGGCTGGCCCTCTACCGGGGGGCCGAGGTGTATGCGCTGCCGCTCATTCCCCAGGACCAGTTCCTGGCCTTTACGCTGATTCTCGGGCTGATCCTCGTGCTGACCGCCATCAAGCTGGTCTGCATGTTCTGCGAAGAAGTCCTCGTGGGCAGTGTGGTCGAACAGACGGTGATGCGGGTCCGCAAGGCGTGTTTCCGCCAGATTCTCAATCTCGACCTGCAGACCGTGCGGATGCACGGCACCAGCAACCTCATGTCACGGCTGACCTACGACATTGAAGCGCTGGGGGCGGGGCTGGGACTTTTGGGGGGGAAGCTGGTGCGCGAACCTCTCAAGGCGGTGGCCTGTCTGGGAATGGCGTTCTGGGTGAACTGGCGGCTGACGCTGCTGTCGGTGTTGTTCACCCCGTTGGCGGCGATCATCTTCCAGCGGATTGGCAAACGGCTGAAGAAGGCGAGCCAGAAGTCGATGGAATCGGTCGCCCGCATCTACCAGATCCTCGAAGAGACCTTCGACTCGTTCAAGGTGGTGACCGCCTTCAATGGCGGACGGCGGCAGCGCGGCGTGCATCATCGCGAAAGCAAGCAGTTTTACCGTCGTTCGATGCGCATCGTGGTGACCGATGCCCTGACCAATCCCACCACCGAACTGCTGGGCATGACCGCCGTGGTGATGGGAGTGCTGCCGGGGGCCTACCTCGTGCTCCGCGGAGAGACCGACATCTGGGGAATTCAGCTCTCGGCCGAACCGATGGATGTGGCCGAACTGTCGATGATGTACACGCTGCTGGCGGGCATTCTTGACCCGGTTCGCAAACTGTCGAGCGTCTTCAGCAAGCTGAAACGGTCGGCGGCCGCGGCCGACCGGGTGTTTGCCCTGATGGATGAACAGACCCGGGTCCTGGACCGTCCCCGTCCGCGGATGTTTCCCCGCGAGATCCGGCAGATCGAGTTCCAGGACGTCGGATTCACCTACAGCGGCGACGGCGAGGCGCGTCCTGCCGTACTCAATGGGGTCAACCTGTCGGTGCAGGCCGGGGAAGTGCTGGCGGTGGTGGGGGAGAACGGGTGCGGAAAATCGACCCTGGTCAACCTGCTGCCGCGGTTTTTCGACGTCGACCGGGGTCAGGTCGCGATCAACGGGGTCGATGTCCGGGATTTCGCCCTGCGGGATCTGCGACAACGGGTCGGGGTGGTGACGCAAGAAACCCTCCTGTTCGATGACACCATCGCCGAGAACATCCGGCTGGGACGTCCCGAGGCCACACTGCAAGACATCGAGCGTGCCGCCGACCAGGCTTATGTGACCCAGTTCATGGAGCAGTTGCCCGAGGGGGCCGAGACGGTGGTGGGGGCGAAGGGTTCGAATCTCTCGGGAGGACAGCGGCAGCGGGTGGCCCTGGCGCGGGCGATTCTGCGGAATCCCGAGATCCTGATCCTGGACGAGGCGACGAGCGCGATCGACGCCCAGAGCGAGAGATGGATTCACCAGTCGCTGCAGCAATTCGTCAAGGGACGAACTGTCTTTTTGATCACCCACTCGATTACCGACAGTCTGTTGGCGTTTGTGACACGGATCGTCGTGATGGACCGGGGGACGGTTGTGGCCACCGGAACACATGGCGACCTGTTGAAGGGTTGTCCGGCCTATGCCCGGTTGTACCAGGCCCGCACTCTGACCCCGGCTGCGGGGGACGGGGGGGTTGCGGCTGTGGCGGTTCCTCCGGTGGCGGCGGTGTGGGGAGCCCGGGCCGACGCGGCGTGAACGGCCTCCCGGGCCAAAACCCAGGCTTCAACCAGATGGCTCGGCAGGACGAAGGAGTTGACTGATGACTCGGCGGAAGTGGATAATTGGCTTGAGGAAGCGTCTACGAGCAGCGCTGGGTCTGGGGCCGCTCCGCTGGCGTGGGTTGTCAATTGGGGGGTGGTCTGGAATCTGCGCCGGTCTCGTGGGACTGGAGGATTCTGGCGACCTTCCGCAGGCGGAAGCGAGCAGTTTGCAGGGGAGCGGTTTTTTTTCTCCCCTCTGGGGCTGAGTACGAGTTAAGATACTGTTGAGAGGTTTCGTCGTTGGCGGTTGGAACCGAGGTTGGTCCGGGGGGAGATCCCGGAGTGGAACCAGCAGCCTGCCAGGATGGATGAAATCCACCCTCGATCCTTGGGAAGGGAGTGTTCTGTGCACGAGTTTGATGACCCCCTGTCGGTGCTGCTGAGAAACGCCAAAACACGGGGCTTTTTGTCGTTTCAGGCGGTCCATTCGTACCTGCCTGACGAAGGCGGGAGCCCTTCCCTGGTGGACGTGCTGGTCCTCAACCTGGAAGACACCGGTCTCGACCTGAAAGAAGATCCCCAGGGACCTCTGCCGGGCATTCCGCAGAAGCAGATCAACGCCGAACGGGAACGGGAAGAGAATCCCCAACCGACGGTCTCCTCCCGCGATCCCGTCCGGATGTATCTCAGCCAGATGGGAAACATCCCGCTGCTGACGCGTGAGCGGGAGATCTACCTGGCGAAGAAGATCGAGGTCAGCCGGAAGCGCTATCGCCGGGCCTTGATGGAATGTCATTTTGCAATGACCGCCGCGCTGGAGACCCTCGAGAAGGTCTTCGCGGGGGAGCTTCCCTTCGAGCGGACCTTGCGGACCTCCGAAACGGAAAACGTCAAAAAGGAACAGATTCTGGGGCGGATGCCGCACAATCTGCCCACGATCAAGCGGCTGATGGAAACCAACATCTCCGACTTCTCGAAGTGGCTGAGTGCCGACACTCCAGCGGCCGAGAAGACCAGGCTGCACGCCGGCCTGGTGACCTGCCGGCGGAAGATGGCGACGCTGTTTGAGGAATTGAGCCTGCGGACGCAGCGTCTGCAGCCCATCACCAAACGGGTCTACCAGGTCAACGCCCGGATGACCGAACTCGAGCAGCATATTCGCGAACTGCGGCGGTCTCGCCGGAACCAGGACGAGCTGGCTCGTGCCGAGCGCGAGCTGCACGAACTGATGATGATGACCCACGAGACTCCCGAGTCGATGCGGGAGCGGGTCCGGAAAATCCAGTCGCGATTCGCGGTCTGGACCCAGGCGAAACAGGAGCTGTCGGGAGGCAACCTGCGGCTCGTGGTGTCGATCGCCAAGAAATACCGCAACCGCGGTCTGAGTTTCCTGGATCTCATCCAGGAAGGGAACGCCGGCCTGATGCGGGGCGTCGAGAAATACGAGTACCGCCGGGGGTACAAGTTCTCGACCTACGCCACCTGGTGGATCCGGCAGGCGATCACCCGGGCGGTGGCCGACCATGCCCGCACGATCCGCATTCCCGTGCACATGTTCCAGAGCATCTCGACGCTGAAGGCGAAGAGTGAGGAACTGCGGCAAAAGAAGGGGCGCGAGCCCACGATGGAGGAGTTGTCGAAGGCGGTCGGGCTGTCGCTGGAAGAAACCCAGCGGATCATGAAGACGTGGAAGCACCCGATCAGTCTCGACACCCCCGTTGGCGAGAGCGAGGACTCGAGCTTTGGCGACTTCCTCGAAGATGGTTCCGAGTACACCCCCTCGGAATCGGCGATGCACAAGCTGCTCAAGGACAAGATCGGGCATGTGCTGAAAAGCCTGACCTACCGCGAGCGGGAAATCATCAAGCTGCGGTACGGTCTGGGGGATGGCTACAGCTATACCCTGGAGGAGACCGGCCGCATCTTCAAAGTCACGCGTGAGCGAATTCGGCAAATCGAGTCGAAGGCCCTCCGGAAACTGCAGCACCACACCCGGTCAATTCACCTCAAGGGGTTCGTCGACGCGGGCAAGGGGGGGCAGCAGGTGGAAGGGGCGGTGGTTGCCGCGGCCGACGCGCAAGACGATCACGAGTCGCACGAACTGGAGTAAG
>JBKDUK010000035.1:0-24456 GCA_046339535.1 Planctomycetaceae bacterium | reverse complement strand
TCCCACCAGGGCGTCGACATCGGCGGGTCGACGTTCGAGTTCTTCGGTCAGCCGCCGCGCGAGAAACCGCCGCAGGTGGGGCAGCTTCGTCTCGCGGAACAGCGGCTCACGCTGGGCCTGCAACTGGTCGAGAACCGCCGGTTCGAGGCCGTACCAGACTATGAGCGGCAGGGCGCGATCCCCGGCGAACTCACCCCGTTTCGCGAGGGCCAGGGCCAGGTCGCCCCGTTGCTCCAGCGGCAGTTTCTGCAACGCCCCAGCCAAGTGCAGCAGGGGGAGGCCCCCCGTCGCCGTCCGGGCCAGTTTGACAAATGCCGCAACCGTCTCGGGCGACGGAGCCCCGCGGTCGAACAGCAGCCGCACACACCACGCCTGGACAGTCTCGCTGGCATCGGCCTGCCCGCTCCGCAGCGCCGCTTCGTCGAGGGCCCGCATGTTCCAGAGGGCCCACAACGCCCTCAGCCGGCGGGTGACGTCGGTGTGGTTCGCAGAGATGTCGCGCAGCCGGTCGAGCGCCGGCTGCAGCGCGGCCGCGTCATCTCCCCGCTGCACACGCTCGCGCAGCAGCCGGGTTGCGGTCCGTACGTGCCACTCATTCGGGTTCAGCATCAATTCGGCCAGTTCCAGCGAGGTCTTCTCGCCGAGGTTGGGCTGCGAACGGGCGGGATCGGGAGTGCCGTGGGTGATTTTGAACAACCGCCCCGAGCCCCGGTGGACGCCGTCGTTCTCGTGGCACTCGCCAATGTCGCTCCAGTCGGCCACGAACACCCCCCCATCGGGCCCGGCGATCAATTCGATCCCGCGGAACCAGGGGTCGTCGAAGAAGACAAAGTCGGGTTCGTGCCGGGCAGTGTAACCGGCCTGATCGCGTTCCAGCCGGTCACGGTTCAACCGGTGCCCATGCAGGTTCACGGTGAAGACGCCGTTGCGGTACTGGTTGGGCCAGTTGTCGCCGAGGTAGATCATGAGGCCCGAGTGGGCATGTCCGCCACCGGCGGCGGAGGTGGTGTCGGTGATCCCCTTGCGGATGTCGCTCCACGCCTCGCGGGTATCCCAGTGGAAGTGGTCGGCGGTCTGTTCGATCAGCTGGTAAACGTGCGGGTCGAAGTCGCTGCCGTACATCCGGCGGAAGTGCGCTCCGGGAACAACATGCCACAGGTGGCCGATGACCGTGTTGATAAAGAACAGTTCGCCATGGTCATCCCAGTCATGTCCCCACGGATTGGTCGTGCCGTGGGCGACCGCTTCAAACCGCCGCTCGATGGGGTGATAGCGCCAGACCCCGCAGTTGATGCGGGTGCGCTGCGACTCGGTGGCTCCGGGGGCCCCCACGTTGGAGGTGGCGAGAATGCCGTGGCGTCCATAGAGCCAGCCATCGGGGCCCCACTTGAGGCCATTGACGATGTTGTGCCGGACGGGCCCATCGTCGAATCCATCGAGCAGTACCACGGGGGGACCGTCGGGAATGTCGTCCTGGTCGAGATCGGGAATCCACAGCAACTGCGGGGCACAGAGGGCGAAGACCCCGCCGTAGCCCAGCTCAATGCTGGTCAGCAGCCGCCCTTCATCGAAGAAGACCTTCCGCTGGTCATGTTTCCCGTCGCCATCGGTGTCTTCCAGGATGACGATGCGGTCGTGCTGTGTGGTGACGAAATTGACCGCGCTCTCGGCATAGGAGTAATTCTCGGCCACCCAGAGCCGGCCCCGCTCGTCGGTGGTGAGGTGAATCGGCTGGCGGACGTCGGGCTCGGCGGCGAACAGGGTCGCCTGGAACCCTTCGGGCACCCGCACCTTCCCGAGCGCCTCTTCCGGCTTGGTGAGTGGGGTGGTCTCGGGCTGGGTGTCGGGGACGGTCTGGAACCCGCCGTCGGGTCCCACCTTTTCGAACACCATCACATGCTGCCAGGGGAGCGAGTCGATGGTCCGCCGGTACTTGAGATTCAGCTCGGGCGGGCTGATCTCGCGCTTGACTTGCGCCTGCGACATCTTGTGCACCAGCTTGATCGGAACCTCCTGGTCTTCGAGGCGGAACTCCACGAAGACCACCCGGCCCCCGACCTTCATTCCTTTGGAGAGTTCGAGCATCATCTCGTAGGGGTACGCCAGCTCGTGATAGACGTCGACCATGATCGCCAGGTCGACACTCTCGGGATCGAGCCGGGGGGATTTTTCTGTCCCCAGCAGCAGCTCGACATTCTCGATCTTGTTGAGCCTGAGCTTGTTCTGCAGCAGGTCGAGCATCTCCTGCTGGACGTCGACGGCGATGACTTTCCCTTCGGCCCCGACTTTCTCGGCCATCCGCAGGGTGATGACCCCCGAGCCCGCGCCGATGTCGGCCACCACCATCCCGGGCTTGAGTTCGAGCGCCTCGATCATCTTCGAGGTGGCTTCTTCCCGTTCACGTTCGGGGCGTTCGAGCCAGGGGGCACCGGCGAAGCCCATCACGTGGGCGATCTCACGTCCCATGTAAAACTTGCCCGTGCCGTTGGGGTCGTGATTGGTCCGGAACTTGTACCGGCCACCGCTGGTCCGGTCTTCCCGCTTTCCCTTGCGGCCGGGAGCCTGGGCCAGGGCCAGAGTGTCGTCGGCGATCGTTCCTTCGGGGAAGTCGGCGTCGGCCACGGCCGGTTGGTCGTCGCCGGCCACATCCGGATCCAGCGGTTCCGCGGCGGCTCCGGCTTTCGCTTCATCGGCGGCCGGGGGCTGCTGCTGGGGAGGGGCAGGGGATTGCGGCGGGGCTTCGCCGGCGGGTGGATTCGGTGCTGCCGGTGGGCTGGTGGACCCGTCGGCCTCCAGTTGCAGTTCCATCGAGGCCGAGCTGCTGGCCGGGGTGCTGGCGGTGGGGGGGGCCGCCTGTTGGCAGCCCGGTACTCCCCAGATCGACGCCAGCAGCAGGCTGGCCATCAGCAGAGTGCCCGGGAACCGGTGAGATCGGCGGGAATTTGGCAACATGGGGGGCCACCTGAGGCGACAGAGTCGGCATCGCGCGGGATGGGCTGGAACTCCACGGGCCAGTCCCCACCTCACGTGGTCCTAAGAATAGCGAGCCCCCGGCGAATTTCGCCAATGCCCGGTGGATTGTTCGAAGCTTTTCCCGCTGTCTATCATCGGGGGTATGCCTCCTTCACCCACCCTGGCTGTTGCGACCCGGGCCTTCGCCCAGCCTCTGAACCTGGCCCTCCGTCGGGCGGCTGCCTGTGGCGCGACCGGTGTGCAGTTCGAACTGCGCGAAGAACTGCGTCCCGAGTTGTTCAGCGAATCGGGCCGTAAACAGTTTCTGCACCGGTTGGCCGAGCAGGGCCTGTCGCTCGCCCCGCCCTTCTTTCCCA
This sequence comes from Planctomycetaceae bacterium, assembly GCA_046339535.1. Taxonomy (GTDB): domain Bacteria; phylum Planctomycetota; class Planctomycetia; order Planctomycetales; family Planctomycetaceae; genus UBA10511. The sequence goes on along the minus strand of JBKDUK010000035.1, from coordinate 21,127 downwards.
CCCGCCGGGCCTTGCATGATCCCGAGCAGATCGATCAGCGGGTGACCGCTGTCGGCAGTGCGATGAGTTTCGCGGCCGAACTGCGGGCCAGGGTGATGACCATCCGCCTCGGCCCCATTCCGTCTGAAGAGTCCCGCGAAGCTCGCCGGGTGCTGGTGACAATCCTCAATGACCTGGCCCGGCACGGCAATCATGTGGGGGTGACTCTCGCGATCACCCCCTCGGGAGAACCCGCGGAGGTCTATCAGAAATTGCTGGCCCAGGTGAAGGAGGGACCAATCGGCATCGACTTCGACCCCAGTGCGTTTGTCTGTGCGGGACTGAAGGTGTCCGCCGCCTTCCGCACGCTGAACACCCACATCGTCCACGTGCAGGCCCGGGAGGGAGTACGCAGCCTTGATGGGAGGGCGGCTGAGACGGCGTTGGGAGAGGGGATGGTCGACTGGACCGAACTGCTGGCCCTGTTGTTCGAGGCGGGGTTTAGCGGGTGGGTGACGGCGGTTCGCAATCAGGGGTCTGATCGCGGGGCCGATGTCGAGCGGGCCATCCGCTACCTCCAGTCGATTCACCTGTAGTCCGGTCGACCGTCCCGAGAGGGGACCACGGCGGCCAAATTCCATCGGACAGATTTCGGCGTCCAGACATTCGCAACACGGGGGGCAGGCGCATGGCCGCACGGCAACGGGGACCGGGAGCAGATCCGGACGTCATGACCGTCAGCGAGGTCACCCGCCAGATCAAGGACTCGCTCGAAGGGAATTTTCCCGAGGTCTGGGTGCAGGGAGAGATTTCGAACCTGAAACGGGCCACTTCGGGGCATCTCTATTTCACCCTGAAAGATTCGCAGGCGCAACTGGCGGCCATCTTGTGGCGCTCGGGAGCCGCCCGGTTGCGGTTCGATCTGCACGATGGGCTCGAGGTCCTTGCTGCCGGGGCGGTGGAGGTCTACGAAGCCCGCGGCAGCTACAGCCTGGTGGTCAATCGCCTTGCGCCGTTGGGGATGGGAGGACTGGAACTGGCGTTTCGCCAGTTGTTCGACAAGCTGCAGGCCGAAGGACTGTTCGATCCCGCCCGCAAGCGGGGTTTGCCGATGTTCCCCCGCCGGATCGCCCTGGTGACCAGTCCCACCGGCGCGGCGGTGCGCGACATGCTGCAGGTCCTGGCCCGGCGGTGGCCGGCGACTCCGGTGGTGATTGTTCCCGTGGCGGTGCAGGGGGCCGAGGCGGCGCCGCAGATCGCCGCCGCCCTGCGCGATGTGCACCGCCTGCCCGGCGTCGATGTGGTCATCACCGGCCGGGGTGGGGGGAGCCTCGAAGATCTGTGGGCCTTCAACACCGAGGTGGTCGCCCGGGCGATTCACGCCTGCCAGGTTCCGGTGGTGAGTGCCGTGGGGCATGAAGTCGACGTCACCATCGCCGACCACGTCGCCGATCGCCGGGCCCTCACTCCCACCGAAGCCGCCACTCTGGTGACTCCCGACCGACAGGAACTTCGGCAGTATCTCGCGCGGGCCGGAGAACGCCTGGCCGCCGGCTTGCGGCACCAGGCCCGCACCGCCCGTGCCCGGCTGGAGGGGCTGGCCGCCCGCCGGGCCCTGTCCCGCCCCCACGAACGGCTGCACGAAATGGCTCGGCGTGTCGACGACCTCGATGCCCGTCTTCGGCGGGGTCTGCGGACCCGGCTCGACCAGTTGCAGGCCCGGTTGGCTTCCCAGAGTGCCACGCTGAATGCACTGAGTCCATTGCAGGTCTTGTCCCGCGGCTATTCCGTAACCCGGGTCGCCGATGGGGGACCGGTGGTCCACGAACCGGCTCAAGCCCCGGTTGGAACCCGTCTCGAAACCCGCCTGACCCGGGGGCGTCTGATCAGCCGGGTGGAGGAACAGCATGACCAGTAACGAAACCACTCAACCGTCCGCCCCCTCGTTCGAAGAGTCGCTCGCGCAGCTCGAAGAAATCGTGGGAGCTCTGGAAGAGGGGCAGTTGGGTCTGGAGGCCTCACTGCTGCGGTTTGAAGAGGGAGTCCGCCTGCTGCGGAACTGCCAGGGCCTGCTCGAATCGGCCGAGCGGAAGATCGAGATTCTCACCAGCAGCCCCGCAGCGTCCCAGCTTGAAACCCGGCCCTTCGATGCCGAGGCGACCTTCACCGAAGCGGCTCCCCCCGCCGCGAAGCCCGCCCGTCGCAAGACGGCCAAACCGGATGGAGCTGAGAACGAAGGCGAATCGCGGCTGTTCTAGAGTGGGGGCTCGTCCCAACAGGGATTGTCTCTGGCCATGCCTGACGTACAGAGGACAATCCCGTCCCGGTTACTCCTGTTTTCCTGGTGCTTGTGTATGTCGACATCGTCCGCGGTCTCTCATCCGGAACTGGCCGTCCAGCAGCGGTACTCGGCGGCCGCCCAGGCGCGCGAGGAATCGCTCTGTTGCCCACTTGAATATCCCACCGAACTGCTGCGGATCATTCCCCAGGAAATTCTCGAGCGCGACTACGGCTGTGGCGATCCCACCTCGCATATCAGCACCGGAGACACCGTGCTTGATTTGGGGTCGGGTGGGGGCAAGCTCTGCTACATCACCGCCCAGGTGGTGGGACCCGAAGGGCGGGTGATTGGAGTCGACTGCAATCGCGAGATGCTGTCCCTGGCGCGCAAGTACCGCGAACAGGTGGCCAACACACTCGGCTACTCCAATGTCGATTTCCGTTACGGGCTGATCCAGGATCTGTCGCTCGATCTCGACCGCCTGGCCGACGAGCTTGCCGCCCGCCCGGTGCGCGATCCCGCCGCCTGGCTCGAACTGCGGCAGCTCGAGGACCGTCTGCGGCGCGAGCATCCGCTGATTGCCAGCGATTCGGTTGATTGCGTGGTGTCGAATTGCGTGCTGAACCTCGTGCGGCAACAGGATCGCCAGCAGTTGTTCCGGGAGATTTTCCGCGTGTTGCGAGCCGGAGGCCGGGCGGCCATCAGCGATATCGTGGCCGATGAAGATGTTCCCGCGCATCTGCAGGGAGACGCCGAGTTGTGGTCGGGCTGCATCTCGGGGGCTTTTCGGGAAGACCGGTTTCTCGAGGCGTTTGCCGAGGCGGGTTTCCATGGTATCGAGATCACCAAGCGTCAGGCCGAACCGTGGCGGACAGTGGCGGGTATCGAGTTCCGCTCGGTCACCGTGGTCGCGTACAAGGGGACAGCCAGCCCCGAACTCGATCGCAGGCAGGCGGTCATCTACCGCGGCCCCTTCGCCCAGGTCCAGGATGACCACGGACAGATCTACCGACGCGGCGAGCGGATCGCGGTGGGGGATGCGACGTTCCAGCGTCTGCAGCAGGCTCCCTATACCGGCTTGTTCGACCTGATTTCTCCCCGCGTCGCGGTCGCCGCCGATCAGGCCCGTCCGTTTGAGAAAGCACCCGGAGCAATTCGCACACCGCGCGACACGAAGGGGGCCTCCTTCTCCCTCACCACGCTGGCTCCCGAGTCGTGTTGCGGTCCCGAGAGTTCGTGCTGCGGCTGAGTGTGGTGTTTTTGTTTCTCTCTTTTCACCGCTGACCGCCCCATGCCTCCCGTGCTCACGCTGCTTCGTTCGGGTCATCCTCTCGCCGATCCCCGCCAACAGCTCGCGCGGCTCGACGGGGCGAATGGCGGTCTGCCGTTCGCCGCCCGCGTTGCCCAGTGCCAATCCGGTCCGCTGCGTGCGGAAGGGTTGGAAGTGCTTCAGGTGAACGTCGGCCGGGTGTGCAACCAGACTTGCCGGCACTGCCATGTCGATGCCGGTCCCGATCGGGCCGAGAGTATGACGGCCGAGGTTGCGGCCGCCTGTCTCGATCTGCTGGCCCGGGGCCCGTTCACCACGCTCGACATCACGGGGGGAGCCCCCGAGATGAATCCGCAGTTCCGCCGACTCGTTGAGGGGGGCCGCGACTTGGGGCGGCGGATCATCGACCGCTGCAACCTCACCATTCTCGAAGCACCGGGGTATGCCGACCTGGCCGGTTTTCTCGCGCAGCACGAGGTCGAGGTGGTCGCCTCGCTCCCCTGTTATCTGGAACAGAATGTCGACCGGCAGCGGGGAGACCGGGTGTTCGAACGGTCGCTGGCCGCTCTGCGTCGACTCAACTCGCTCGGGTATGGACGGCCCGGAAGTCCACTGACGTTGACCCTGGTCTTCAATCCCGGCGGTCCCTCGCTCCCTCCGCCGCAGCAGAAGCTGGAGGCCGACTATCGGCGGGAACTGAGAGAGCGGTACGGAATCGAATTTACCCGATTGTTCACAATCACCAATATGCCGATCAGCCGGTTTCTCGAAGACCTGCTGTCTCAGGGGCGTTTGGAAGAGTATCTGCAGAAGCTGGTTCAGGCCTTCAATCCAGGCACCATCGACGCATTGATGTGCCGCACGACTCTGTCGGTCGACTGGCAGGGGCGGCTGTTTGATTGCGACTTCAACCAGATGCTGGATCTGCCGGTGGCCCCCGGGGAACCGACCACGGTGTTCGACCTGACCCTCGCGGATCTCGAACGTCTCGCCTGCCGGCCAATCCAGACCGCCCAGCACTGCTACGGCTGCACCGCCGGGGCGGGATCGAGTTGCGGCGGCAGCCTGGAATAACCCCATGAGTCGTCCCCCCCGTCTGCTGGTGATGACCCGCATCCCGCAGGCGGGACGCGTGAAGACCCGCCTGATTCCCGCCTTGGGTCCAGAAGGGGCCAGTCAGCTGCATGACGCGTTGCTGCGTCACACCCTGCGGCAGGCGCGCGACGTGGGCTGGGCCACCGAGATCTGGTTTACGGGAGCCGAGACGTTTCCGGTGGCCGCATTTCCCGAGGGGGCAAGCTTCCTGCCGCAGCCGCAGGGGACGGGCGATTTGGGAGACCGGCTCATCCGCGCCATCGCATCGGCCTGTGCCAATGATCCGGGCGGAGTGGTGGTGATTGGCACCGATTGCCCCGGGCTGACGGCTGGTTCACTGCGGCAGGCGGCCGAGGGGTTGCTGACACACGACGTGGTCCTGGGACCGGCCGAGGATGGGGGGTATTACCTCATCGCCCTGCGGCAACCGCAGCCCGTGCTCTTCACCCACATCGAATGGGGGACCGAGCGGGTGCTGGCCCAGACCCTCGAGAAGTGTCGGGGGTTGGGGTTGCGCGTGCACCAGCTTGCCCCCCTCGCCGATGTGGATGAACCCGAGGATCTGCTCGTTTGCCGCCGGGAGGGACTGGCCGTTCCCCCGGTGTTGCCCGAGCCGCAACCGGGCGTGCTGTCGGTGGTGATTCCGGTCAGGAACGAAGCCCAGACTCTCCCACGGACGGTTCCACCCCTGCACAAGGCGGGGTGTGAGGTCATTGTGGCGGATGGGGGAAGTGACGACGGCACGGTTGAGGTGGCCGAGGAACTCGGGTGCCGGGTGGTGATGACCCGGCCGGTGCGGGGCCGCCAGTTGAACGCCGGGGGGGCGCTCGCCCGGGGGGAGTGGCTGTTGTTTCTGCATGCCGACACCCGGCTTCCCGCCACCTTCCGGACAGACATTCCGGAAACATTGGCCGGGGGGGCACTCATGGGAGCGTTCCGACTGCGCATCGACGCGCCGGGTTGGGGCTTGCGGGGAGTGGCCTGGGGAGCCAACCTCCGGTCGCGCTGGCTGCAGTGCCCGTATGGCGATCAGGGACTGTTCCTGCGGACCGAGGCGTTTCATCGGCTGGGAGGTTTTCGTCCCTGGCCGTTGCTCGAGGATCTCGAGTTCTGCCAGCGGATGAAACGGCACGGTCCCATTGCCCTGGCCCCCGGCGCTGTCCACACCTCGGCCCGCCGGTGGCAGCACCTGGGTGTCGGCCGGACCACGCTCATCAATCAACTGGTGCTGCTGCGGTACTGGTGGGGAGAGTCTCCCGAGAGCCTCGCGGCTTTCTACCGCCGGCAAAAGGGAGCGGTGTCGGCGAGCTCGCGCTGATCGCCCTGCGTCCCGCGGGCTGTTGACGCCCGCGCAGTCGGGGTGACGATTCGCCGTGGGTCGGGACTGGATTGCGAATGCGCTGTGAGGGTTCCGGCCAATCCCTCCCGTTCGTCGTCGCGTAACTCTACGATGCAAGTTATCGCAGCACACATTGGGGAAGTTCACCAGGAGCGAGCAGAGTCATGCAGACGCAGTTTGTGGGTTGGCCGGCGGAGGGGGGTACGGTACGTCGTGAGGGGGCGGCGGCGGTGCGGGTGGGAAACCTCATCCTCGTCGGCAGTCTGTTGCCGGTCGATGGTCAGGGGCGTCTTGTGGCGTCCGATCTGGCCGGACAAACCCGCTTCGTCTTCGACACCCTGCGTCGCGTGCTCGCCGGGGCTGGGGCGACGATGTCCGACGTCGTGAAGCACACCGTCTGCTACAACTCGGCGTCAGATCCTGCGTCGGTTGCGAAGGCGTTGTCCGAAATTGATGCCATCCGCTGCGGCTATTTCCCCAATCCCGGTCCCACCACCACCGAGATTCGCGTCGGGCTGGATGTCGAGGGGGCCTTGATCCAGGTCGATGCCTGGGCGGTGGTGAATGAACCCCGCGAACAACTGGCTCCTCCGGGGCACTGGAATTGGAGCCGGCCCGGACCGTGGGTGCAGGGCTGGAAAGTCGGCCGGCTGCTGTTCATCAGCGGGCAGCGGTCGCTCGATGACCAGGGTCGGGTGCTGGGGGAAGGGGACATTGAGATTCAGACCGATCACGCCTTCCGCAATCTCGACACGCTGCTGCGGGCCGGGGGAGGTGACCGGCACAGCCTGATGAAACAGAACACCTACTTCCGGTTCTTCGGCCAGGGGCGCGAGGTGACCGATTACTGGGAGAAGATGACGAATGTGCGGCGGCGGTACATGTCGGTCCCCTCGGCTGCCGGGGCGGGTCTGCGGATCCAGGGATTCCCACAGACCGAAGAGTTGATTCAGGTCGAGGGAATCGGTGCCTTGGGAGACGACAAACAACGGCTGCAGCCGGCGAATCACTGGGACTGGAGCATTCCCAATACGCAGTTCACGCAGGGCTGGAAGATTGGACCGTACGCATTCATTGGCGGTCAGATTTCGGCCGACAATCGGGCCCGTGCGGTGGGAAGCGATATGGAAACGCAGACCCGCAACGTGTTCCAGTTCATCCGGAATGTCTTGGCTGAGGGGGGGCTGGATGAGCGGGACGTGATCAAGCTCTTCATCTACTACCACGGCGAGGGAAACTGGAACCAGATCGCCTCCACACGCAACACCATCGACCGCGTCCAGCGCGAGTTCTACCCGACGCCGGGACCGGTCTCGACCTCCTTCCGCGTGGCGGGCTTCGCGTTTGAAGACCTGTTGATTGAGATCGAAGCCTTCGCCATCGCCCGGGGATAAGGGTGTTCGGGTGGCGGGATGGGGAACGGCCGTCAGTCTGTCCCGGGGGGAGAGGCGGCCAATTCCCGCCGGCCAAATTGCTGTCCTTCCCAGGTGACCAGGTGCCAGGGAAGACGCCGCCAGGCGGGAAGGTGCCGGTCCCAGACGGCATCGTACTCGCGCACCGTTTGGGCTCCGCGCAGTTGCTTGAAGGAAGTCGCACCACCGCTGAGATTGATCGGCAGTCCGGCAGGCTGAGCCTCATGGAAGACTGGATACATTAATGCCATGCGATACAAACCGAGTTTCGCCGGCAGCGAACGGTCGTATCCCACCAGCATGCTGGTGAGCGAGCCGCCGCTGCGGAACCAGGACGAGAAGGCATCGATGCGTCCTGTCGCGGGAGATTCCCAGAACGCCCAACGGATGGCTGGTGTGGCCAGCAACGCTTCAAAAAACCGGCGGTTGAAGGCGGCGTTGAAGGGGCCGTGCTTGTCGAGGTACAGCGTGCGATACAATTCGACGATCCGCTCAGCATCGATCGGGGCACCAGGGGAAAGTCCCCGGATGTGGTAGGGAGTCTGCCGCAGCAGTGCCCTGTCGCGGCGCACATTCGCGTGCCGCTCGAAGTCGGAGCGGGTGGGGTCAATCACGTTGACGACGCGGGTGGGGACCATCCTGGCGCCGGAACTCTGCAGCGTCTCGGCCAGTTGCGATTCCAGTGTCGGGATCACGGTCCGGAAGAGCAGTGTGTGTCGGGGAAACTCGGCCCGCATCTCGCGGATCCAGCCGCGCAGTCCCGACTCGGTGAGGCGGGGAGCGGGATTGGTCGTGAGCAGGTGGTTGTTGAGCTGCACGGTCCAGTCGATCTGCAGACCAGTCAGTAGCCCCGCCCACGCCGTAGCGGCGGCGGCAAACAGCGGGGTCCGCCAGGATGGGGCCCGCTTGCGGATTTCGACCAGCGGATAGTGGGAGTAGCGCGAGACCGGCGAACAGACGTCGGCGGCTGGTTGCCGGGGGTGAGGGATCAGCATCGGCAAGATCTGGCCGTCGATGGTGACCAGGCGAAACTCGCCCGGGAGATTTTCTCCCAGCTCTCGCGACGACGACTCGACCAGGGTCTTCCAGAGGGGGCGCCACTCTTCAAAATTGGGACAGAGACCTGCCCGATGGTCAGAAGATTCTGGAGGGTCGATCTTCATGACGATTGCGAAATCACGCCGCAGCGAACAGGAAACAAACACGGGCTGCACCCCAGCCTGCCGACTCACTCGTACCGCAGCGCCTCGATCGGGTCAAGTTGGCTGGCCCGGCGGGCGGGGTAGAAGCCGAAGAAGACTCCCACGCAGGCCGCGAAGATGAAGGCCACGATCGCCGCGGGAATTGAGATCACGGTCGGCCACTTGGTGCCGGTGGTGAACGAGTTGATCAGCGCGGTGACCCCCAGCGACGCCGAGACCCCCAGCGAAAATCCGATGATCCCCCCAATGCAGGAGAGCATGACCGCCTCGACCAGGAACTGCAGCAGGATGTCTCCCGAGCGGGCCCCCACCGCCATCCGGATGCCAATCTCCCGCGTTCGTTCGGTGACCGAGACAAGCATGATGTTCATGATTCCCACGCCGCCGACCACCAGCGAGATCGCCGCGATCGCCGCCAGCATCAGCGTCAGGGTCCCGGTGATGGTCCCCAGCACCTTGGCGATCTCGGCGGTGTCCTGCACGGTGAAGTCGGCCTGCTCGCCGGGGGGAATGCGGTGCCGTTCGAGCAGCAATTGGGTGATCTCCTGCTGCGCCTGCTGAGCCACCGCCACCGAACGGGCCGACGCGAGGATCACGTTCACATTGTCGAACTCCGAGCCATACAGACGTTTGCGGACGGTGGTATAGGGAACGAGGACGACATTGTCCTGGTCTTCCCCCACCATGTTGGCCCCCTTCCGCTCGAGCACACCAATAACCCGGAACGGGATGTTCTTGATCCGCACGGTCTCTCCCACCGGGTTGGCGGTCTGGAACAGTTTCGCCACCAGGGTGTGCCCGATGATGCAGACCTTCGCCGCCGACGCAATGTCCCGGTCGGTGAAGAACCCTCCGGACCGCAGGTTCCAGTTCCGGACGATCAGGTGATCGGCCCCCACCCCGCTGATCTCACGCGGACTGGCGTTCGCATTTTCATAGATGACCTGTCCTCCGAATCCCACGATCGGGCTGGTCGCGAGGACCGACGGGCACTCGCGGCTGATTGCCGCGGCGTCCTTGGCCGTCAAGGTGGGGACTGTCCCCTCACGGACCCCCTCCCGCCGGCGTGAGCCCGGGAAGACCACGATGACGTTTGTGCCCAGTTGCTCGAACTGCCCCTGCACCAGCCCGCTGGCACTTTGCCCCAGCGAGACCATGGTGGTAACGGCGGCAATGCCGATTACGACTCCCAGCACCGTCAGCCCCGCCCGCATCTTGTTTTTGCCCAGGGCCCGCAGGGCAATTCGCAGTGTGATCAAAAAACCCATGGGCTCGCGTCGGATGGGGTCAGGGGGCCGCTGCCGAAGTTCGGCATGGGGACAGGCCAACTGACACGTCCCCTCAATTCCATCGTATTCGTCTGGCCGGGCAGACAAAACCGTCCCGCCACCGAATCTGGAGGGCAGCGCCCGAACTCTCACGTGTTTCTGGTTGCGAGGCTCGCTGGCCGAGACCTACAATTGTTCAGGCTGACGGGTGCGAGTCGCGTCCAGACCATGTCCCCCTCCGCAGCCTCCCCTCGACCACATCCTTTCGGTGATCGCATGGTTCCTCTCGCCACCACCCCCCGGCTGCTGAAACGGGTTGCCCTCCGGCTCGATGTGGCGGCCATCTTCGAAAGCTTCCTGTGGTTTTCCGGGGTCATTCTGGGGCTGTATGCCGTGGCGCTGCTGATCAGCCGGTGCACCGGATATGGGTCGGCGTTGTTCAGTCCCTGGACACTGGCCATGGTTCCTGGGCTGGGCCTACTGCTGGGGCTGCTGTTTCACAAGCGGCCCACCCCGCTCGACGCGGCCCGTGCGGTCGATCTGTATGGGGGCACGAAGGACCTGTTCCTGACGGCGGCGCTGCTCGAGCGGGCGGCGGGTGAGTACCAACCGCTTGTCGCACAATCGGCCGAGGAGACCGCCCCCCGCATTCCCCCCGCGAAGGTGGTTCCCTTTGCGTTCGAAAAACCACTGGCCCGCCTGGCAGGAGGGGTGTTGGCGGCCGCCTTGGCTGTGGGGTATTTCCCGCAGTTTGACCCGTTTGGCGAAGTGGCCGCCGCCCAAAAGCTGACCGACAAGAAACAGGCGCTGGCCGACAGCCAGCAGGCCACCGCCGCCCGGAAGGCACAACTCAAGACGGCTGAAGAGCTGGAAGAAGGGGAGGCGTCGGAAGAAGTCAAGCAGGCGATTGAGGGACTGAAGGCATCGCTGAACAAGATGAAGCCGCTCGAGAAGACGGCGAACGCCAAGGCCCTCGCGGCCCAGCAAAAGCAGTTGGGCGAGAAGTGGCGGCAACTGGCCAATGACAAATTGAAAGAACTGTTCCGCCGGTCGGCCGAAGAACAGACCCTGGGCTCGGCGGTCAATCGCGAGAAGATGCAGAAGTGGACGCAGGAGATGCAAGAGGGATCGGCGGCCAGCCTGCAGAAGGAACTCGACTCGGCGCTTGATGACCTGCAGCGGTTGATGCAGACCCAGGACCCGGTCGAAAAGAGCCAGATCGAGCAGTCGATTCGCAAACGGCTCAAGGAACTCGACCAATTCGCGAAGGATCGGGTCGACTCCAAGCCCCTCAATGCCGCCCTTCAGCGTGCGATGAAGCAACTCGAGATGTCGAAGATGGAAGGGCTCGATCCCGAAGAGGCGTCGGAGGCGCTGCGCGAGTCGATGGAACTCGCCAAGCAGGAACTGCAGGAAGTCGCCCAGCAGGTGACCGACCTCGAGAAGCTCGAAGAAGCCCTGAAGATGGTCCAGATGGCCAAGGAGCTCAACCAGCGCGAGAAACTCGACGGGGAAGAGACCGAAGGTTTCAGCGAAATGGGGGACTACGAAGAGTACTACCAGCAACTGGCCGAGGAACTGGGTCTTCCCAACGAAAACCAGGTTGCAATGGCCCAGGGGGAAGGCCAAGGTGAAGGCGAAGGCGAAGGAGAGGGTGAAGGGGACGGAGACGGAGACGGAGACGGAGACGGAGAGGGAGAGGGGAAAGGCAAGGGCAAGGGTAAGGGGAAAGGAAAAGGAAAAGGAAAGGGTCAGGGCCAAGGCGAGGGAGAAGGGGAGGGAAGCGACGAGGGGGGTGACGACAGTGAAGGAGATGGAGACAGCGAGGGGGACTCAGACAGTGAGGGAGACGGTCCGGGATTGGGAGGCCGGGGTCGGGGTCGAGGGGGCCAGGCCCCGGAAGACGACTCGATCGAGACGGACTTCCGGACGGAACTCTCCCGCTCCCCCATCACCAAGGGAAAAACCCTGATGACCATGAAGGGGAAGGGGCTGGGGGAAAAGGGAGACGACAAGGCCCGCTTCCAGCAGATCCTCAAACAGGGTGAGCAGGGACTGCAAGAGGCGATTGAGCAGGAACAGGTTCCCCCGGGGTATGTTGACGGCATCAAGACATATTTCGGCAATCGGGGCAAAGCCACGAAATCACAGCCGAAATCTGACAAAAGTGACTGAATCCCGAGCGACCCGACGCGGACGGGTTGCGAGGTACGAGCCCTGGCGTTCTCCCGACAGAGTTCCCGGCGCCTCCGAGGGAGCGGACGACAGTATGGTCGGGGGAGCGAACCAGACTTGGGAATCCTTTGCTGCCATCATTCGCGGGCAATGCCTGGCCACCCGAGATGGACCGCCCCGGTTGTGGAGCGGACACCTTTCCACAGCTCGGAGAATCTTCAGGACCAATCAACTTCCGCCGTCTGCCTTCTAAGCGTCGCGTGAGACACCTAGAATCGATTGTATCTGGTGCTGCGGTGGTCACTTTCGGTGGCCAACGTTGAAGCACTCTGTGCCGCCCGCGGGCGGCGTTTTTTGCTTCGGGGGACCTGTCCGCGAATGGCCGACCCCCACCTCTCCACCGACCTGCAAGGATCTGGCATGAAAGGCCATCAAAAAGTCATCGACGCCCTCAACGCCGGGCTGACCATCGAGCTCACCGCGATCAACCAGTACTTCTGCCAGGCGAAGATGTGCAAGAACTGGGGCTTTTCGAAGCTCGCGGCCAAGCACTATGCCGAGTCGATCGGTGAGATGAAGCATGCCGAGAAGCTGATCGACCGCATTCTGTTCCTTGAGGGAGTTCCCGAGATCGCCCGGTACGATGTGATCCGGGTGGGAGCCGACGTGAAGGAGCAGTTTGAAAACGACCTGGTTCTCGAGTCGAAGGGGGTCAAGGCGTACAACGAGGCGATCCAGCTCTGCACACAAATGGTCGACAACGGCAGCCGCGAACTGCTGGCCTCGATCCTGGTCGAGTCCGAAGAGCACGTCGACTGGCTCGAGACGCAACTCTCGCTGATCAAGGATGTCGGCCTGCAGAATTACCTGCAGTCGCAGATGGGCGAGCACGAAGAGGGTCACTGACCGTCCGGCGTCTGGAACCCATGCAGACCGGGAGGTCGTCGACATGCCGTGGAGTCGACCTCCCGGTCTGCTGCCTGTGTGCCCCCTCTCCCCGCAGGATCAGGGGCACGACAGCCGTACTTCACCCCGGCTCTGGTCCTTCCCTGCGGCCGGTTGAGGCCACGCTCGGCAAGTGCCCTCCTCGGAACGTCGAAGCGGCAACGGGCTGGTGGAATCGCCACCGTGTCGCGCCTTCTCTCTGCTCTGCGTCTCCACCATGAAACCGAAGCTCCCCCGGAAACCAAACGAGTGGCTGGCCGAGATCACCCGGGCCTGGGGTGAGGCGCGGGACAGCATTCCCGAGACCGAGGGGAGCCGGCATCCTCTGACCGAAGAGACGCTCTATCAACTCGCTCCCCTGTTGGCCTTGCGGGCCCGGGGACGCCCCGAAGCGGGCCCCGAGGCCGAGCGGGTGACGGAAGTCGCCCTGGCCAACGTGCTCGAGAACGCCGACCCGGACGACCCTGACGCGCCGCTGGCCGGCGATCCGCCGCTCGCCTTCGCCCTAGGCTACCTCGCCACCCACCTCGCCCTCGGACTCATCGAAGAAGACCATGCCGAAGAGGTACTGGACTATTGCGACGAGCATCTCCCAGACGACTGACGAGTCAGGCCGGCCTATACGCGTACCGAGTCCGTCGATCCAATCCCAGACGGACAATCGACACGGTCATTGAGCACACAGACCGCACCGACCTTGTGTCGGTAGGTGAACCAGATCTGCAGGCTATCGAGAGGTTGGTGGGGTCTTTTGATAGGACCGACGTGAAGTGACTCAGGCAGACCGACGGTTGGTGTGAGTAGCCTGCCAGATCTCTTCCAGCTCTCGCTGCTGACGCTGGGCTGTTTTGGTTGCCGCCGCTTCAAGTTCCTGCCGAGCGAGCCGCTCCAACTGTTCGAGCCGCTGCTCGGCGGTCATCAACAGCCGGCGTTCGTTGTCGACACGCTCACACGCCGCAGACAGGCTCGCCTCGCACTGGTCGAGGGTCTGCTGCAGCCGGTGGATGTGTTCGCGCTGGGCGGTCAGGCGGCGTACATCGAGCGCGCCGGTGGATCCCGCACCCCGCGCCTCCGTCAGCGCCCGTTGCAGGTCGAGCCGGGCGTCTTGACAGGCGGTCTCACCGTCCCGCAGTTGCAGCGTGGCCGTAGCCAGCCGCTGCATCTGCAGGTCCCGCTCCTGTTCGCGCACTGAGATCAACACCGTCCAGTTCGTCGACATGCACCGGTTCCTGTTATTTCTTTTTGAGATAGGCCCGGGTCACGTGATCGGTCTCTTTGTAAGTCTGGTGACAGTCGATGCAGGAATCGATTCGTCCCCGCGACAAAACGCGGTTCAAACGCCCCTCGAGAACGGCATACTCCCAATCACCATTCTCGGGGTCATACCCCGCCTCCCGCTTGCGCATCACGGTATACAGAATCGCCTTCGGGCTCTCTTTGCTCCCCAGCTTTGATTTGACGATCACCGCCCCCTCGGGGTAGGTCCCCTGGCCCGACAAGATCGTCTCTTTCGCATTCTTCGTCACATAGACATGGCACCAGGCGGGGTCCAGGTTCCCCTCGTGAATATTGTTGTTGGAGTATTGCGGCGTGACGACTTTACACAATGCCGCGGTCGAATCAGCCATGCGATGCGGAGTCTCGGTGATGCGCGTCAGCGCCTCCAGTTTCTCCACATGAACACTGAGTTGTCCGGACAAATCGATTTGGAAGGGCTCATCCGGTCCGGCCCAGGTGACCGCCCCACAGCAAACCACAGCGAAACACAGGCACAACTGGCGTCTTTGCATGATTGAGTTCCTGGACGGGGGTTGCCTGTGTCAGGAAGGCTTCCCGGTAGGACGAGTTCCCATCGTTGTGCATCACCGCGAAAAATGGACCTGACCCCTTTTTTCGTCGGCAGGTTCCAGTCGCCGGGCCAGCGTGACCAGTTCCCTCTGCAGGGTAACCCAGTCTGTCCAGTCATCGCGACCCTGCAGCAAAAACCTTTTGATGTTGTCCTCTTCCCGAAGTGCCATGTCAACCTCCCGCCGGCTGCCTGTCTGGTAGGCACCAATCGAGATCAGATCTTCGGCCTGCGCGTACGCCGCCAGAATCCGCCGGACCCCCGCCGCCGCCCCCAGGTGCTCCTGCGGGACCACATCTCCCATCACCCGGCTCAGGCTCGACAGCAGGTCGATCGCCGGGAAGTGCCCCCGCTCGGCCAGCTTGCGCGACAACATCACATGGCCGTCGAGAATGCCCCGTACCGTGTCGGCAATCGGCTCCTGAGGATCATCCCCCTCGACCAGCACTGTGTACAACCCGGTGATGCTCCCCTTGGCGGTCCGGCCGCTGCGCTCCAACACCCGCGGCAACAGGGCGAACACACTGGGAGGAAATCCGCGCGTCGCCGGAGGTTCCCCCGCCGCCAGCCCGATTTCCCGCTGGGCCAACGCCAGCCGTGTGATGCTGTCGACCACCAGCAACACGTTTTGACCCCGGTCGCGGAAATACTCGGCCAGCGCCGCCCCCACGCTCGCCGCCCGGCGGCGGACCAGCGGCGATTCGTCACAGGTCGCCGCCACCACCACCGACCGGGCCAGTCCCTCGGGGCCCAGATTGTCTTCCAGGAACTCGCGCACCTCGCGGCCGCGTTCGCCAATCAGCACCACCACGTTCACATCGGCCGAACTGTGCCGCGAAATCTGCCCCAGCAGCACGCTCTTTCCCACCCCCGAGCCAGCGAAGATCCCCAACCGCTGTCCCAACCCACAGGTCAGAAATGCGTCGAGCGCCCGGATTCCGGTCGCGAGCGGTGTGTCGATGCGGGGTCGGTCGAGAGGCGAGCCGGGCGCTGGCTGGAACGACACCCTGTCGGGCAGGTGCGGAACCGGCCCCTGATCGAGCAGTCGCCCCGAGCCATCCAGCACCCGTCCCAGCAGCCCCGGTCCGACCCGCAGTGTCGGTGCGGACCGCTCCAGCACAACCCGACTCCCGGGGCGGACACCGGCCAGATCCCCCTCGCACAGCAAGACTGCCTCGTGATCCTGAAACCCCACCACTTCCGCCCGCAGGGGAGAGGCCCCCTGGCGCTGCACCCGACACCACGCCCCCAGGGGAGCCGGGAACGCCGCCACCGACAGCGCCAGCCCCGAGAGCCGCGTCACGCTGCCCGTCAGTCCCAACGGCAGCACGCGATCGAGCAGCTCCCCCCGGGCCGACTGTGGCCGGGCGACTTTGTGCGGCGGCCCCGGGGCAGCGTCGGCCAGAAGTGAGCGGCGGGAAAACAGCGTGCGTGTCAGGCTCATGTCGGGAAGTCAGTCGCGAAATTGGTCTCACGCAGTTCCACGTGGTCTCCTACGGCAGCTGGTCGTCGTGCCGTTTGGCCCCCGGGCCGTCTGATACCGTCCCGCAGTCGCAGGTCGTCACTCACCCGTCAGTTCCTCGACCAGCCGGGTCAGCCGCGTTTCGATCCGGGCGTCGATTTCCCCACCCGCCAACTCCACCACGCACCCACCGCGCTGCAGGTGCTCGTCGGCGATCAGTTCGCACCCCGGCCCCGTGAGGCGTGGGCTGCCCTGGGTGGTCAGCGCGTCGAGATCGGCGGGATGCAGCCGCAACGACGCGACCGGCAGCCCCGCCGCCAGCATGAGAGCTTCGCGCACCAAGGCGGCACTCTGCGCGGGACGGCGGGCCAGTTCCTGCTGCAGGATTCGCTCGGCCAGCTGCGCAGCCAGCACCGTCAGGTCGGTTTCCCACCGGGTGAGCAACTCGGCCTGTTGCCGTTCGAGTTGGTCCACCAGCTTTCGAGCCGAGTCAAGTACCTGCCCGAATTCCGCCCGGGCCAGCTCGACCGCGCGTTCGCGGGCGAGGCGATCAACCTCGACCGCCGCCTCCTGCTGCGCCCGCTCCCACCCAGCCGTATACCCCTCGGCCTGGGCCGCGTCGCGCAATTGCTGTAGCGCCTGCCGGTCTGTGACGTCGAGGTGTGGGTTGGCCTCGGCCGGTTCGCCAGCGTCCAGCTCCCCCGGCTCGCGCCCCGAGAGCTGCATGCCGACGGCCGCCCGGACGAAGCGGTCGATGTCGTCTGGGTCCTCGGGGACCCCTTCCGCGCAGTGGGGATGAACACCGGCATTCCAGTCGCGCGGGTTGTTGGCGGGAGAGCTGTCTTCCGGAAGCTCGGTCACCCGGCCCCGTTTGATCACGTGGGCGGTCGTGCGCAACAGATTCATGCAGGCTCCTCAAACCCGGGTGGAACTGGCGAAAAGCGCGAGGGAATCGCCCGGCCCCGATAGCGCAGCGGGGCCAGCCGCTCGGCAATCGCCCGTTGGGCGGCATCAACATCCCCCAGCCGCACCGGACCCAGCGCACTCCGCGCCCCGGACAGGTGTTGGGCGTCCCCCATGGCGAGAGCGTGCACCAGCTTGGCGATCAGCGGCTCATCGGCCCCCCGCAGCGCCACCGCCCAGTGCTCACTGTCGAATTGGGCGAACAGCTCACGCAGCGAATTGTCATCCAGCATCGCCAGGTCGGTGAATTTCGATTCGCGGTCGGCACCCGCCAAAGTCACAGGCTGGGGACGGGCGCCGCCAGCCGGCGACTCGCGTCCCCCCCGTCCAACCGTTTCCTCCGCCAAGGGCAGTGCGCCATAGGCCGGACCAACGCCCGCAGGCGGCGTCTCAGCAGCCCCCAGGTCTCCGGGCCGTGTACGTGGCAGTCCCGCTCCCGAAGTGGGAGTCATGATGGGGCCGCGATCGAGCCCCGCCGGCGGTTGGGCGTACATCGCCAGATGCCGCAGTCGCGGGGCAGGGGGAGTGCCATGAGGGGGATGGAGCGTCGGGGTTCCGAGCCCACCGGGCAGACCGACTTCTCTGCTGGCCCGGGCGGCCCGCACCTGCCTCAGCCGGGTGGCGAGAGTGGTGGCGAGTTCCTGCAGCACCGCGGCGGCCGGGGTCTCGAGTGCGGTCATCCGCCGCACCACATCCAGCCGGTTGGCGGCCGGCATCATCCGCAGCACAAACGACGATTGGGCGGCGGGCAACTGCGAGAGAATGACCGCGATCGTCTGCGGCTGCTCATCCTCCAGCAGTTCGTGCCACTCTTCCGCCGAGCAGTCATTCAATTGGGCGAAGCTGGCGGGGGCCGGGCTGGCGGGGTCCCAGCCCGCTCCGCGCCGCGATGTCGCTTTGGCGGACGCCCCTCGTGGCGGACGAATCGAATCGAGGTCGAACCCGGTGGCCGCTTCGTCGCCAGCCGCCTCGTCCGACGGGCTGCGATGGCGCGGGGCCCTCGAAGATTCGGTCCACCCGGTTGTTCCGCGGGAGCCAGGGGCTGCGGGCGAAGCCTCTTCCTCCCCCTCATCAACCGAAGCGGCAGCGGGGGCCGGCCGTCGACGCGGACTACCCGCCGGGGTCGCGGCGGCCTCACCGGTCTCGGCTTTCCCGTCGGCTTCCCCCCGGGGTGTCGCCGCAGCCGCACCCGTGTTTGTGCTGTTGATTGTGCCGGTCGTCGTGCCGCCTGCTGGGGCGGGGGACGTCGCAGGCGGTGTGGCAAATGGTATGGTCGCGGCTGCTTGGCGGCGAAACCGGCGTCGGGCCAGCAGGCCGAGCACAGCCATTCCCGCCAGGCCTCCCCCCAGCCAGGGACCCACCCGCCGCCAATCGAGCGCGGTCAGGTAGCAGGTGATCGGATTTGACCAGAGGTCATCACCCGCCACGGGGTCTTCCTGGAATGTCACCGTTACGAACTCCCGCGCCGGGACACGCGGCCCCAGTTGCAGTTCCTTGCGGACCAGTTGTTCCACCTTGCGTCGCACATCGATGCGCGAACGCCGCGGCTTGCCTGTAGGACCAGTGGCTGTCTCCGGCCGTTCCCCCGGCTGCAACAGCGAGCGGGTGACCACGCTGGGGATGAGCACCGTCACCTGCGGCGGCTGGTCGAGGGGTACGGCCGACGGCAACAGATCGGCGTCGCGCCGCTCGGCGGCCCGGTCTGTCACGGTGACCTCCACCTGGGGGATCCACGCCAACTGCTGTTCCAGACGCGTCTGCAGTTTGGCACGCGGGTCGGCGACCGCACGCGACCCAGTGCGGTTGGGAGCGCGTCGCGGGGCGGCAAGCGGGCGGGGAGTGTCCGAGACGGTGGGCGCAGTGAGGGTCGCCAGCCGGGCGGCCTCGCGTCCGGCAGGGGGATCGGCGGCGTACGTGCGCGGCGAACCGGGATGACTGACGGAATGTTCGGCCAGTTCGACCTCGTCGTTGCGGTCAGCCAGCGAACGTGGAGGACGAGTCTCGGCGACGGCCGGGGCCTCGGCATGCCGGACCAGTTGGGCTCCGTCGGGACCGAATTCGATCAGCGACACATCCTGTGGGCTGGCGAGTCCAAACGTGCTGACGACGGCGGTCTTCAGCGACTCGGCCAGGCTGGCGGGAATGCGCTTGCCGGGGCGGGGGGTGATGTTCAGCACCACCGTCATCCGGGCGTCGGACTGGAAGCTCCGTTTGCGGCTGCGGTTCCACATGAGCCGGGCGTCGGCGATGTGCGGATCCTTCTTGAACATGGCGACCAGGTCACTGGCGCGGGCCGAATCGAGCAATTCCTGGCGATGGGTTTCGCTCACCGACCAGGCGGCCTGACCGAGCGCTTTCTCGAACCGGCTGCTGGGGGCCTCGCTGGCCGGGGCGAGCGACTGCAGCACGCTTTCGCAGTGGGCCACCTGGTCGGGGGGGACCAGCAGTTGCCCGCGGACCACCCGCACGTCGGTGACTCCCGCCTCCTTGAGTTTCGCCTGGGCAGTGCGGATCTCGGCGGTCGGCAGGGCCTGACCTCCCCACAGGGGCACGGCAGCCGGAGTGGCGGGCTGACTGGCGAAGTACCAACCCCCGGCCAGCAGTCCCAGGCCCATCACGCCTCCCAATGCGGCCTGCTGTTTGAGCGAGAGCAGCCCCAGCCGTTGCCGCACCTGGGTGGCGAAATTCGACCACGGGTTCATTTGGAGAGGCGTAGCCGGGGAGGAGGGGCGAAGCGATTCGGCCGGGAGAGCCGGGCGGGGCCGTGCAGCACGGGCCCGGCAAAACCTCCCAGACCGCCGGGAGAAGGGGGCGGGGTTGATACCCCGGAACCGCCGCGCGGGTCAAGAGGCGTTTGGAACCTCGGCAAGCCGGGCGAACTGGGCGGTTTTCGGCCTGGCGTTGCGGGGAGGAATGTCGGCGAGCCAAGGTTTCTCCCGGCCGATCGCCCGACATCAATCGGGCGAAGAGACGGAGGGGGGCCCAGAGCGCACTGCACGGCAGAGCCGTCGGGCGTCCGTCGATAACGTCAAACCCTGCCTTCCTTCCCCTGTGGCCTTGCCGACGTCCACAAGACCGACATCACCCAGACATCGGTCGTGAAGCCGCTGCACTACCCAAGCGGGGCGTGCCGGGGTTAAAATCTTCGCCACGGAGAGGTGGCAGAGCGGTTGAATGCACCGGTCTTGAAAACCGGCGTGTCTGAAAGGGCACCGTGGGTTCGAATCCCACCCTCTCCGCTTGGATTGGCGATGCAGAGCGATGCAATGTGCGGCAGGAATCCCCGTTTTTATCGGGGATTCCTGCGTTTTTATCGGGTGGCCCGCGAGACGAATCCAGGCTTCCGTCAGTGCAATCTGATGCAGACTCACCACCATTTGATGTCAGGTGAATGGCACCAGTTTTGGCACCTCTCGGCACCACTGTGGGCACCTTTTTGTGGCCACTTGTTCCAGTTGCTCCCAGGCTTTCAGCCTGGGAAACATTCGTTTCTGTTGACGGTACTGAGGGGAGAGATGCCAGAGCTGAAGCCTGATCGTAAACCGTGAGAGACGTATACACGTTCATCGTCAGGTCGATCGTGGAATGCCGAGCAAGCGATTGGGCAGTCTTTGGGTTTACACCTGACTTGACCATATTTGTAATGAAAGTATGCCGCAGTGCATGAAAGTCAGCAAAGAGACCATTTTCATCCACGTATGGGATTCCGGCGGCTTCGAGATCGTGCTTCAGCATTCCACCACCGTGTTTGTTTTTCGCCCATGGCCCCGGCCAGACCGACTCTTTGGCAGGGCGGTCGCCTAACCACGTGCGTAGCAATTCGACGAGACTGGCATGTAGTGGAAGCACATCCTGCCGCCGGCGTTTCGAATACGCCGCCTGTACTGTCA
>JBKDUK010000034.1:0-14352 GCA_046339535.1 Planctomycetaceae bacterium | reverse complement strand
GTCATGAAGACACCCCCCCGGATCAATCCCTCCTCCGCCCCTCTGATGGCTCGCGTCCAGACTCTGGTTGGCGAGTCACTGCGGCGCGTCGAAACGATCTTCGCGGAGGAAATCGGCAGCCGGTCGCCGTACGTCCGCGAGATTCTCGACCACCTGGCGGGGTATCGGGGCAAACGGATGCGTCCGATGCTGGTGTTGTTGTCGGGACAGGCGTGCGGCAAAGTGATTGAGGCCCATTGCGTACTGGCCGCCGCCATTGAAATGATCCACACCGCCACGCTCGTTCATGATGACATTCTCGACGATGCGACCACCCGTCGCCATGTCGCGACGATCAACTCCCGCTGGACGAATGAGACCAGCGTGCTGCTGGGGGACTACCTTTTCACCCACGCATTTCACCTCACCAGCAGCCTGGGAGACGCTGCCGCCTGCCGTTCGATAGGCCGGGCAACCAATCTGGTCTGCGAGGGGGAGATGAGCCAGATTGGGGAACGCGGCAATCTCGACCTGTCTGAGGAAACCTACCTCGAGATCATCGAGGGCAAGACGGCTGAACTGTGTGCAGTCGCGTGTGAATTGGGGGCCCGTCATTCGGGAGCTTCTGAAGAGGTCTGCCGGGAACTGGATGGTTATGGCCGTGATCTGGGGATCGCTTTTCAGATCGCCGACGATCTGCTGGATGTTGTGGGAAATGAGCGACAGACAGGGAAGACTCTGGGGAGCGATCTTGAGAAGCAGAAGTTGACGCTGCCCATCATTCACCTGTTGGCCCACAGTGAAGGGGCTCAGGCTGAACGGGTCCGGGACCTGCTCTCGCGTCCGGGCCCCCAGGCCCGGGAGGAACTGTTGCCTCTGCTGGTTGCGTCTGGCTCGCTCGACTATGCCCGAACAAGGGCCGTGGAGTTCACGGTTTCAGCCCGCCAGCGTTTGCAGTGTCTGCCGGATTCGCCCGCCCGACAATTGCTCGACGAAATGGCCGATTTTGTGGCAATTCGCTCTGCCTGAGAGCCATGGGACTGAATGGAGAGATCGCAGAGGTGCCCGATACGGCCCGGTCGCAGGGGTCGATCTGCTCTCTGACGGTCTGGGAGAACTGATCCCGTCAGGCTACAATGGAGGCTCGTGTCGGTTCCTCTGTCCGAATGCCAGGTTCAGCCGTGGCCGAAATTGCTGCCACTGCCGATGAAATTGAACGCCAGACGCAGGCGATCGGGCGGTATCTCTGGAATCATCTTGAACGGGGTGCCCCATCGCTGTTTGACAGGCGATGGTGGGACGACCGGATTCTTTCCTGGGCGATGACCGATGAGTCGGTCAAAGTGCAGATGTTCCGGTTTATCGACGTCTTGCCGATGTTGCGGACTCCCGATTCGATCATCCGGCACCTGCATGAGTACTTTGACGAGATTTCCGATCACTTCCCGCGTGCCACCCGACTGGCACTGGAGGTCACCACCCCGGGAACCGTGCTGGGGCGCGCTGTGGCCACGACCGCCCGTCGGAACGCCATCCGGATGGCCCGGCGGTTCATCGCCGGACTCGAAGTCGACGAGGTCTCACAGACCCTTGCCCGTCTGCGGCGTCAGGGTTTCGCCTTCACCCTCGATCTGTTGGGAGAGGCGATCGTCAGCGAACCGGAGGCCGACGCCTATCTCCAGAGCTATCTCGATCTGATTCAGGGGCTGGCCCCCGTCGTGAATGCCTGGCCTGAGAATTTTCAGCTGGATTGCGATCACCGCGGACCGATTCCACGGGTCAATGTTTCGGTCAAGCTCTCGGCTCTCTACAGCCAGTTCAATCCGCTCGATCCCAGGCGAACCTCCGAGGGAGTGAAATCGCGACTGCGACCGCTGTTGCGGATGGCCCAGGAACACCATGCGTACGTGCACTTTGATATGGAGCACTACGCGTTCAAAGACCTGACTCTGGCAATCTTCCAGGAGGTCTTCAGCGAGACCGAGTTCCGTGAGTTTGCCGACGTCGGCATCGTCATCCAGGCATACCTTCCCGATGCCGGTCGCGATCTGGCCCGACTGCGGGAGTGGGTCGAGAAGCGGGGGACTCCGATCTGGATTCGGCTGGTGAAGGGGGCCTATTGGGACTATGAGACCGTCGCGGCGGCCGCCCGGGGCTGGCCTGTGCCGGTCTACACGCGCAAATGGCAATCGGACGACAATTTCGAGACCCAAACGCGATTCCTGATGGAGAACTGGCGGTGGCTGCGCCCCGCGTTCGGCAGCCACAACCTGCGCAGCCTGGCCCACGCCACGGCCTGCGCCCGATGCATGAAAGTGCCCGACGGGGCGTGGGAAGTGCAGATGCTGTATGGCATGGGGGCCGAACAGGCCCAGTTGTTTGCTGAACAGGGACGCCGCGTGCGCATCTACACCCCGTTTGGCGATCTCATTCCGGGCATGGCTTACCTGGTCCGCCGACTGCTGGAAAACACCTCCAACGACTCGTTCCTGCGGGCGAGCTTTGCCGAGAATGTGCGAATCGCGGATCTGCTGATGAAACCTGCCGACCGTGCCGCGCTCGATCCCGTTCCGGCTCGCCCCCCCGAGCCGTTGTTTCAGAACGAGCCCCTCGTCGATTTCGGGCTGGAGGAAACCCGGCAGGCTGTCGCAACGGCCCTCGAGAAAATTGAGGATGACTTTGACCGGGTTTATCCGCTGGTGATTGGCGGCCGGCGGTTCGACACCCGGGCCACCATTGTCTCGAAGAATCCGTCCCGCAAGCGTCAGACGGTGGGAGCCAGCGCCAAGGCGACCGCCGAGCATGCCCGCGACGCCGTGGCTGCCGCCCGCACCGCCTTCAAGACCTGGTCGCGCACGCCTGTTTCATACCGGGCCGAGTATCTCGAACTGGTTGCCCGCAAGCTGCAGGACCGCCGGGCCGAGTTGACCGCCTGGATCATCGTCGAATGCGGGAAGCCCTGGGTCGAGGCCGACGCCGACGTCGCCGAAGCGATCGACTTCTGCCGCTATTACGCCCTGCAGATGCGCGATCTCGACGAGCCGATCGCGTGCGACGTTCCCGGTGAAGAAAACCGCTACAGCTATCGTCCCCGCGGCGTGGCGGTGGTGATTGCCCCCTGGAATTTTCCCCTGGCCATTCTGACCGGCATGACGGTGGCGGCCCTGGTGGCGGGAAATACCGTGGTTATGAAGCCGGCCGAGCAGTCTCCGGTCATTGCCGCCAAGCTGATGGAGATGTTTGAGGAGGCGGGACTTCCCGACGGCGTCCTGAATTACCTGCCCGGCGTGGGTGAAGAGATCGGCCCGGTGCTGGTGTCGCACCCCGATGTCGACCTCATCGCCTTTACGGGCTCGCAGGCGGTGGGTTTGGGGATCAACGAGGCGGCCGCACACACCGACCGGTCGCAGGGTTCCATCCGCCGGGTGATTGCCGAACTGGGGGGAAAAAACGCCATCATCGTCGACGATGACGCCAACCTCGACGAAGCGGTCGTGGGGGTCATTCACAGCGCGTTTGGCTATGCCGGTCAGAAATGCTCGGCCTGTTCACGGGTGATTGTTGTCGACGGCGCCTACGACGAATTCGCCCGGCGCCTGCAGGCGGCCGTCGCCAGCGTGGTGATCGGTCCGGCCGATCAACCGGGGACCTTGGTGGGACCGGTCATTGATGCCGAGGCCCGGCAACGAATTGAAGACTACCTCAGCGTGGGGGAAGACGAGGGGCGCCTGCTGGTGAAGGGAGACACGGGCAAATTGGGCGACCAGGGATTCTTTGTGGCCCCGCATGTCTTCGTCGACGTCGATCCCGAGTCGCGCCTGGCCCAGGAGGAGATCTTCGGCCCGGTCCTGGTGGTGTTGCGGGCCCGCGATTTCAGTCACGCCCTCGAACTGGCCAACGGGACCCGGTTCGCGCTCACTGGCGGGGTCTACTCCCGCAGCCCGGTGAATCTGAAGCGCGCCCGGCAGGAGTTTGAAGTCGGCAACCTCTACCTCAACCGCTCGATTACCGGAGCGATGGTCCAAAGGCACCCGTTCGGGGGCTACAAAATGTCGGGCATCGGCTCCAAAGCGGGCGGTCCCGACTACCTGCTGCAGTTCCTCGTCCCAGTCAACATCACCGAAAACACCCTCCGCCGCGGTTTTGCCCCGGGGGAGGGGGGGGCGAGCGGGAAGAAGTCAGGTTGATCCCTCACCGAACGATGCAGAACGGGGCCGGGTTGAGTTCTTCGACTCTTCGGCAAGAATCCCGCCGATTGACTTCGGGGGTCTTGGCGGATTCGGTTTTTATGGAGCGATATTGAGATCCGTTGCGGATTCATGACTTCCGTGAAAACGAAGTGGCAATCCTTTCGCGATTGAATGAGACGTTTCCGAATACGCTGCGAACGAGCATTCGATGCGGCACTCGACGGTGCCCTTTTTCGACGGAGTCCGACATCTTTCGGCCCAAACCCTCCAGCCGAACGGAGTCTCGCGGCTTCCAGGAATTCCATGTGCTGCGCCGCAAAGACAACGCGGCAGCCTTTTATTCCACCGCTGGGTCGGGCAAAGAACGACAACGATATGTATACATGCGGCCACATTTTTGCTGGGGAAACACGATCCCCCCGGCCCGATAAAGATCAGGATTCGTGCACGGCATTTTACGAGTCGGGAGAATGGTCCGCCAAGACCGATGGATCGCCTGAAATACGGGGATTGACCGTATGTGACGAAGCGCTCCTCAACACCTCGTCGCCAACCATCACCTGAGCAGCCTCTGCAGACGTGAGGCGTGCAGGAGCCTCTGTCGTTACAACCCATACACTTGGTACAAATTGCCGCCTGTCAGAAAACGGAGCAGAAAGGGATCGGGGATTCATTGAACGAAGGTTTTTACCGTTAGTAAAAAAAATTCGTCTAATGCAAGCGCAATGTTGACTGGAACGTTCACTTGCTATTAGGTGGATCCGTCAGGTGCGCGGAATGAGTTCCGCATTCACCTTCTCTCTCTCCTCAGGAGCCATCAACCATGTGTCGTCGTTTCGCTCTTCTTTTCTCAATCGCTGCCGCATCCTTCTCCATGGCAGGTGGAGTTGCCTCTGCAGGGCCTCTGACAATCCTGCAATTCGGCCAGGCAAATGCGCAGACCCAGGTCGACGTCGACCACTCGTATTTCTGGTCCTTCGAGTACTCGGGATCGACGGCCTACAGTCCGATCTCGGCCAAATTCGATATGAAGCGGGGCCCCCAGACGACTGAAGACATCACGATGGAACTCTGGCAGGCAGATCCGATCACCGGGTTCAGTATCGCCAAGCTGGCGTTCAAAACACTGACCCCCGGCGACTTCACCCAGTCTTTTAAGACGGTTGAATTTCAGCTGTTCAACACAGACACCGTTCTTCCCCCCCGATTCAATGTCACACTGAAGTCGCCGGCAGCCGACGTGCAGTCCCAGGCCTACTTCATCAAAGGACGGCTGGCAGATGCGACCTTCACCTTCGATGATGGAAGCGGTCAAGCTCCCTCTGGTTTTAAATATGATGGTTTCGGAAACGGTGATCAAGGGGGAACCCCGACACCTCCGGTTCCTCCCGCTCCAGTGCCCGAGCCCTCCACTTACCTGGCTCAGGCGGGAGTTGTCTTGGCCCTTGCCATGTTCCGCAAGTTCCGTCGCAAGAGTGTTGTTGCCTGATGCGATTCTCCGGGGTTCGGCTCGCAAGCGCTCCCGCGACGACTGACGGGCTTACAACGTCCCTGTTGAGTTGATCCAGGTTGTCAGGACACCACATCCTGCCAGAGAGACCGTACTCTGGCAGGATGTTTCTTTTGTGACACGACGCGACTGAATCGAAGCCCCTCTCATCGCCCCCGGGGGTGGCTTGACCCACCATCCACCATGACCAGACGAACATGCCTCAGACCCAGACTCTCTCCGTCTGGGTGCAGCCTGACTGCTGCGGACCAGTCTGGCCTCTCAATCCGCGATCCGTCGTGAAGTGTGGTCGTGCAAAATTTTCCACTCGCCCTCGATGCGGCGCAGCACCAGGGTGAAGTTTCCCCCCAACGGCCCGGCTTCGCGTGTCAGCCGCCAGTTCCCCAACACCATCACGGCATCCGTCCCGAGCAGCGTCGTTTCGAGATCGGAAAACTCAAGCTGGCCCATCGCCTTCCGGTCGGGATAGGTTTTGAGATACCGGGCCCGCGTGGACGCAAACCCCCGCCGCACCTCTCCTCCCGAGCTGAAGGTCAGCTTGTCGGAGTTCCAATAGGGAACCAGAAACTTCTCGATGTCTCCCTGATTCCACGCATCCCGTTGGGACTCCAGCAAGGCGACCACGTCACGCTCAACGGCTCCCGGTTTGGCTTTCGGATCCTGGGCCGCAACCCCGCTGTGCCACCACGCCGCCAACAGCAGCATCGCCAGGCCCGCCGCGCTGCCGATCCCCGCGAGACGCCTCAATCCGTTGGCCATGCAATTGACTCCGGTAAAGTGAAAAAAGAAGGTGGTCGGCTGGCGAGTTTTGGCTGAGTGAAGGCACAGTTCTGCTCGACGGAACCTCCGGGCATGACCGCAATCCGGGCATGCCCGGCTTTACTTCAGCGGATCCCCTTCGATTGGCTCGCCATTGGTCGTCAGCACCTGAATCTCATGCGCCCGATGGGGACCGGTGTATTTCCAGACAATCTGCTTCTCACGATTCACCTCGAAGACCTTGATCGGCCCCTGAGTGCCATAGCTGGCGATCACGGTGTTGCCATTGGGAAGGCGTTGCCCGCCGCACGGATCGGCAAACGGCTTCAGCTCGGGAAAGTCGTCATTCCCCACCTTCCACACCACGTGGCCCTGCGGGTCGAACTCGACCGTCTTGTTGCCATGGGTCAGGTTCACCAGCGTGTGACCGTTCTTCAGACGGATCGCCGTAAAGGGCCAGTTCTCGGCCGGCCGCCCTCCCAACTCCGGCAGATCGGTCGCAAACTCCTGCACGACCTTCCCCTGCGGCGTGTACTCCTTCACCTTGAACGCCAGCAGGTGGGGGGCCAGATAATTGCCATTGGGCAGCCGCCGAGCCATGCGGGTCTGCATGTGGGCGTTGTCGGTCTCGGGCAGCAGGGGGCACTCCACGGCGATCTCTCCGGCGGGGTTGACCTCCAACAGGCGGGGGCGTTTGCCCAACTCGGTGATCAGCGTGTTGCCGTTGGCCAGTCGCTGCACGGTTCCCAACTCGGCATTCTCGGCCGACTTGCGGTAGCGGAAGACCACCTCCTTCTCCCGCGTCAACTCCCGCACCTCATCGCCCCAGGCAATCAATACATTACCGTTCGGCAGGACATACCCATCGCGCGCCGCCGGTTGACCAGCATTCCACAGTTCCTCTCCCTCTTCGCCGATGATTCCGGTGAACGTCGGCCCGGCGATGAAGAACGAGTGCTTGACTGCCGGCTCGGAAATGGTCCCCCCCTGGCGGGTCAGTTCCTCACGAAACGCCTTCTCTTTGAACGTGACGTAGTCTGTGTAGCCCTGCGGATCGATGAAGGGATTGACATCACTGGTCTTCAGCGTGGCGTGTTTGGCCGGCAGCTTGTAGTAGTCGCCATGCGCCCCCAGGAAAATATCGCAGGGCAGGCTGTGCAGCCGCCGGAATGTCGCGGCATAGTTGGCGGCGATGGCCGGGTAAGCCGTGTTTCCCACCAGTTGATAACCGGGGTTCACATTCGGGCTGCCAATCACCACGACATCCAACGGCCGGCCCCGGTCGGTGGTCCGCCAGGTCCAGGTGGTGCAGCCGGGGGTATGTCCCGCGGTGCGATGGGCGGTCAGCGTCACTCCCCCCAGGGTCAACTTCTCGCGGTCTTTCAGAACCCGGTCGACAGGGCAGGGAAGCCAGCGCTGGTCGGTGTAAAGGTATTGTCCTTCCCCCCCTTTGCGGATGACCTCCTCATCCCCCTGCATGACCAGCACCTGGGCCCCTGTCAACTCCTTGAGCCGGGCATGCCCCGCCACATGGTCGGAATGGGCGTGGCTCGCGAGGATGTATTTGACGTCGGTCGGCTTGAATCCGAGGGTTTGCACGGCGTCGCGGATGAGAGGGACCGTTTCCTCAAAACCGCTGTTGATCAGGAAGTGACCCTCGGGGGTGGTGATCAGATAGGTCGCGAGATCCTGCGAGCCGACGTAGTAGGTGTTGTCGGCGATCTTGTGTGGGGGGAATGGACCGTCCGCACGGCTGGTCCCTGTGCCGATGGTGACGAAGAGGGCAAGACTGGCACAGAGAACGCGAGAGAGCATGAGGCGGACCCGGTCAGAAAGGATTGGGATGCGAACGCACAGCAACACAACCGGCACCATGGCTCCAGTCAGCCGCCACCGGCAGCCGGGGGAGTTGAATCCCGCGTCTGGGTTCGACCAGGGACCAGCACCGCTGGAATTCCCGAAGCTGCAGGGGGTGGCGTCGGCGACGAATCTCCCCGCTCCCCACGGTCGGGACCACTATTTCTTCAGCAGATCTTCGACGAACTTGCTGACATCGGCGTACGTGAAGCCTTCTTCGTCGGTTGTCGCATTGTCGTTGTTGAAGCACTTCGCGAGCTTCCCATCCTTGCCATAGACGAAGACGGCGGGAATCGACGCGATTTTGAGATTGTCGAACACCACTTCGGCCTCATCGCTGGCCAGCAGGTTTTCGAAGGTCGCCTGTTCCTTTTCGAGAAACTTCATGACCCGCTCGCGGTAGAACTCGGGAGGCTTGTTTTTGATGCCCGCGTAGTCGCAAGACAGCGACATGCAGACCACCTGCTTGCCGCCGTACTTGGCGTTCATCTTCACCAGATTGGGGAACTCCTTCATGCAGGGGGGGCATGAAGTGGACCAGGCGTCGAGAACAACGATCTTCCCCTTGTGGGCGGCGATCTTCGTGGTGATGGATTTCCAGTCGGCGATTTGCAGCGTCACCTTCGCCTTGTCATCGGCGTGGGTCGACTCCGTTCCCCACAAGCCGGCGAAACCTGCCAGCAGCAGACTTCCGACAAGCAAGCCAATTCGAGATCCGTTCTCTGGACGCATGGTGCGTATTCCCTGGAAGTGACTCATGAGACTCCGGAGCCTCTGCTCCAGACAGGTGAACAATACCCAACCACGCCCGCAACACTCAAGCGGGCGGAACGGAACCGGTGCCCGCAACATGACCGCATCCCGCATGCGGTTCGACACCTGGACTCTGGCGCTACCATGGCTCGGCCCAACCCCCGTTCGCTGAGCCGCCCTCCGAACACACCGTCCGCCTGGGGCCAGTGACCGGATGACGGGAGAGCGGACCTCCGTGTCCGCTCCAATCG
Organism: Planctomycetaceae bacterium; assembly: GCA_046339535.1. Taxonomy (GTDB): domain Bacteria; phylum Planctomycetota; class Planctomycetia; order Planctomycetales; family Planctomycetaceae; genus UBA10511. Next base: position 5,053 of record JBKDUK010000034.1, on the reverse strand, counting down.
GCATTCATCGGAAGACCGCCTCCCCAATGGGCGGAGAACCAACCCAGGATCGAGCAGGCCCCAGACCAACTCCCGGCCGTCCAGCCCAAGGGTTTGTGAAGGGCCATGGTCAAACGCCCAACCGGCCCAAAGGGCCAGCCATTCCCCCAGCCCAGCCCAGCGGGCCGGGAAAGGCCCCCAACGACATGTCTCGGCCCAACGGGCCAACAATTCTTCTCATGGCCCGCACGGTTCGAGGAACGGTTGGCCCGTTGGGCCGGACGGTGTGTTGGTGGGATTCCCTTTCCAGGGCCTACGACCCTGGCTGGGAGAACGGCTGGCCCTTTGGGCCGGACGACGGCCCGATTGGGCCGTAAGACCACTCCCCACACCAACCCCCGGCCGCCTCTGCCCCAACTCCCGCCCGGCAGGCCCGACGGTTTGTGAAGCGCCCCGCGTAGGCGATGCCGGCGTTCCGGGGGCCTGAAGGCCATCTCGCACAAGCAACGGGCGCCGGCCCCAAACGGCCCAAAGGGCCAGCCGTTCCCCCAGCCCGGCCCAGCGGGCCGGGAAAGGCCCCCAACGACATGTCCCGGCCCAATGGGCCAACAATTCCTCTCGCGGCCCGCGCGGTTCGTGCAACTCGGCGCGGGCCAGCGATTGTCGCCCCCCCCGACCGGCACCGGCCGGCAGCCAACCACCCAACTCACCACAACCCCATCCACACCATGACTTGCCACGTATTCGTCGGGCTCGCCCCAACAAGGGGGACCCTCCGCCCGCTGTCGCTGCGACGGCCATTCGCGGTGTTGCGTGGCAAACACTGCAGTGATAGGCGCCTTGCCTGCTTGTGCTCCCTACATTCTGGATACGCCGATTTCATTCGGACCGAACGACGGCTGTGCGGTGCGGCCCCAGCGCCGAGGGTCAGTTCTTTCTGTCGGATGCGCGAGGATGGCCTCCCGACCGGGTTATCGAATCGCCAGGGGACGCAGGGCGAAGCCGGCGACTGTGCCTGCGATCTTGGCGGTGGTCGCGACGTAGCAAAACTCGTAGACCTTGTCGCGGGCCAGTCCCTCGAGGTTGTGGAACTCGCCAATGTGCACTCCCTGCTCGATCAGCAGGTACTTGTGGACCGGAATGAAGGTGTCGCTCCCGGCGGGGGCCGGGGCGACCTCCAGGCCGCTGGTGTCGGACCCCACCAGCAGGGAACCTTTCTGTTCGATCAGGTACCGGGCGGTCTCGAGGGTGATCCCCGCCGTGTCGTATTCCTTCAGGGTCTCGACATCGGCACCGTCTTCGCCCCAGAATTGCAGCGTCCCGGTGCGGAACAGGACGACGTCGCCCGGCCGCAGTTCGGTCCCCTGGCGTTGGCAGGCGGCGTCGACATCGGCGGGGGTGATGGCGTAGTGCGGCGGCAGCGCCTTCATCTGCTTCAGCCCCGCGATATCCAGCAATACACCCCGCGCAATGATCGGCGGAATGTTCGTGGCCGAGCACTTGCGGATGCCGAAGTTCCCTCCCCAGTCACTTTCTTTGAAGCCGTTGTACCAATGGTTGTCTTCCCCCACGGTCACATGCCCCAGCCCGTCAATCTGGGTGCCGACATTGTCATTGATGAACAGCGCGCAGCTGTGCCACCCCTGGCCGGAGGGGTTCTTGTCGGGGAGGGTGAAGTCGAGATCCCGCTGTCGCTTGACCCCCTCGGGTGACCGGAAGGTGATCACCTCGCCGGGACTGTGCCCCGGCCATTTGAAACTGTTGCGGCTGTAGTTGACCCCCAGGTCGTAGACCTGCCCGGTCTTCGCCAGTTGCAGAGCCCGGGCGCGGGTCTGGTGAGTGCTGGTGTTGAGGGCGCCGAGCTCGTCATCGGGACCCCAGACCCAACCGTATCCCATCCCCTTCACCCAACCGGGTCCACTCTCGGCAGCGATCGCTGGGGGAACGGCCTGCTGCGAGAGCCAGAACCACGTACTGGCGGAGGAGAACAGGGCAACCACGAGACACAAAACGAACGGGCGCAGGCGAGGCATGAGACAGCTCCGGCGAAGGTACGGGGCCAAACCAGATGGTGGCTCAGCCGCCCGATTCTTCTGCGCGGATCTGTGCTTTGCAACCGTCGCCGTGCGGCGCGCACCACAACGTGCGGCGCAGCCCGTTGTCTTGTTCCGGGTCACAGCACATCGGCGGCCCGACCGGTTCACCCGGGCGCGGCTGGTCCCCAGCGCCGAGGAGTCTGCCCCGCCCATGCGGCCTCACGACCATCTCCCGGGCGGTACCAGATCGATCCGGGCTTCTGGCGCGAGTTTGCCATCTCAGGCGCCGGCATCACCGGCCGGTGGTGGCGGCGGGGGATTCGTGGGAGGCGTGTTCGCCGGGGGAGAGGTTGCCGGAGGGGTGGTCGCCGGAGCCGGTGCGGGCTGATCCTTGGCCTGCTGTTCCTTCAGGCGGGCGTCGACCTGGTCACGCAGCTTTTTCGCGACCTGGTCGCGGGGGGCTTTTTTCAGCCCCTTGTCGAGCTGGTCGAGCGCCTGCTGCGGATAGCCCAGGAAGAAGTAGTGGTAGCCGGCGAGGAACCGCAGGGCGGGATCTTCGGGCTTCTCACGGATCGTCTTCTCGAGCGCCCGCAGGTGCGTGGTGTAGTCTTGCGCCGGGCCGTAGAGCTCGCGGAAATTCTCGACCACCACCCCCCACTTGTCGCGGGGGAGCATCTGCAAACCCTGCTGAACCGCTCCGGCCGCCTGCGAATATTCCCCCGTGGCGAACAAACCTTGCGCCAGCATCATTACCAGCACACCGTTTTCGGGATCGTCGACCAAAGCATGCTTCCACGAGTAGACCGCATTCTTGTAGTCCCCATTGCGAAAGTCGTTCTCACCCCGCTCGGCGAAGACCAGGGCGCTCTCGCGATCATCGTCGGTGGCCGGAGGGGGTTCCTGCCCGGGCGTGGCGGCGGCCTCGACGGCGGGGCCTGTCGGGGGAGGCGCGGTCGCCGTCTCAGGCGGGACCGTCGGAGGTGCTGTGACGGGCGCTCCCTGCGGATTTCCCGCCGCAATCGCGGTCGTTTCGAGATCGACCAGCCGCGGTTCGGCGACCGCGACGGTGTCGGTCGAATCGGCCAGCAGGGGAGAGAGGAGCGTGCCGTAGCTCATCGTGTTCTGGTCGGGGTTGTAGTCGTAGACATAACCCGGCGTGTACAGCACCGGGCCCGCAGGGGCGGACCAGGCGTTGTTCCAACCCCACGAATTCAGGCCATAGCTGACCAGCCACGGCCAGCCGCAGTGGTACCAGCCCAAGCCGACGCCGCCGAGTCCCAGACCGCAATAGGTGGGCGTCCAGACCGTGTTTCGCCAGCACGGGGCCGAGTACCACACGGAAGTGTCGTACCAGGGGGTACCCCAGCCTCCCCAACCCCAGCCGAGCGATCCATACGGCGCGTACCAGCCGAAGCGGCCCAGAGGGGCGCCCCAGCCCCAGGGGGAATAGGCGTAGCGGGAACCCCAACCTCCCCAGCCCCAGCCAGTGCCCCAGCCAAGCCCCCAACCTGAGTAGGAGTTCCAGCCTCCCCAGAAGCCGAGACCAGATCCCCAGCCCCAGCCGAACGATGGGGCATAACCCCAGTTCCGCCAGCCGGAGCCATGGTAGGCGTGATGCGCGCCGTGGTGATTGGGCCCCATACCGCCGGGCCCCCGACCACCAGGACCGCGCCCTGGCCCCCCCGGTCCGCCGGGTCTCCCAGAGCGATTCCAGCCAACCTTTTGACCGACATCATTTCCCACACGTCGTAACAGCGTCTCGGGGCGACGGGCGGGACCAGCCGTGATGGCTCCGGGATTGCGACGATCGGAGCCCGGGCCTGCCGTGCCAGCCCGACCCGCCACGGAGCGATCACGCCCTGGGCCGCGGTCGTTCGGACCCCGGTCCCCCTCGGGGGATTGGCCCCGGATGATTCCCTGACGACCGGCGAATCCTCCCTTGCCAGCCGTTCCGGTTGGAGGTGTCCGGTCCCGAACATCGAGCAGGTTCTTCGCCGCGGATCCATTCCCGCGATTGGCGGGTGAGGCGGAGGCGACCCGGTTCAGCCCGGGCCGCGCCGGATTTCGGCCGGCGCTGTCTCCGGGCAGCGACAACTGAGGACGCTCGTTCCCCCGCGGCCCCCCGGCTGGGGCCGTTCCCGACGGACCCGTCGGGCGCGCCGGAGCGGCCCGCAATTGGTCGGCGAGCTTGCCCCCCCCCGAGCGATTGCCTGGGGCGAGACCAACCGCGTTGTCCGCCCCGCGATTCGCAGGGACCTGTCCGGGCTGTTTGCCCCCCGGTTGACCGACGGTGCTGCCGGGAGTGCCCCGACCGGCACCGGGAGCCGCTCCGCCTCTCAAGCCGGGCCGGTCTCCTCCCCCTGGTGCGGTACTCCCCGGCGCGGCACTCCCCGGCGCGGAACGACCCGGCGCGGAACGACCTGCTGCGGGCGGTCCCGCGATGGCACCTGGGGTGCGTCCACCAGCGGGGGATCTGCCCGTGCCAGTGGTCGGGGAGTTCCCCAGAGCGGGGCCCGCTCCCGGACCGCGACCGAGCTGTCCAGCCCCGGGTTGATTGGGACCGGCCTGCGTGGGGCCGGGACGGACTCCGACACTCGGTCGCGAGGGAGTTGCTGGTGCTGCACGGCCGGGAGGGAGATTCATGCCTCCGCCGGAAGGCCGGGGGCCAGCGGAGGGACCACCTCCAACCTGGGGAGCACGCCCCACTGGAGCACGGCCACCACCAGAAATTCCTCCGGGAGCTCCCCCACCGAGGCCGGGATTCGAAGGGCGTGACGGACTGGGGGCACCGCCTCGGGGGGCGGAAAGTCCGGGAGAACCGAGCCCGCCACGGGGCATTCCCCCTCCGATTCCGCCGCCCGGCGCGCCACCGCCGGAAAAGCCACCTCCACGGGGCAGACCGCCACCGGGCGAGCCCCCCATCCGCGGGGCCCCTCCTCCCATGCCACCCCCAGAAAAACCACCCCCCCGGGGCAGGCCGCCGCCCCCCATTGCGCCCCCCCGGGCGCCCCCGCGGCCCCCCCCGCCCCCCCCCCCGG
>JBKDUK010000033.1:0-8023 GCA_046339535.1 Planctomycetaceae bacterium | reverse complement strand
GTTTTGTGCCCAAACCGCTCTTTGACAATCAGTTGATTGTGGGAAACAGGCCCAATATGCTCGGGACGCCAGTCGATTTCTTGGTCGGCGGGCGGGGCGAGCTGTGGGGTTTGGTTCCGAGCGGCGTCTCGTGAGGGGGGCCTGGCGTGAACCCACGGGCACCTGTAATCGGCACTCCCTCACATCGTGACCAAAGCAACCAGGGCGATGGCTGTGGGATCAGCGCCAACCTTCATCACCGGTGAGTTCAAACGGGTCGTTGACGACCGGTTTCGGATTTCGTTGCCGGCGGAGTTGGCCGAGCCAGTCAGCAGCCCCACGGGGGATGTGATTCTGGTGAAGGAGCAGGCGGGATGCCTGAGCCTGTGGCGGCCGGAGGAATGGCAGCAGCGGCTCGATGATGGCGTGACGCTGATCCAACAGAAGATTCAGTTGGGTCGGATGGAGCAGAAGTGGGGCGAAGTGCAGCGGTTTGGCCGGCTGCTTTCGACCCGGTCCCGAACCGTGCGGTTGGCAGGCCGGTCGCGACTGGTGATTCCCGAGGGATTTCGCGAGTTCCTCGATGTGCCTCCCGAAGGGGAAGTGATGCTGATTGGCGCGGTGATCTGCGTCGAGATCTGGAACCCCGTCGCCTGGCTGCAGTTGTTGCGGCAGGAGATGCCCAGCTTCAATCCGCTGCTCAAAGATCTGTCCGGCTGACGGTTCCCGATCGCTGGTTTTGCTTCGTTCGCCGATGCGTCCGGACGTTTTCCCACAATCTCCCTCCAGATACCGGCTGCGGCCACCCCCGCATGTCCGGCGTTGAAGAAAAAGCCCCTCACTCGGTGTCATCATCCAGGCATCGCCAGACCTCTACGCACCATGGACGGTCTGTGTGGCATGGATGCCTCTTTTTCTTCCGCCGGGCATGCGTTTTTTTTTGCGCGGACCGCGGGTCGCCGCCAGGCTGTCGACCGGGGCGCAGAAGTCTCTCCGGAGCCAGGCCCCTCGGCATGATTTGTCCCCGAGCCCACGGGTTGGACCGTGCCGGGTGTGACTCCTGGCTGGTGCCCCAATCGCTCGACCCCCAAGTGCTGGTGGTGTGACACGACCCGGGCAAACCGGGGGCCGTCTGGGGGGCCGGTGATCACGCCGGCTGACGCCCTGTGCCGGGCTGCGCTGAACGTGGATGGGCTGGAAGTGGATCGAGCGGGGGTTGTAGACTCGCCCGTCTGAGCTGCGCGGCCACTTGGCACGGACCGGTCCGCGTTGGCTGGCCACTCTCTCTCCTGCGGCTGGAACATCATGAGCGAACACTGGATTGCCGAACGCATGCAGCGCATCGACGCGTCGGGGATCCGCAAGGTGTTTGACCTCGGGGCCCGTCTGAAACACCCCATCAATCTCTCGATCGGCCAGCCGCACTTCGACACCCCCGAGCCGGTCAAGCAGGCCTTCTGTCAGGCGATTGCCGACGGAAAAAACGCCTACAGCCAGACCCAGGGGATTGCGCCGCTGATCGACCGGCTGCAGGCCCGCATCGATGCCCAATACGGGCATGCCGACCGCAAGGTGTTCATCACCAGCGGAACCAGCGGCGGCCTGACGCTGGCCCTGTCGGTGCTCGTCAATCCGGGAGACGAGGTGCTGGTCTTCAGCCCGTATTTCGTAATGTATCGCCACCTCACCACGCTGGTGGGTGGGAAAGTGGTCGAGATCGACACCTTTCCCGATTTCCGTATCGACCTCGACCGGGTCCGGCAGGCGATCACTCCCCGGACCAGGGTCATTGTCTTCAACTCCCCCAACAATCCCACCGGGGCCCTCGCCACGGCAGCCGAGGTGGAGGGACTGGCCCGGCTCGCGGCGGAACGGGACATCGCCCTGCTCAGCGATGAGATCTACCACGACTTCTGCTACGACCAGCCCTTCGTCTCCCCCGCCCAGTTCAACAACCAGACCATCGTGGTGGATGGTTTCAGCAAGTCGCACTCGATGACCGGATTGCGGCTGGGGTATGCCCATGCTCCATCCGCGCTGGTGCAGCAGATGCTGAAGCTGCAGCAGTTCACCTTTGTCTGCGCCCCGCACCCGGTGCAGTATGCCGGTCTGGCCGCCCTCGATTGCGACATCAGCGATCGCGTGCGCGACTACCACCGCAAGCGGGATTACGTCGTCTCGCAATTGAGCCCGTACTACGAGATTCCCCGGGCGGATGCCGCGTTCTTTTTGCTTCCGAAAGCCCCCTGGGGAACCGCCACCGAGTTCTGCACCGAGGCGATCTCGCGGGGGTTGCTGATCATCCCCAGCAATGTCTTCTGCCCGCAAGACACCCACTTCCGCCTGTCGTACGCCACCGACGACCGCACCCTCGAACGGGGCTGCGCCCTGCTGCGTGAACTGGCCCAACGCTGAGTCGCCCACCCTGCCTCTGTCTCGCGGAACAACCTGTGCCCAAGTCTGCCAACTGCCGAGGTCGCGTGGTTCCTGTGGGGCGGATCGCTCTCTTCGCCGGGTTGCTGTTCGCTCCCCTGCGGTGCATGAGCCCGGCCTGGTCGCAACCCCCGGCCAGCCCCTCCCGACCCATCGAACAGTCTGCGATCAGCCCGTCCGGGAAGGACGAGCCCCAAATCAACGAGACGAAAGGGGACGGGACGACAACCGCTGGGGCCGCCACCGATGAAGACGTGACTCGGGCCGTGGCCAGCGGGTTGCGCGTGTTGACCCGCGGTGCCCGCGAGTATCCCGAACACCGCCAGTGCTTCGCCTGCCACCACCAGACGCTGCCGCTGCTGGCGCTGACCGCCGCCCAGCGGCTCGACCTTCCCCGCCAGACCGAACTTGAACAGGAACTGCTCACCTTCGTGCGGGAGTCGTTCGCGAAGCGGACCGACGAGCTGCACGCCGGTGAGGGGGTGGGAGGCAAGGCCCTGACCGTCGGCTACGCCCTCTGGACCCTCCGGTTGTCCGGGGAGCCGGCCGATGACCTGACCGACGCGATGGTGGCGTATCTGCTGAAAACCCAGTCGGTGGAAGGAGCGTGGGAATTGCACTCGATTCGCCCCCCCGCCGAGGAATCGGTCGTGTTCGAAACGGTTCTGGCGGCCGCGGGGATCCGACATTACGCCCGAGGGGTGCGGCAGGCCACCGGGGAGGCCGCCGTCGAGCGGACGCGCGGTTGGCTGGCCCGCCAGACCACCCGGCTGCACGAAGACCGGGTGGCCCGCGCCTGGAGTGTGTCTCTGCTGGGGGGAACACCGGCTGAGGCGGCCGGGGCCCGGCAATCGCTGTTGCAGACCCAGAATCGCGATGGCAGTTGGTCGCAGACCGCCGAACTGGGGGGAGATGCCTACGCCACCGCCACCGCGTTGTATGCGCTGTTGGATTCGGGGCTCTCTCCGGGGGATGAGGTGATTCGCCGCGGAACCGGGTTTCTGAGGCGGACCCAGCAGCCCGACGGCTCGTGGCATGTGGCGACCCGCGCAACACCCGTGCAGGTCTTCTTCGACAATGGCGATCCGTGGGGCAAGGACCAGTTCATCTCGATGATGGCCACCGGCTGGGCCACCGCGGTTTTGGCCCGGACGGCGGGATCGCCAGCTCGCTGAACGCGAGGGGGGGGACTCGGTTCACCCCGGGAGTTATGCCCGGTTTGCCCCGTCGCGGTCCGGGTCGGATGAGGCGTCTTCGTTACAACCCCACCGATCCTCCCGGTTGGGGTGGCGACCCCGGACTTGCGTCTTGACACCCCCTCCCAGCGGGCTGAAGAATCGGACTGGGGGATGTGTGTCGACCCCCCGCGGCCACCTCTCCACGCGGAAGCTCTGGCTGGGCCTGCGAGTGTCTTGTCTGAACTTCCCCAGCGGATGGTGCCGTGTTACTGGAAGCCCTGACGGTTTGTGTGAATTACGGCGATTTCCTGGCTGTTGCCGCCGAGCACAACCGGGCCCTGTTCGATCGCTGGCTGGTGGTGACCACCCCCGAGGATGAAGAGACCCGGGAGGTCTGTCGGCAGTTCAACCTCGACACGCTGATCACCCGCGAAGGGATCACTCCGGGACGGGAATTCAACCGCGGATATCTGATTGAGCGGGGGCTGCAGCAACTCTCGACCGAGAGCTGGCATTGGCATCTGGATGCCGACGTGATCCTGCCCACCAACACCCGCCAGGCGCTGCAGGTGGCCCATCTCGATCCCGAGGTGATTTACGGATTTGACCGGGTGATGGTCAAATCGTGGAACGACTGGGTCCGCCTGCGCGATTCGGGATATCTGCACCAGCAATGGCGCTCGACCTACGAACTGCACTTTCCCGCGGGATTTGACCTGGGAACGCGGTGGATTGTGCCGCAGTCGGGCTGGGTCCCCACCGGCTTCAGCCAGCTCTGGCACGGTTCGGCCGAGCATTGGCGGGGGACCCGGGTGAAGGGCTATCCGTCGAATCATCCCAGTGCTTCGCACACCGACGTGCGGCACTCGCTGCAGTGGGACCGCCGGCGCCGGGCGCTGTTGGCCGAGATCATCACCGTGCACCTCGAAAGCGAACCGTGTGCCGTCGGAGCCAACTGGCAGGGGCGGAATACGCAACGGTTCGGCCCCCCTGCCGTCACGACTCCGCCGAGCGAGGCCTCACCCGGGGAATGTGCCGGGAGTGGCTCGCGGGAGCCCAATGTTTCGATGTGATTTCCGGGGGGTATTCGGCATGGACGCAGGTCGTGTCCTGCCCGCCGGGGGTGTTCCTGCGCGGAACCCAGCCGCCCCCGTCTGAGTCCCCCAGGACCGACCGCTCTGGTTGATTCGGGAAGCCCCCAGCAGCTCACCCGGTCCGGTCTCAGGCGGAGGCGACCACATCTCGCGCGGGGCTGCCGGGGATCAGGAAGTTGCGCCCTCCCCGGCACCCGTCTCTGCCGTCACGCCACACAGCGCCGGCACTCAATGTGGCCGACGTTCCGCGTCTGCCGGGTTCTGTGGAAGGGGTTGTTGGGCCGTTGGAGTTCCCGTGGACCGCCAATCGGTCTGTGGCGGGTGCTTTCTCGGTCGACCCCGGCGGCGTCGGGTGGGAGGGCTGTCGGCCGGGCTCCCGTGAGACGCCTGTTCCCGCGGTCGTCGGCGGGCATCCTCCGGCCAATCGATCTCCACCCCGTCGTCGGGAAGTGAAACTCCCTCTGCCAGCGACAAACGCACAATCCGCACCATCGAACTCTCCTCCGGACCCAAACTGATTTGAACAAGTGTTGCACTGGACACGCGTCGTTATTCACTCTAATGTACGCGTAGCCACACTCAATGGGACGTTTTTCCAGATGTGGTCAGTTTGGTGAACTTTCTCTGGCGAGGTCTCTGGAGTCACGTCATGAGCCCAGTCGCAACTCTTGATAAAGAAACGATTTGCGCCCAAAAGCTCGCGGCCGGAATCCGGGCGCAGCGGCTGCGTACGGGGTGGAGTCTGGAGGAACTCGCAGAGCGGGCGGGGGTCTCCCGCAGCACGCTGCACCATCTGGAGCATGGCACCACCCAGCATCCGCGACTGCTGACCCTGCACCGGTTGGCGCGGGCGTTTGGCGTGGAGGTGGAGGTATTCGCACCCCCGGGAGCCCCTCTGGGTTTCGGCGGGTTCGGGCCTGGGGGGATGGGGTCTGCGGCCGATTCGAATCGGGCGGAGGGGTCACGCTCTTCCCGGGGGGGACAGGAGCGGGGCGAGAGGGAGGAGTCTGCGGAAGGGACGCGGCAGAAGCTGGCGGCCGGGGGAGGAAATCTCCCGGGCAGAGCGGAGCCCTCTGGCTTGCACGGGCCGAATGGGATGCCGGGGGGTCTGCCCGCAGTCGAACCGGGGTTGTTTCGCGACTGGACCTGGGCCGACTGGGCGTTGTGGGAGACCCACGTGTCGAGCCTGGGGGAGGTGGGGCTGGAGCGGGTGCGCGAGGCGGCCTGTGAGGTCAACCGGCATCGCGAAACCCGTCAGCAACTGCAGGCCGTGTTGGGCAGCCCGCTCGCTGCGGTGGCGACTCAACTGATCCAGACGTTGTTCGACACCGCCTGCCGGGGGGTGGGGCAGGTTCCGCCCGCCTGAGGGGGGTGGGGCTCGCCAGGTACCGGGGCCCCGCATGACCAGTTGGGTTAGCGTCCCTCTTTTTTCAGCGGGTGCAGCTCGATTTTGCGAAAAAAGATTTCGGCCCCTTCGGTCTGGAAGGTGATCTTGCCCGAGGCAGGAAAGACATCGTACGCCTTGTTGACCACCTGCCCATTCACGATGTTGGTGATGGTCGCACCGTCGCAGATCACTTCGACGCGAGTCCACTCGGGGTGGGGGCTTTCGACGTCGCGGGGACCACGGTAAGCGAGCTCATCGGCCCAATCGGGATCGCGGCCAAACCAGTTGATCCGCCCCGAACTGATGGTCTTGGGAGTGCCCCCCGCTTTCCAGAAGGGCTCTTTGTCTTTGTCGAAGTCGACTTCGGCGGTGAGGCGGGGGGTGTATTTGGTCCCGTCGGCCGTCTCGCCCGGGACCGCCAGGAAATCGCCCACTCCCCCTTCGATGATCTGGCATTCGACACTGGCGTGCCACGTCTTGTTGTAGCCCCCGTCAGGGCCGAAACAGTGCAGCAGAATCCCACTGTCGCGGGCCGCTTTCTTCCGCCCTCCCCAGGTCAGCTCTCCCCAGCGGAACTCGGCCACCAACCGGTAGTTCGCATACGACTTTCGGGTGATCAGCCCGCCGAAACTCCCCTCTCCGGAGATCCGGATGGCGGGGTTGCCATCGATGTTGTCGACCACCGTGAACACCCGCAGGGGGTCGGCATGGCCGGTGTCGCGGGTGAAGGTGTAGAACGGGGCGAGGTCCTTGCCGTTGAAGAGCACCACGGTCTCGCTCGGCACCACGGGAGGTTCATCCTGCGACCGGGCCGGTGCCGGGAGCAATCCCCCCAGGCAGGCTGCCAGAATCAGAGACCACAGCAGAGGGGCAGTGGAGTGTTGCATGGATCCGGGTCGGGAAACGAGGAGGGGACGATCGTTCGCCAAGTGTCTGGCCACTCGACCAGCAGACCAGGAATTCAGTAGACCAAGTGGGGATAGGGGTTGCCAATCCCTGTGGAGAGGTCGGGTCATGCCGGGGTTGGGAAGAGGAGCGGCTCGCGCGCCTCCCCGGGGCTCATTCCGCACTCCCGGAACGGGGAGAATTCCCGCTTGGCAATCGCCCGTCTTCCGACTACAATCTTCGGTACATAACGCCGGCCCCATCGTCTAACCCGGTCAGGACACAGGGTTTTCATCCCTGCAATGCGGGTTCAAATCCCGCTGGGGTCACTCCAATCCTTCATCCGTGGTTTTCCCTCTGGGAGAGCCGTGGATGAAGGATTGGTTTTTTTTACGGCATGGCGGTTGTGACGTCATCGATTGATCGGGTGCGTGCCGGCGCTCTGTTCCGGGTGGCCGGACATCCGGCGGCGAGCTCTGCGGCCGGCGGCGGGGAATGCCGGGCCTGCCAGGCCGTCGACTTCCCGCCGCGCTTTCACCCCACGAATTGGATGGAAGCGGTCTGCCGCGACGGCGGCACGGGCTGGAAATTTGGCTGGACGGGTACGAAGATACGTCGCAGAGAGGACGGCTGAGTTCTGGCTGTCAGCGGGGTCCTCACTGTCTGGTGTGGCGGTCGCCTGGGGCTGTCCGCCCCTGTTTCCTGTCTGAAGTTCTGCAGGTGCAATCGCTTCATTCCAGGGCCCAATCGGGTTTCTGGAATCCCCCCTTCCTCTTCTGGGATTTGCTTCCATGAGTTTCCTGTTGCAAAGGCGCCGTCCTCTTCTTGCTTCCCTGTGTGCCGTCGCCCTGTCGCTGGTTTGTGCCGCCACCAGTTCGGCCCAGTCGGGTGGGGTGGCTCGCAAAGACGCCTCCGTGGCCGTGGATGGCGTGCTGAAGCAGGTCTTCCGCAGCCAGCGCCCCGGTCGCTACGACTATGTCGCACAGATCGAGGTGGCGCGGGCCGAGCTGCGGAAGCGGCTGGACGCGAATGCCAAGGTGGCTGTCCCTGTGCCCGGTGATGTGATC
>JBKDUK010000032.1:0-2028 GCA_046339535.1 Planctomycetaceae bacterium | reverse complement strand
ACCACCAGATTCCCACGTTGTGGGCGGCGCTCATCAGGATGTCGGCATCGCCGTCGAGATCGACGTCGTCGGTGTACATGTCGCTGGCGGGGAGATAGCCGGGCTTGCCATCCGGAGTGAGGTTCAGCGGGTGCCACTTCCAGACCCCCTTGCCCAACTGATCTTTGGGAGGAGCCTCCCACCAGCCATGGGGAATGAGAATGTCGACCCGGCCGTCGCGGTTGACGTCGCCCGCCCCCAGGCCGTGGTAGTAGCGGAAGGTGCCGACGGGGAATTTGTCGGGAGGAGTCCCCTGGGGAACGGGGTCGCGCTTGTCGGTATTGATGGCCACGAAGTTCCACTTTTTGGTGACCGCTTCGCCGGCGGGAATCTCGAGGTAGCCGACGAGTCCTTCGGTCTCGGAGCTGAAGACCAGATCGGGCTTGCCGTCGCCGGTGACGTCGGTGAACAGCGGGGTCTCATTCGCGGCACTGTGCCAGATCTCGTGCTGCTTCCAGGGGCCGGCGGCTCCCTGGGGGTTTTCGAACCAGTAGCAGGGGGTGCCGGGGAAGTCGATGCAGATGACGTCGGTCCAGCCGTCGCCGTTCAGATCGTGGGTGAAGTCGGCGAAGCTGTTGCTGTAGCCCCCCGAGCCGTCACCGTAGTCTTTGTTTTCGCGAATCTCGTGGTAGGTCCACTGGGGGGCTTCGTACCAGCCCAGGCCGTGGATGATGTCGTTTTTGCCATCCTTGTTGACGTCGGCGACGGCGACCCCCTCCGAGCGGAAGCGGTCGTCGATCTTGAGACGCTTCCAGGTGAGTTCCTGGGCCTGACTGGCAGGAAGGTGTGAGAGGGCGGCAAGGCCGAGAAGAAACACAGACGCCGGCTGCCAGCGCATGGTGGCCACTCCAGGGAAAGGTCGGGACGGGAACCGGACCGGCGACCGGGGGCAAACCCGGACAGGAACGGCTCGGGGGGTACACTTCCCGAATTAAACACGATGGCCGCGGATGGCGGTAGCGAACGGCTCGCCGGCAGACCCGTTCACCATGCGGTGACCGCGGGGGATTGTGTCGCCGGGATTTTCCCGGGATCGAGCCGCGCACAAAAAAACCGCGGGACGTTGGAAGTTCCAACGCCCCGCGGCGGACTGGGGTTGTGAGCTCTGGTGCGACGGGTCGGGAGGATGGACCGAACCCTCCCGACCACGTCCAGCCAGAAGATTCCCAGGGAACCGAACCGGCAGCAGGCCGCTTCAGACTCCCAATTTCCGGTGGACAGCGCTCTCAGTTGTCGTAGTAGAGCGAGAACTCGTAGGGATGGGGCCGCAGCCGCATCGGGTCGACTTCCTTCTCGCGCTTCCAGCCAATCCAGGCCTCGATGAGGTCCTGGGTGAAGACGTCACCCTTGGTGAGGTAGTCGTGGTCGGCTTCCAGTTCACCCAGGGCTTCATCGAGCGAGCCGGGGGTCTTGCGGGTCTGGGCCAACTCTTCGGGGCTCATCTCATAGATGTCGCGGTCGAGCGGCTCGCCGGGATCGATCTTGTTGGTGATGCCGTCGAGGGCCGCCATCAGAATCGCGGTGAAGGTGAGGTAAGGATTGCAGCTGGGATCCGGACACCGGAACTCAAACCGCTTGGCCTTGGGATTCGACGAGTACATCGGAATGCGGACCGAAGCCGAGCGGTTCCGCTGCGACATCGCCAGATTCACGGGAGCCTCGTACCCGGGGACCAACCGCTTGTACGAGTTGGTGGTGGGGGCGGCGAAGGCCAGAATCGACCGGGCGTGCTTCAGCACACCGCCGATCGCGTAGAGGGCCATTTCCGACATCCCGGCATAGCCATTCCCGGCGAACAGGGGCTGTCCCTTGTTCCACAGCGAGAAGTGGGTGTGCATGCCCGACCCGTTGTCTTCGAAAATGGGCTTGGGCATGAAGGTGACGGTCTTGCCATGCCGACGGGCGACGTTCCGGATGACGTACTTGTACCACATCATCTGGTCACCCATGGTGAGCAGATCCATGAACTTCATGTCGATTTCGCACTGG
>JBKDUK010000031.1:0-19006 GCA_046339535.1 Planctomycetaceae bacterium | reverse complement strand
GTTCTTTGGCTGCCCATTGGGACTCGGGTTTGCGGAGGGATACCCAGCGGAGCGGACACAGAGGTCCGCCCCCCCGCGACTCGGATACCCGCCCCTTGAGGAGGGTTTGCTCGGTGGGGCGCACATTGGGGATTTCCGATTCAGGTGTTTGGGCTGCCCGTTGGGGCGGGGATTGTCGGATGTTTGTCCAGCGGAGCGGACACGGAGGTCCGCCCCCCCGCGACCCGGGTGCTGGTCCCTTGCGGAGGGGGTTCTCGGTGGCGGGCACATTGGGGTTGCTGATCCAGGTTCTTGGGCTGCCCGTTGGGGCGCGGGTTTGCGGAGGATGTCCAGCGGAGCGGACACAGAGGTCCGCCCCCCCGTCACGCGGATGGGACTGACAGACCTGGAGGTCTGTCACCACGGGCGGTTGTGGAACAGGCTTGTCAGCCTGTTCGTGCAAGAGGGCCGGTTGGGTTCTGGAGTGAGGGAGTGAGGGAGTGAGTGGTCGGATTGCTGATGTTGGCCTGGGAGGGCATACTCCGGGAAAGAGTGGCGAGTGGCGGTGCGGCGGCTGTGGGTCGCTTCGCGGTCCTCGTTGGGATTCGCGGTCTTGGTTCGCCGCGTGGTTGAATGTGTCGTGTGTCGGTTTTTGGGATCGGTCTGTTGGCTGGGTGGCCTGTTGGCTGGCTGGTCTGTGACTTTCGATGGTTCCAACATTTCTGGGTGTCTGATGTTCCGATCCATGCGCTGGGTTGTGCTGCTGGCTGGGGTGGGGGGCTGGTTCGGGGGGCGGGCTGTCCGGGGGGAGGAGCCGCTGACCACCATCGCATTTGGCTCGTGTGCCAAGCAGGATCAGCCCCAGCCGATCTGGCAGGCGGTGCGGGCGGTCCAGCCGCAGTTGTTTGTCTTCCTCGGAGACAACATTTATGGCGACACAACGGACATGGACCTGCTGCGGCGGAAGTGGGGGCAGTTGGCGGAGCAGCCGGGGTTCCAGGCCCTGCGGCAGTCGTGCCGGGTGATCGGCACCTGGGACGACCACGACTACGGGCAAGACGATGCCGGGGCCGAGTATTCGCACAAACGCGAATCGCA
The DNA here is from genome assembly GCA_046339535.1 of Planctomycetaceae bacterium. GTDB lineage: Bacteria > Planctomycetota > Planctomycetia > Planctomycetales > Planctomycetaceae > UBA10511. The sequence goes on along the minus strand of JBKDUK010000031.1, from coordinate 17,929 downwards.
GCAGATCTTTCTCGACTTCCTGCAGGTTCCCCAGGACGATCCCCGCCGGACGCGGGAGGGGGTCTACTCGGCCCAGGTCTACGGTCCCCCGGGACAACGGGTGCAGGTGATTCTGCTCGATGCCCGCTCTCACCGCAGTCCACACAAGAAGGGGTTCCAGCCTGGTGAGCCGGGGGAGGGCTTTCGGGGGAAGTACCTGCCGAATTCCGATCCCGGAGCGACCGTGCTGGGAGAGACGCAGTGGAAGTGGCTGGCCGAACAATTGCGTGTGCCGGCCGAAGTGCGGGTGCTTGGCTCGGGGGTGCAGGTGGTGCCCGATGAACATGGCTCGGAGAGCTGGGGGAACTTTCCGGAAGAACGCCGCCGGCTGTTCCGCACGATCCGCGAGTCGGGCGCGACGGGAGTGGTGCTGTTGAGCGGCGACCGGCACCTGGCGGAGATCGCCCGGCTGCCGGTGCAGCATCCCGACAGCGTCGGCTATCCGCTGTACGACGTCACCAGCAGCAGCCTGAACGCCCCCAGTGGCAATTTCACCAAGGCGGGAGTGCGGTTCGCCAATGAGATCAACTCGTACCGGATGGGGCTGACGTATTTCGACGTCAACTTCGGCACCATTCTGATCGACTGGAAGGCCGCCGATCCGGTCGTCCGACTGCAGGTGCGCGATCTCGAAGGGGGCGTCGTGCTGCAGCAGCGGGTGAAACTGAGCGACCTGCGCCCGCGTCCCGCTGGCCAGTGAGTCGGGTGCGTTCCGTCAGGGGGGCGTGATTCCCGGCCGGCCGCCCCGCGGAATTCCCGGGGGGCGGTCCATCCTCCAGTCGCCCGAGCGACCGGTGGGATTCACAAACGGGCTGGACTGGGAAAGTCGTCGGGCAAAGTCGTCGGGCCAAGCAATCAGGCCGAGCTGTCCGGCAAGCAGGGGAAAGTGCTGTTGACGGCCGGTTCGGTCACGCGGTATTCGAGTGACCGTTCGTTACGCGAGGATTTCGGAGACCACTTGCCCATGCACATCGGTGAGGCGATAGTCGCGTCCCTGGAACCGGAAGGTGAGCCGGGTGTGGTCGACCCCCAGGCAGTGCAGGAGGGTCGCGTGCAGGTCATGCACATGCACGGGCTTGTCGACGATGTTGTACGAGAAGTCGTCGGTGGTGCCGTGGCTGGTTCCGGGGCGAATGCCTCCCCCCGCCAGCCAGATGGTGAAGCAGCGCGGGTGATGGTCGCGGCCGTAGTCTTCGGCGGTCAGCTTCCCCTGGCAGTAGACGGTGCGCCCGAACTCGCCCCCCCAGACGACCAGCGTGTCGTCGAGCAGGCCGCGTTGCTTGAGGTCGGTGATGAGGGCGGCCGAGGCGCGGTCGGTGTCGCGGCATTGACCGACAATCTGCTTGGGAAGGGTCACGTGCTGATCCCAGCCGCGATGGAAGAGTTGGACGAACCGCACTCCCCGCTCGGCCAGACGCCGGGCCAGCAGGCAGTTGTAGGCATACGTCCCGGGCTGACGGGCGTCGGGACCGTACAGGTCGAAAATGTGTTCGGGCTCGGACGAGACGTCGGTCAGTTCGGGGACCGAGGTCTGCATCCGGAACGCCATCTCGTACTGCGCCATGCGGGTGGCGATTTCGGGGTCTCCCTGGTCGCGCAGCTTCAGCTCGTTGAGCCGGCCGAGGTCATCGAGGAAGCCGCGGCGGGTCTCCCGGTCGATGCCGGGGGGATTCGACAGATACAGGACGGGGTCACCCACCGAGCGGAACTTCACTCCCTGATAGCGGGTGGGGAGAAAACCGCTGCCCCAGAGGCGGTCGTAGAGGGGCTGGTCGTTGGGATTGCCGCTTCCCTGCGAGATCATCACCACGAACGCCGGGAGGTTCTGGTTTTCGCTACCCAGACCATACGCGAGCCAGGCACCAATGCTGGGCCGCCCCGCCAGTTGGGCGCCGGTCTGGAAGAAGGTGACGGCGGGGTCGTGGTTGATTGCCTCGGTGTGCAGGGTTTTGATGAAGCAGAGTTCATCGGCGACCCCGGCGATCTGGGGGAGCAGTTCGCTGACGAGCGCTCCGCTGCGACCCCGGGGGGCGAAGGCGTATTTCGTGGGGGCGATGGGGAAGCTGGTCTGGGTCGCCGTCATGCCGGTGAGCCGTTGGCCGCGGCGGATCGAATCGGGCAGCTCGGTCGCGCGCAGGTTGGCCAGGCCCGGTTTGTGATCGAACAGGTCGAGTTGCGAGGGGGCTCCCGACTGAAACAGATAGATCACGCGCTTGGCTTTCACCGGCAGGTTGGGCAAGCCGGGGAGGCCGCCGACCGCGGGGGTCCCTTCGGCCCGGGCACTGGGAGATTGGCCTCCCGCGAGTTCCGCGAGTGCCCACGCCGCCAGAGCCCCGCCGGCACCCTGAAGGAGAGCGCGGCGCGAAGGGGGGACGAGGCGGGCCAGCGCGGCGGGGGCAGCAGAGGGGGCCGGGAGCGCGTCGGGGGACATGGCAGGCTCTTCCAGTTCTCGCGGGGAGCGGTGGCGACGAGGGAGGGGAGGAGATCGGAAATCGAGGCGAGGTGCGGCGGGCGGGCCCACGCCGCGCGGTTACTCGCGGGTGATGGTCTCGTCGAGGTTCAGCAGCAGGGCGCAGAGGGTGGTCCAGGCGGCATGTTCGGCCGGAGCGAGCGTTTCATCCCGGGGGGCCTCGCCGACCGACAGGAACTGCACCGCGGCGTCGGGCTGGGCGCGGAACCGTTCGAGGTTGCGCTGCAGGGCCGCCCGCAGCACCGTCAGCTCGGCGTCCTGGGGGGATCGTCCCAGAACGCGGCGGAAGGCCCACGTGAGCCGGTCGGTGATGGCGAGCGTGGGGTCGGGGGCGGGGTGTTGCAGCGTTTTCTCGGCCAGGACCCGCGCCGCCTCGACGAAGGCGGTTTCGTTCATCAGGGTGAGCGCCTGGAGCGGGGTGTTGGTGCGGGTCTCGCGCACGATGCACGTCTCGCGCCCGGCGGCGTCGAAGGTGATCATCGTGGGGGGGGCGATGGTCCGTTTCCAGAAGGTGTAGAGACTGCGGCGGTAGAGTGCGTCGCCATGATCCTGCACGTATTCCGTGTCGCTGAGCTCTTTCCACAGGCCGGCGGGCTGATAGGGCTTCACCGAGGGCCCACCCAACTGTTCCACCAGCAATCCCGAGGCGAACAGGGCCTGATCGCGGACCATCTCGGCCGCCAGTCGGGTGCGGGGTCCGCGGGCCAGCAGGCGATTGTCGGGGTCGCGCTGCAGCAACTCGGGCGTGACCCGGGACGATTGACGGTAGGTGTTTGAGGTGACAATCGTCCGCAGCAGAGCCCGCACATCCCAGGCATGATCTTTGGGAATGGCTGCGCGAATCTCAGGATGTTCCGCCGGTCCCGCCTGGAACTCGAGCGCCAGCCAGTCGAGCAGTTCGGGATGGCTGGGCCATTCTCCCTGCGAGCCAAAGTCGTCGACGGTTTTGACCAATCCCGTCCCCAGCAGCATCTGCCACAGGCGGTTGACGGCGACGCGGGCGGTCAGGGGATGACGGCGATCGACCAGCCAGCGGGCGAATCCCAATCGGTCGCGCGGCGCGTCGGCGGGCCAGGGGCCCAAGGCCGTGGGAATACCCCGCTCGACTTGTTCGCCGGGACGATCGTAGACCCCCCGCACCAGGATGTGAGCGGGACGCGGCTCGGGCAGTTCCTGCATGATCATGGTCGTGGGGAAGCTGTCGAGCAGCTCGGCTCGCTCGCGTTCCAGCGTCAGCAGTTGTTCACGGGCTTCCCGCAGGTCGGCCGGGGCCATGCGGTCGAGGAAATAGGTCCCCAGCTTGTCCCGCTGCGGCCCGGTCCGGTCCTGAGGCGGGCGGGCCACGATTTCGCTCAGCGTTTCGGGAGTCGCCACCACCAGTGCCTCGGCTTCCGACAGTGCTGTGTTGTAGATCCGCACGTCGTCGATCAGGCCGTGGAACCGCCCCTGGGGACCATTGCCGCCGCCAATCCGCAGCGGTTCTTTCGAGGCGAAGGTCTGGTTCAGCAAGTCGAGCACCACCTTCACGGCGACTCGCCGTCCGTCGACGTACAGCGCCACGCCCGAGGCGACTCGCGAGCCATCGTACGTCGCCAGCACATGGTGCCATTCGTCACCCGACAATGGCTCTTCAGTCTCGACCCGCAGGGCGTCATCCAGCCAACGCTTGACCAGATTGAGCTGCAGCCGGCCCTCTTTCAGCACGAGGCAGTAGCCATCGGCCTGATCGGCATCGGTCATCCGCGAGAGAATGGTGCCCCCGGCCGTTCCCTCGGGGCGAATCCACGCCGAGAGTGTGAACGGGTCGTAAAAGCCGAAGTTGGCGGTGTCTCCAGCGTCGACGAAGCGTTGGCCGTCGAACTGGGCGGCGTCCTGGAATATCCCCGGGGCGAACGCGGGTTCGCCACCGACGAAGGCGGGGTCGTTCACGCTGCGGACGCCTCCGGGAGGAGCGGTCCCCAGCAGATTGGCGGTTGCTCCGGGGGCGTTCGCCTTGCGGGAGGTGAGCGTTCCATCGGGGCCCTGGGAGGTGAGGGAGTGATCCAGCGGCCAGTGCCGGACCAGGTCGCGCTCGATCGTCCAGTCGGGCAGGGGGCGTCCGGCGAGTTGCTGTTCCCAATCGCGCTGCAGGGCGGCGAGTTTCTGCTCGCGCTGGCCCCAGGCCTGCCGGCTGGTGGAGAGCCGCGCGTCGAGTTGCGCCAGCGCCTGCTGCTGCGGCCGGGTGGGGGATTTAATCGAGGGGGGCGAATTGCCGTATTTCCACGCCCGGCCATACTCGGGAATGTTGTTGAAAAATGCGTACGACTGGTAGAACTCGCGCTGCGACAGGGGATCGAATTTGTGGTCGTGGCAGCGGCTACAACCCATCGTCAGGCCCAGCCAGACCGTGTAGGTCGTTTCGACCCGATCGACCACATATTCGACGGCGTACTCTTCGGGAATGATTCCCCCTTCGCCATTGCCGCGATGATTGCGATTGAATCCGGTGGCGATGATCTGGTCGAGCGTGGCGTTCGGCAGCAGGTCACCCGCCAACTGCTCGACCGTGAATTGGTCGAAGGGGAGATTCTGGTGATAGGCTTCCAGCACCCAGTCGCGCCATCGCCACATGAAGCGTTCGCCGTCGCTTTGGTAGCCGCTGGTGTCGGCATAGCGGGCCCCATCGAGCCAACGGACCGCCATGCGCTCGGCATGCCGGGGCGAGCGCAGCAGCCGTTCGACCACGGCGCGGTAGGCCGCGTCGGAGGGGTCGGCCACAAACGCGTCGATCTCGGCAGGCGTCGGCGGCAGGCCGGTCAGGGCAAGGGTGACCCGCCGCAGCAGTGTGGCGGGATCAGCCGGGGGGGACGGAGTCAGCCCCTCCTGTTCCAGTCGGGCGAGAACGAAGGCATCGATCGGATTCCGGATCCAGTCGCGGTGACTGACCTCGGGAACAACCGGAGGTTCCGGCGGCAGGAACGCCCAGTGCTGTTGGTAGGCCGCCCCCTGTTCAATCCACGCCTGGAGAATCGAGACCTGCTGGGGAGACAGTGGTTTTCCCTGGCCGGGGGGAGGCATCTGTTCGTTCGGATCGGTGGCCAGCACGCGCGCCAGCAACTCACTTTGGGCCGTCTCGCCCGGCACCACCGCCCGGCGTCCCCCCAGATCGGCCCGGGCCCCCGCTTCGGTATCGAGACGCAGGTCGGCCTTGCGGCGGGCGGCGTCGGGTCCATGACAGGTGAAGCAATGGTCGGCCAAAATCGGCCGAACATCACGGTTGAAGAGAATCGGCCGCGTCTCCCCCCCGTTGGCCAGCGAACAACAAAGCGCCACCCACGCACACAGGGCAAAGGGACCGCGGGTCGCAACTTCCCGGAACAAACGGGACGCGGGGGCAGGCATGGGCTCGATCCTGGAGGGTCGGGTGATCGATCAGGCGGGACGCGAAACTCGATTGTAATCAGCAACGCCCGCTCAGGTCAGCCCTTCGGCCTCGTCGTCGGTCGAGAGGGGCAGCCTTGCGCCGGAACCGCTGGGGCGCCATGGGCCTCGCCTCTCGAAACCAGCCCATTTCCCTTGTGCGCACTGGCCTCGGACATTCGGACGGACAGTGGATCGGCCAGGCGACGCCCTAAAGACCCGCGACTAGAAAACTTGATCGATCCTTGTGTGGTCCGATTCCCAATCACGCTGAGTGTCTTCAATGCCATATGCATGTTCCAAGCGAGAACTTCAGCCGACGTGGCGGCCATGGTGTTCTGACAGGGACGGCTGGGAACACGACCCTCGGCCTTCGCTACAAATCTCTCGCCAACCCATACTCTACCTCGTAGAGGTTACTTCTCTCAGCCCCGGGTTGCCGCTTGAGCGGCTACCCGGGGAACGCGAGCCCCAACAGGACCTGAACCCTGAAAGTGGTTCCTTTCGTCGTGGGCTCGCTCAATGATCGATCCCGAATCGTCAGACAGGGCGTGGAAAGCAATCCTTACAGGATAGAGATCATGATCGGGATGGCGACCTGGGGTAGTCGCGTGCGCGACAACCCCAGGCTGAGGGAAGTATCCCCTACGGGGAAGTTTTTGGGTGGGCGCGATGGATGCCGGTACGAACTGTACGAATTCGGGGCGGAACCACTGGATCGGACATTTTCGTGATACGAAGGGAAATTCTGTGAATGATTCCGGCGAGCCCCCTTAGCCCCCAAACAGCCGTTTCCAGCCGGGGCTCTTGCGCGGCCGGGACGACTCGCGGCTCGTGCCGCTTTCCAACGGTGCGCGGATGGGAGCCGCTCCCCGGGGATCACTCGCCACGTTCGACGGTGCCGTGCCGCGCGCCCCCGTTGCGGCCGCCGGCGCCTCGTGAGCCGCCGGCTGAATCTGGGTGCCGCGACCGCTTCCCGGGGTTTGAAGTTTGTTGTTCCCCACCGGAATGACCGGTCCTGCCGACTGCTGCGACTGTCGCGCCCCCGCGAACGGATTGTCGTCGAGACTCTTCCGCCGCGACTGGGGATCGGGAATCGGGGGATTGGGAAACGGGGGGAGTGGGGGTTGTCCGATGGGATCGGAACGCAAGCCCGGCAGTTCCGGCAGCTCGGGCAGACCTGGCAGGGGGCTGTCTGCCCCGTTCATGGAGGGCTCTCCCGTGGGCGAAATGTCTTCGGTTGGGGAGGTGGTGTCGACGTCGCGGTAGGGCAACTCGGGCAGGGGATCGCGGCCGATCGGCGACTGCGGTTTTTCCAACTCGAACGATTCATCGGAGGGCCGCTGCCCGTCGGGATAACGTCGATTGGCGTAGTTGGGGCGCAGCGAGAGGGGATAGCAGCGATCGCTTCCCAGCCGTCCCCAGGGACTGCGCGAGCCGAACTGCTCTTCGTAGAAATAGATGCCGTGCGTCTCGAGAATCGTGCCAGTCTGCCGTTCGAGCGTGGCGAGCTGGGTGTTGTAGAGCGTCAGTGAGTTGGCCTCGCTGCTGATGGTGTTGCCCCAATCGGTAATCGCCTGCAGCACGTTCAGGTAGATGGTTCGCCCGTTTTCGAACAGGGCGGTCTGGTATTGCAGATTGACCCGGGCCGCCTTGCGGGCTTCGGTGTAGGCGAGGAACTGCTCGTACGTCTGGTCGATCAACCGGGTGGTGGTGGCCAGTTGATGGACGGCCGCATGACGTCCCTGCCGCAGGTTCGCCTGATCGCGGGCCAACGCCAACTCGGTCTGCCGCATCTGGGCCCGCGACTGCCGCAGTCCCAACGGCACCGAGAGGTTCACCCCCAGTGACCAGTCGTTGAATTCATTCAGGGGCGTATCGAGAAAGCTGCCGTTCGGCTGCACGCCGTACTGACCCTTCCAGCGGTACAGGGCGAGGGCGTCGACGCGGGGTTGGGCGGTGTTGCGGGCGAGTGCCAGCGACTGCTGGTCCGACTGCAGCGCCAGTTGCAGGTCGATGAGGTCGGGGCGGTACTCGGCCGCCAGGTCGCACAGGGCGTTCCAGTCCGACACGTACCGGTCCCGGCGAGGATCGGTCACAGGAATGAGTTCTGTGCCATCCGATGGGGGGAGTCCCAGCAGATTGCGCAGGGCGGCTTCCCGCTGAATCACGTTCGCCTCGGCGGTCACCAGCGCCGCGCGGAAGTTCGCCAGGGCCGAGCGGGCCTGGGCGACCTGGGCGATGTCGTTGATGTTGCCGCGAAACCGCGCCTCACCCACCCGTAACGCCTCTTCGGCCTGCTCCACCTGTCGGCGGCGGACCCAGACATCGACCCGGGCGACGACCAGGTTCCAGTATCCATCGACCACGCTGCGGACCTGTTCCTGCACCGTGTCTTTGAGCTGGTAGAAACTGCGTTCGGTGCCAATGCGGGCGATGACGATGGGGGCCAGGTTGGCGGTGGTGCCGGCTCCCTGCAGCAGCGGCTGGCGATACGAGAGTTCGGCGGCCGGCTGGGCCACGTTGTTGAGTGGCACCAGGGTGTTGCGGAACCAGGTGGGACTGGTCGAGACCCCCAGCGAGGCGGTGCCACCCAGGGCGTTGGTCTTGTCGATGCCGGTGCGGAAGTCGTAATTGCCGGTTCCGCTGCCGACAATCAGCGCGTGCCCGGGATTGAGCGGGTCGAAGAACGACTGTCCCGTTTCGAACCGGTTCCAACTGTTGGTGATTCCCAGGGTGGGGTCAAACCGGGCGTTTTGGACGTCGATGGCCGTATTGGCGATCGCCGGATCGTAAATGGTGCGACCGCTGGCAACCGCGGTGTTCCCGGCGAGAATCCGGATCACATCGTCGTTGGCCAAGGCGATGCGAATCGCCTCGTCGAGCGACAGCAACCACGGTTGATCGTCGGCCTTCCAGTAAACCGATCGGGGATGGGCCGGAGAGCCCAGCGTTTCCGCAGGGAATTCCTCGGCGGGCCGCGCCTCGAGAATGGTCTGTTCGGGGAACAGCGTGGGGATCGGTCCCTCGGCACGAAGATCACATGCGCACAGGCTCGTTGCCAGCCCGAGTGCGCTGGTGAGACAGGTGTGCAGCAGTTGTTTCCAGGTGACAGCGGACATGGAGGAGAATATCGACCGACGGAAAGGCTTATGCCCAATGTTTCTGTTATGTCGGTCATACCGATTCGGGGAATTCTCGGGGTGACGCAATTTGGGGGACCTGTTAGGATCCCCACGCTGCGTGGTTCGCCACGCTCCGTTTTGCCCCCTGTTCCCCCTGATTCACGGACCCGCATGGAGACCAAGCTGGAGGTTGAGATTCTGACTCAACCCGATGACTTCACCTGCGGACCGACCTGTCTCCACGCCCTGTACCAGTATTTTGGCGACGAAATACCCCTGGAGCAGGTGATCAGTGAGGTGCAGTTCCTGGAGGGGGGCGGAACGCTGGATGTGCTGCTGGCGAATCACGCCCTGAAGCGGGGCTATTCGGCCAAGATCTTCACCTACAACATCCAGTTGTTCGACCCGACGTGGTTCGGCGAGGCGGTCGTCGATCTGCCCGGCAAACTGCGGGCCCAGCGCGAGGCGAAGGCCGACGCCAAACTGCACACCGCAACCGACGCCTATCTCGAATTCATCGAGCTGGGGGGGCAGTTGCGGTACGAAGAGCTGAATTCGGCCCTGATCCGCAAGTACCTGCAGCGCGAGATTCCCATTCTCACCGGGCTCTCGGCCACCTACCTCTACTCGATTCCCCGGGAATACGGCGACGACTGCCACGACGACGACATCCGCGGCCGCCCCAGCGGCCACTTCGTCGTGCTCTGCGGCTACGACACCGACAGCCGCGATGTGCTGTTGGCCGACCCGATCCGCAAGAACCCGCTCGCCGGTTCCAACAAGTACGTGATCAGCATCGACCGGGTGATCTGTGCGATCCTGCTGGGGATCATCACCTACGACGCCAATCTGCTGATCATCGAACCCCGCCGCCTGCCCAGGCAAGGACGCCGTGTCCACTCTCATCGTCGTCAATAACGTCTCGGAATGGCCGTTCCATATTCCGGGAGTCGAGGTCATCGACTCGTGGACCTACCTCACCGACCCCGACGTGGGGCTGCGGCGGGGGGTGAAGCTCTTCAATCTCTGCAAGAGCTACCGCTACCAGACGGCCGGGTATTACGTGACGCTGCTGGCCGAGGCCCGCGGTCATCGCCCCTGCCCGAACATCACCACCATCCAGGACATGAAGTCGCAGACGATGGTGCGGTTCGTCTCGGATGATCTCGACTCGCTCATCCAGTCGACCCTGGCCCCCATCCAGTCCGACGAGTTCACCCTCTCGATCTACTTCGGCCACAACCTCGCGAAGCGCTACGACCGGCTGGCGCTGAACCTGTTCAACCTGTTCCAGGCCCCGCTGCTGCGGGCCCAGTTCGAGAAGACGGGCGATCGCTGGTCGCTGCGGCAGATCGCCCCCATTCCGGTGGGGGAGATTCCCCTCTCGCACCACCCCTTCGTCATTGCCGAAGCGACCCAGTACTTCAACGGCAAGCGGGGCTCGATCCGCAAACGGACTCCCTCGAAGTACGATCTGGCGATTCTCTTCAATCCCGAGGATGAACTCTCCCCCTCGAACAAGAAGGCGATCGACAACTTTGTGAAATCGGCCGACGCCATGGGGCTGGGGGCCGAGGTCATCTCCCGCGACGACTACGCCCGCATCGCCGAGTTCGACGCGCTGTTCATCCGCGAGACCACGCAGGTCAATCATCACACCTACCGCTTCGCCCGCCGGGCGGCCAACGAGGGGCTGGTGGTGATTGACGACGCCGAGTCGATCCTCAAGTGCGCCAACAAGGTGTATCTCGCCGAACTGCTGCAGCGTAACCGCGTCCCGGCGCCGAAGACAATGATCGTCCACAGCGACAACGTCGACGAAATCGGCCCGACGCTGGGGTATCCGGTGGTCCTCAAGCAGCCCGATGCCGCTTTCTCACAGGGAGTGGTGAAGTGCCGGGATGAGGCCGAGCTGCGTGACCGGGTCGACGAGTTCCTCAGCCGGTCGGAACTGGTGATCGCGCAGGAGTTCCTGCCGACGCAGTTCGACTGGCGGATCTGCATCTGCGACGGCCGGCCGCTGTTCGCCTGCAAGTACCACATGGCCGAGGGGCACTGGCAGATCATCAAGAAGGAAGAGGAGGGGAAACTCGACTTCGGGCGGTTTGAAACGATTCCAGTCGAGATCGCCCCCCGGCACGTGGTGCGGGCGGCGCTGAAGGCGGCGAAGCCGATCGGCAACGGCCTGTACGGCGTCGACGTCAAGCAGTCGCACGGAGACTGCTACGTGATCGAGGTGAATGACAATCCCAACATCGACGCCGGCGTCGAGGACAAGATCCTCAAGGGAGAGCTCTACCGCCGCATCATGGACATGTTCCTGCGCCGGATTGAACGCCGCAAGGCGGGGCTGGAAGTGGCGTAGGCTGTTCGCCCGCGTTCATTCTCCCCAACGTGGCGACGAGCTTCCAGCTTGTCGAGCACTCAAGTGTGATGCCGCGCTCTCGACAGCACGACGCAATATTGCGTCCGTCCGTAGAATAGGTTTCCAACCTGTTCACCGCTGCAAGTGTCAATCCGCGTTCCCGACGGCGCGACGCGATCCCGCATCGCGTGGGAAAGCCAACCGGCGGCGTCGATCAGCGACTCAGTCGATCCTGCACAACGCTCCGGCAGCATGAATTTCGCGAACGCCCGGTGAAGACCGCCGCGGAGACGGTCCGCCACTCCGGCACCTTCCCTTGCAACCGCGTATGACCTCTCGCACAATCCCATTGGGCTGTCGGGAGATCACATCAATTGGCAGGCCCCATGGCTGAATCACAGGGCCTCATCCCCGCAAAAGTCCAGCGCAGGGGAGTTCCGCCCGGAGCGATCCGTCCCCCCCGGTTAGGCGGCGGTGGACGACGCCTCGGGCACGCTCGGCCCGGTTCCCGCTGACTCAGCCGCCAGGCACCGCAGCTTGCAACCGACCAGCGGACGGATCACGTCGCGGAAACCCTCCCCGCGCGGCCAGGCGTCTGCCGTCAGCAGGCGAGCGGTCAGCGAGGCCAATTCGCGCTGCAGCTCGGCAGTCAACGTGGCCACGTCGTGGAAACCGTTCGGCATGGTTGTCCCCGACAACAACCGCCACATCAGACGCCCCAAAGCCTGCAGATCGTGTTCACGACGCAGACGCGCAGACCTTTCCAGCAGATCGGCTCCCCGGGATGGCGTTGGCGGTTCTGCCAGATCTCGGTCTGCGGACTGCGGTGCACGAGGCGGATCAGTTTCAGATCGAGGGGAACCGTCACCGTGGCCGGATCAATCTCCTCCACTGTCTCGGAACGCCGCATGACACCTTTTCCCAAATCCCCCAACCCCTCCATTGATTCCGAGCCGTGCCGCGCTCGGAAGGCTCCCAGAGAAATCGACCACCCGCAAAATCGCACTGCAGGGTTGCGCGGAACGCCGGGGTCAGGCGGTTTTACCGCGATGGGTGAGCCAATTGTATCCCGTGATTCTGGGCCATTGTGTCACAATGTTTCCCAGTCCGGCACCGGGTTTCCCTCACCTGCGGCAACCTGTCCCGCCACGGCATCGGGCAGGATCAGGGCGGCAACAATGTTGTCGGCAAGTCCTCGGTGACGGAGCTGCTGCGTCTGGTGCCGCACCAGGGACAGAAAGGGATGTACGATTTCCTCAAGAACTGGCGGCGAGGCTGGCGGGAGAACTTCCGGGGTGCCGCCACGAGACTGCCGAACGACCTGGTGAGCCGGTACGACTTGTTGATCAGCTCTCCGGAGTTGCTGTGCCATGGCTGGCTGGATGGCTCGAAACCAAAAAAAGCCTGCCGGAAGATCATGATGGCCCACTGCGAAATCTTCGGGCAACGCTGCAACAGACAAACGGCTCAACCGGCGCTGCGTGTGGCGAAGCGTTCGATCATCACTGACACCAATGGGAGAGTTGCTGAACAAGTCGCTCGTCCGCGCTACAGGAAACCCGCCCGACAGTTTCGGTCACACCTGTTCCCCGTACGGATCGGAAATGTTGTTGGTTTTCAAATGGGTGACATATTACAACTAAGATCCTTGCTCACACAGGAAGGAATGGGTCGCGATTCACGGCCGGACCTTGTTGGAACGAATGAATCGCAGCTCCCTGGAAAAGATGGTGTCGACCAGCATCAACTGCCGTCTACGGGCGTTCTTCCCAGGGAGGGGATCTCCGAATCAGGGAAATCACCACCGACCGGCCATACTGAATTCTCACGGGAGTGTACGATCATGCGGATGGGTTCCTGGGCGGAATGGGTGCGGAGTTGGGTACGGCGGGGGGCTGGGCGAGACAGCGGTTCCCTTCGGCGGCGGCCAGGGCAACTCCGGCGGACCTCCTTTCGGGAGCTGGTGGAGGTCCTCGAAACACGGGTTCTGCTCGTGGGGGATTCGTTTGAAAGCAACAACACCTGGCAGACCGCCACCGATCTGGGAGTGATTCCCGGCGTCCACCGTGGGGGGCTCAGCATCGATGTTGCCGCCGATGAAGACTGGTATCGCTTCGAGCTGTTGCGCACCGACGACGTCGCCTTCCAGATCGCCTTCAACTCGGCCGCAGGCAACCTGTCTTTCGATTTGGTCCGGGTGCTCGACACCACGCCGACTGTCGTCGGATCCTCAACGGCCAACACCCAGGGGGCCGGGTTGACAGCCTCCGGTCTCGCGGCCGGCTCGTACTACCTGCAGGTGATTGGTGGAGGCAACACCAACACCTACTCCCTGGCGATCGATCCCGCCACCAGCAGCGGGACCCGCGTGCTGTATGTCAACGACACCAGCACCGCCAACGACTTCTACACCACCGCCGTGGGGAACAGCTCGAACACCGGGCTGAGCCCCGCCTCTCCCAAAGGTTCGATCCAGCAACTGCTCGATGCCTACACCCTCGGTCCGAATGACCTCGTGCTGGTGGATACTGGAACCTACACGGGAACCGTCGTGGCAACCGGCAACGATGAGGGGATCACCTTCGCCGGTTCCCCCGGGATCAGCCGATTGAACGGGACGTTCGAGATGGCCGATTCCGACTACAACACCTTGTACCTGTTGACCCTGGGGGGCACGGGCACATCGCTCTTCATCCATGAGACGGCGGTCGATGTCACCAGCAACACGACCCTGCGACGTTTGCGAGTCTTGTCGTCCTCCACGGGAATCCGAATCAGTGGGGGGGCGGGACACCTGTTGGCCGACAGTGTCATCGAGGGGAGCGGCAGCTATGGAATCGACGCCAACCCAGCCAGCCTTACACTGTTGCGGAACACCATCTCCGGGCGAAGTTATGGCGTTCTTCTTTCGGGATCGAGCGGCTCTTTAATCGAAGGAAACAACATCGCCGCCACGACCTATGCCCTCTACACCTCCAGCGTCAGCAATCTGTCGGTGGTCAACAACGACCTCCATCATGCGCAATATGGACTGATGGTCTGGTCTGGTACGGTACTGGTCTCCGGAAACCGGTTATACAACAACAATTCCGGGGCGTATTCCTACGTCGCCTCGACGGTCTTCCGAGGGAACTCGGTCTACGCCAACACCATCGGGCTCGCCGGCTATGGCATCTTCGGCGGAGCCGACTGGTCCGCTACGCAGGTCAATCTCATCTCCAACAACACGACGGGGATCCGCACCGAATCTACCACCTCGGGACAGACGGTCGCCTTCAATCGACTCACGGGAAACCAGGTCGCCATCGAGCCGGGCAGCGCCACCGCAATTCGCAACAACATCCTGGTCGACAATGCCACTGGGATTCTCGCCAAAGGCATCACGAACCTCGGGGTGCTCAACAACACGATCGTCACCGCCTCCGGGACGGGCATCCGGTTGCAGCAGTCCACGTCCAACGCCACGCTGCGGAACAACATTCTTTCAACCACCAGTGGCACGGGACTTTCGGTCGCCACCGACAGCCAGCGAGGCTTCTCCAGCGACTACAACAACCACTCCACATCCGCGTCGGCCACCCTGGTCTGGTGGCAGAAGCCCTTTTGGGATTTGTTCGACTGGCAGATCGAGGCCGACTTCGACCGACACTCGATTGGAACCACCAGCCTCGCCCCCACCCGCGACGCGCCGCAGTTTGTGTCGGCCGCGACGGGAGACTATCGGCTGCTGGCCACGTCGACCAGCATCGATGCGGGAGATCCCGCCGATCCGTTCTCTGCCGAACCGGGAGTCAACGGCCGCCGGATCAATCTGGGGGCGCACGGAAACACAGTCGACGCCACCGAGTCGGCCCCCCGGTCACTGCAGCTCGAATATCCCGAGTACTACGCGGACTGGCCCGCGGCCGAAGGCCGTCCAATTCTCTGGCGGACGCACGACGTCGGCACTGCGAATGGCAAGTTGTCGGGTTCGGTCCGCCTGGACCTCTATCGGCAAGGGACGGGGCACGTCGCACAGATCGCCGTCGTGCCCGCCGCCGACGGCAGCTATGGCTGGAGTCCCGAGATGTCGGGCATCGTCGGCTCGCTGGGAGACCGGTACTGGATCCAGATCAGTTCCCTCGATCATCCCACCCTGGTCGACAGTTCCCGCGAACTGTTCTCTGTTCCTCCAAATGGCACCAGTTACTACGTCAACGATGCCTCGACGACCGACGATGCTTGGGCGACCGCCGTCGGCAACAACCGCAATACCGGGAAGAGTCCCGGAGATCCCAAGGCCAACCTGTTGCCGCTGCTGCGGTCGTATGACCTGGGGCCGGCGGACGTGGTGCACATCGACACTGGGAACTACATCCAGGTGCGGAATGTGCTGCTGAGCGGCAATCCCGATGTGGGGAATGACGAGGGGGTCACCCTGATGGGTCCCGCCGACCCGGCCAAGGTGGCCCGTCTCGATCGGGCCAACACTTCCACCGGCTCGACCAACATCGAGTTGAATGATGCCGATTACGTCACTCTGCGCAACCTGTCGCTGGTCGGAGCGGAGGTTGGGCTGTGGGTGCGGAATGGCAGCACGAATTTCCGGGGAGAACGTCTCGTGTCCTCGGGGAACTGGTCGCACGGTTTCGTACTGGACTCCGACGCCACGGGGGCGGTGGTCGACGCGCTCACAGCTTCTGGAAACGGTGGAGACGGCATCCGCATTCAGACTTGGGTCGAGAGCGTCAGCAATGGTCTGGTGCAAGGCAATTCCGGAATCGGCATTTCGCTCTCGACGGGGTCCGGGACCCGCGTCGAATCCAACCGTGTCTTTGGCAATCGGACCGGGATCCAGGTCTCTGGCGGAATCACCGTCGGAAATGCCAACCTGGCGGCTGGGCTCGGCAACCTGGTCTACGACAATACCGAGACCGGCATCTCTGCCGGAAGCAACACTCTCGTGATTGGAAACACCGTTTGGGGACACACCTCCAACAGCGGCGCTGGAATTGAGTTGTCGGGCAACGCTATAGTCCGTGACAACGTGGTGTTCACGAACAAATACGGGATTTTTGGCAATCCTT
The DNA here is from genome assembly GCA_046339535.1 of Planctomycetaceae bacterium. GTDB lineage: Bacteria > Planctomycetota > Planctomycetia > Planctomycetales > Planctomycetaceae > UBA10511. Next base: position 1,465 of record JBKDUK010000031.1, on the reverse strand, counting down.
CGACCAGCGGCGAGATCTCGCGCAATCGGGTCTATAACAATTCCCAGTCTGGCATCCGTGTCAGCTCGAGCACCGCGGTCAGCGGCAATGTGGTGTACTCCAATGTCTCGGGAATCGCCGCGGGCAGCAACTCTTATGGCCGCTACTCCGGACTGATTTCGAACAATCTGGTCTACGCGAACTCAGTCGTGGGAGTCTCACTCGAAGGGACGGGCGCCAGGCTCTTCAATAACACCGTCTATCAGCCGCAGGGAGACGCCATTGTCGTCTCCGGGAATTCGAACAACATCACCCTGCGCAACAACTGTCTCTGGACATCGACCGGTTATCTGCTGTCGGTGGCCAGCGACAGCCAGGTGGGTTTCCAGAGCGACTACAACCTGCTGCAGACCACCGGAACGGGCAAGGTTGCCCTGTGGCAGGGAACCCCCCGGACCACCCTCAATGCCTGGTACAACACGGTGTTCCAGGATGAAAACAGTCTCGCCCAGAATCCCCTGTTTGTGAATCCGGCCGGGGCCGATGGTGTGCTGGGTTATCGTCTCTCACCCGCGGGGGACTTCGGCACAGATGACGACTTCCACGAACAGAGCGACTCCGGAAGCTTCCATGGCGGTTCACTCGCTCCCGTGATCAGTTCCGTCACCGGACTGCCGGTTCCCTTGGATGGTTCCTGGGTGGCCGATCCCGCCCGGTCTCCCGCCATCGACCGCGGACGGGGCGCGGACGCGTTCGCCAACGAACCGGCCAACAATGGCGGGTATCTGAACATTGGAGCGTACGGCAACACGCCCCAGGCGTCGAAGAGCCCGGCGGAATACGTGTTGGTCACCCGCCCCGACGGGGGTGAAATCTGGCCCGCCCGACAGTCGTTTCCCATCCGCTGGCGGTCGCACGACACTTCGGGAACTGTGGACATCGAACTCTGGCAGGCGGGGGGGACTTCCTCCGTCTCGCTGCTGGCCGACGACACGCCCAATGACGGAGAGTACCTCTGGCAGATCCCCGAGAGCATCGGACCCGCCGTCAATTATCAGATCCGTGTCGTGCGCAATGGCACGTCGGTGCTGGCCGATTTCGGCAATGGGGTCTTCGAAATCACTCCTCCGGTCACGGTTTACTATGTCAATGACAATTCGACCGCCGGGGACGAATCCAGCACGGCCGTCGGCGACAATGCGAACACCGGCCTCGCCCCGAATGCTCCAAAGGCTTCGGTGTCCGCCATCCTGGCCGCCTATGACCTGGGTCCGGGCGATGTGATCCGGGTTGACACGGGAAACTACACCCTGGCCGGTAACATCGTTTTGCTTCCCGAAGATTCCGGCGTGCGGATCGAGGGACCGGCGGTGGGGGTGGCGACACTGAACCGGGGGAACAGCAGCAGCGGCAGTTACGTGGTGGAACTGGCGGGGGCCGACGATGTGACCTTGTCCCGGCTGACATTGACCGGAGCATCGTACGG
>JBKDUK010000030.1:0-3932 GCA_046339535.1 Planctomycetaceae bacterium | reverse complement strand
GAAAATCTTCTGCAGCCCGGCAATCCCCTTCTTCGGATCGATCGGGAAGACCTCGGGCTGCACATGCTCGTCGAGGTTCCCCCGCAGGTTCAGCGCCTCGAGCGCCTTCAACTCGTCCCGAATGCGGGCCGCCTTTTCGAACTTCAACTCGGTGGCCGCCTGCTCCATCTCGGCCTGCATCTGCTGCAGCAGCTTCCCTTTCTGCCCGTCCAGAAACAGCCGCAGGCGGTCGATGTCTTTCCGGTACTCCTCCTTGCTGATCCGCAGGTTGCACGGCGCGGTGCACTGATTGATGCTGGCCAGCAGGCAGGGCCGAAACCACTTCCACCGTTCTTCCTCTTCGCCAATGTCGAGGCTGCAGGTGCGGAACCGGAAGATCTTCTGCAACACGCCAATGGTCGCCCGCAGCTTTTTGGCACTGGTGAAGGGCCCATACAGCCGGGCCCCCTTCGCCCGCGGCTGCCGGGTGAACTCAACCCGCGGAAAGTCCTCCCGCGTGGTGATCTCCAGGTAGGGAAAGGTCTTGTCGTCCTTCAGTTCCTGGTTGAACTGCGGCTGCACATCCTTGATGAGCCGGGCCTCCATCAGCAGGGCGTCGACCTCACTGTCGGCCTCGATGAAGTCGATGTCGCGAATGACTTTCACCAGCTCGGCGGTCCGCCGGTCGACCGCCGCCGCCTTGGTGAAATAGCTCGACGCCCGGTTCCGCAGGTTCACCGCCTTGCCGACGTAGATCACCCGCCCCACGGCATCCTTCATCAGGTACACGCCGGGAGATGTGGGAAACGTGCGGACCTTCTCGGCCGGTTCCTCCGGTTCAGACATCGCGTTACGCCTGCTCCCAGGGAATGGGGAACTTGAACTTGCGGGCGACCTCGGCCAGTTCGTCGAGATGGGCCCGATGCAGGGGGATGCCCTGCTCTTCCCACTCGCGGGCCCGCTGCCACTCGCGGTCGCCGGGAAGCCAGACGTGCGAATGTCCGGGAGCGGGAGGCAGGGCCCGCACCTCGTCGGCCGTGCGGTCGACTTCATTGTAGAACCGCTCGAGCGCGCCAAACCGGGCGATGTCGATCACATAGAAAAAATGCTCGCTTTCGTCCGCTTCGGGATGCGCCTTCTTGTGCAGCGGCAGCTTCCCCCCCACCAGGGCCCCGGCCACCAGGCTCGATTGCCACGCCAGCCCAAACCCCCGCGGACCCGCGGCGGGCAACAAGACCCGGGCGGCCGCCGGGTCCAGCGTCGGCTGTCCCTGGGCGTCGAGGGCCCAGTTCTCGGGGAGGGGCTGGCCATACTGGCCGAGGGTTTCGATCTTGCTCCACGAACTCACGGCACACGACATGTCGAGGCAGAAAGGGGCGCCAGTGCGCGACGGGGCGGCCCAGGCGAAGGCGTTGTTGGCCACGGCGGCGGTCGTGCTGCCATGGGCGGCCACACTCGCCCGCCCCGTGCTTGTGGCGCAATAGCCGATCATCCCCGCCTGCGCCGCCAGCAGCGCATACACCGACGCCGCCCCAAAATGGTGGCTGTTCCGCACGGCCACTGTCCCGGTCCCCACTTCGCGGGCCAGCTCGATCGCCAACTGCATCGCCCGGGTTCCCGCGACATGCCCCATCTGACGGGCCCCGTCGAGCACCGCCAGGGCCGGCGTCTTGACCACCGGCATGATCTGCCCCCGGGGATCGATGTCGCCCACGTCCATCGCCCGCACATAACGCGGGGTCCCCCGGCTGCCGTGCGACCGCAACCCCCGCAGGTCCGCCTCAACCTGCCGCTGGGCGGCCATCTCGGCCTCGACTTTGAACATCCCCATCCGTGTGTAAATCCTGATCAGCAGCTCGCGGAGAGCGGCCGCCGGGACACGCTGTTCCTGGTCAGGATCGGACGGAAGATCGGCAGACTGAGGCATGGTCGGCAGACACCAGGAAATGAACACAGGAACAAATCAACAGGTCCACACACAGCGGGGCCGGCAGCGTGTCGTGTGGGAATGAACCCCGAGCGGCCAGTTCCGCACGATTCCCCGCACCACCAATCCCCCGCACGTCCCTCCCCGTAGGCCGGTCCGTTGGGGGTGAAGTCGATGGGGGGCAATGCTCACCGTTCCCAGGGGGAATGTCACCCCCCGTGGCGGATGGGCACAAATGCACAGTCCGCCATCCCCACCTGCGACCCCAGGGTCATTATCCCCCGCCAACCGGTCAAAACAAGCGGGGCGAACAACCTGGACCAGGCCGATGGACCCCGGCCAACTCCCCGCCACTCTCCGGCAGACCAGGACCCACCGAGGAATCGGGAGCCGTTTCCCGAAGTCCTGCCGTCAGTTCCGTCACCTCCTTCCAGTCCAGGTCGGCGCAACCAGACCTCCCATCGTACCAGTCTTGCCGAGGGTACCAATCGGGAGAGATCACCCCCTCTGGACCCCGGCTGAGTTGTCCCCCGGCCCTTGACGTTGCCGACGGTGCGGTTACATTGTTTGTTCTGGCTGGCGACCGCCAGTCACTGCGGACGATTAGCTCAGTTGGTTAGAGCGCCACGTTGACATCGTGGAGGTCACTGGTTCGAGTCCAGTATCGTCCACTTCAAACCCCGCCGGGCCACAGGCCCGTGCGGGGTTTTTTTATTGCTCTCGCGGGAGAGAATCCCCCGCCCTCCCCGGCCAACACCCCCTTCGGTTCAATCCGTGGCGACGAACTTCCAGTTTGTCGAGCCTCCAAGCCGCGCACCCCCCGCGCAACCTTTGGTTCAATAAAGCGGAGCAACAACCCATCAAGAGTCTTCGATCCAATCCGTGGCGACGAACTTCCAGTTTGTCGAGTCCCCAACCCCCGCCTGCGCCCCACGCACATCTTTGGTTTGATAAAGCGGAGTCACAGTCCATCAAGAGTCTCCGATCCATCCCGGTCCCGTACTGCGGGTTTTCCAACCTGTAGAACAACCGCGGTCCACCGGCGACCCCGGCTCCCGAGCCCCCCACCCGAACTTTGGTTTAATAAAGCGGAGCGATAACTTATCAATGGTTTCTGATCCAATTCGTGGCGACGAACTTCCAGTTTGTCGAATCCCCAACCCCCGCCTGCGCCCCGCGCACATCTTTGGTTCAATAAAGCGGAGTCGCCAATCCATCCACCACCTCCGATCCATCCCAGTCCCGTACTGCAGGTTTTCCAACCTGCAGAACAACCGCGATCCACCAGCGCCCCCGCCTCCCCAGCCCCCCGCCAGAACTTTGGTTTAATAAAGCGGAGCGATAACCCATCAACGGTTTCTGATCCACTCCGTGGCGACGAACTTCCAGTTTGTCGAACCCCCAAGCCCCGCCTGCGCCCCGCGCGCACCTTTGGTTTAATAAAGCGGAGTCCACACCCATCAGCAATCCCCAATCCGTTTCCCGGTGCCGATCCTCCTGCCTGCTGAGTTGCGCGCCTCCCCATGGCCCCCGCCCGACCTTTGGTTTTATAAAGCGGAGCCCCCGTCCCTTCCGGCGATCTGATCATTTCCTGACCACCCGCCCCGTCCCACCATCCCCCGCACGCTTCGTCTCCCGTCTGCGGTACGGATAAACCACCGCCTCCTCATCCTCCACCCAATCCCCATTCAGCCAGCTATAGGGGTTCTCGTACCGCAACGACCGGCAGGCCATGTCTTCGAGGTGCCGGGTCAACACCGGGTCATAGCCCCACATCACGTCGAGGGCGTCGTTGAACTCCTGGATCAGCCCGACCGAAAACGCCTCCTGCTGCATCCGCTGCTGCCAGGGAGGCGCCCCCTTGCTGATCTTGGGGTGCCGGACTTTGATCGGTTTCATGAACGACTCGGCCCAGCTTGGCTCCTCGTCGGGATCCGGGGTCCCCAACACCGGCCAGTTCCGCGCCAGTTCCAGCGTCGCCAGAAAAAACCGTTTGATCGGGGTCATCCCGATCAGCCGCCGGGGC
>JBKDUK010000029.1:0-31303 GCA_046339535.1 Planctomycetaceae bacterium | reverse complement strand
CTGACGTCGTGGCTGGTCCAGTACCGGGCGATCAAGGATCCCCTGCTGATGCAGCAGCGGTTCCTGATGAGCGACCTGGTCAACCAGTACACGCAGACCCTCACCACGATCGGCACCGCCGAGGAGCGGTATGTCGAGGGGCTGTGGCGGCTGATGATCGACCCGGGCCATCGAATGACGACTGCTGAGAAGCAGTCATGGATTGCCCAACGGAATCGGCTGGGACGGACCGGATTCGTACAGACCCTGCAGAAGCAGACCGCCTATCTGCAATCGCAGCAGGAGGCGTTCACCGAGCTGCTGGCCAACGGCAACGCGCAGTTCACGAACCTGCTGGCGGGAGCCCCCACATTCACGTCTCACATCGAGATGTGGAAGTGGCTGCTGGCCCGGCGGAAAGTGTGAGACGGGGGGAGAGTCCGAACAGAGAAATCGCCGCGTCGCCAACAACGACGCGGCGATTCGCGTTTTGGAAACAGGCCCCGGTGCGACCTCACTCTGTATGGGGCGAATGTCATTCAGACTGACGACGGCACAGCCGCCTTCCCGGACGATCACACGCCCGGCTGGCCCGACTGCCAGACAAGTTCATCCATCGTCCGGTTGAGGCTCCGGCGAGCGTGCTGGCGGGGGCCGGGTTCGAGCTGTGCACCACCTCTCCCCGCCCCATCATCGACCACGGCTGGGCCCGCATGGAGGCCCTCGATGACCTGGCACAGATCCGTGCGTCCAAAGAGGTGGTGAGGAAACAGGGCGCCGGCACTTCACTGAGCCGCGACCAGACCAGGGGGCTGTACACAACACCCCAGCCCTCTCTGACAGAATCCAGCCGGAGGCCCGCGGCCATGACCCAATCCACCGGGTACTGCGCTGGCCCCCGGGCTCCCCGTGCTGGATTCTGCGAGTCCGGGCCTGTTATCCTGTGTGTGAAGACGCACTTGCCGTGGCCGCAGGGCCCTCGATGGCGGGGCGTCGGTGCGAATCGGGGGGAGATTCGCCTGTTCTCTCGATTCGGTCCGCTTCGTCAGTTCCTTCCCCGCGTGCTGTCGCCCATGTCGTCCGAGTGTCCGGGGTCGGTCACCCATTGGCTGTCCCTGTTGCGGGCGGGTGATCCGCAAGCCCCAGAGGCGCTGTGGGACCGGTATTTCGCCCGGGTTCTGCATCTGGCCCATCAGCAGTTGCTGGGTCTGCGGGACCGCTCACGGGATGCCGAGGATGTCGCCCTCAGCACGCTCAATGCCCTCTGTCAGGCCGCGCAACAGGGACGGTTGGCCAATGTGCAGGATCGCCATGATCTCTGGCGGCTGTTGGTCACCTGCACGCTCAATCGGGCCCGGAATCTGCGGTCGCACGAGAACGCGTTGAAGCGCCGGGCCGAGCTCGTTGCGGAGACCCGGCCCAGGCCGGAGGCGGGGCTCGCGAACGCCCAGAGCACCGAACCGACTCCGGACGAGGCGGCGCAACTCGCCGACGAATTGCGGCACATGATGCAGCGGCTGGATGTCGAGGATCCCACCCATCGCCTGCGGGAAGTCGCATTGCTGAAACTCGAGGGGTACACCGTGGAGGAAATTGCCCGCCGTCAGCAATGCGCCCGCAAGACCGTGTCGCTGCGGCTGTCCGTGATTCGAGGACTGTGGCGGAAGGAGTTGCTGACATGAATACTTCCGATCCTGATTCTCAAATGACGACTCCCGACAGGTCCGACTCCACATTCGAGCTGCGCCGGGAGATGCTGGCGGCCTGCGAGCGTTTTGAGTGGGAATGGCGCAGAGTGGGGCACTGTGACATCGATACCGTGCTGGCGCATGTTCCGATCACTCATCGGGACCTGGTCCGAGGGGCGCTCGAGGAACTGGCGGAAGAACTGCGTGCCGAGACTTCCTCCGAAAGTTCACCCGAGGCTCCGTTCGCGCAACGGTTCGAGGTGCGGCGGCCGCTGGCCTCCGGTGGAATGGGAGTGGTGTCCGAGGCGTTCGATCGCGAGTTCCGCCGTGTTGTGGCACTGAAACAGATCCTGCCCGCCGGGGCCGACGACGCGGCCTACCGGCAGCGGTTTCTCACCGAAGCCGAGATCACCGGCCGTCTCGAACACCCAGGCATCATTCCGGTCTACAGCCGGGGGACCCAGGCCGACGGCCGTCCCTATTACGCGATGCGGCTCATCACGGGAGCGAGCGCCGGAACGCTGCAACAGGCGGTCAAGCAGTGGCACACCGCGCCCCCCGATGATCTGGCCGAACGGGATCTGGCCTGGCGGGGATTGCTGAGGCGGGTGATCGATGTCTGCCACACCATGGCCTACGTCCACAGCCAGGGAGTGCTGCACCGCGATCTGAAACCGGCCAACATCCTGCTTGGTCCGTACGGCGAAACCCTGGTGGTCGACTGGGGCCTGGCCAAGGATCTGCGCGGCACTGGGGCCCCTGTCGAGCCAACTCCCGACGCCCCTCCCGGGGCAGTTCGTGCTGCGTCTCGCGACCCACAGGAAGAGAACAGCGGCACGCGGCGTGGCCTGGGCACCCTGGGGCACGCCGCGCCCGAACAATTGACTGGAGAGTCTGTTCCTCTGGGGCCCGCCAGCGACATCTACTCGCTGGGGACGATCTTGTATTCGGTGCTGACCGGGCAGTCCCCCTTTCCTTCGGCTCTCTCACCCGATCCATCCGCCGCGCTCCAAAAAGTGACCGCTGGAGATTTTCTCAGGCCCACGCTGGTCAATCCGCGGGTCGCCCCCGCACTCGAGGCGATTTGCCTGAAGGCGATGTCGCGTGAGCCGGGGGAACGCTATCCCACGGCCACCGCGCTGGCCACTGATCTCGAACGGCACCTCGCGGGAGAGGCGGTCTCGGCGTGGCGCGAACCGTGGAATGTTGCGTTGCCGCGGTGGATGGGCCGACACCGCACCCTGGTCACCACCACCGCCGTGGCTCTCGTCTTGACCGCCCTCGGCAGCATCGGCATGGCGCTGCTGCAGTCCTGGAACAAACAGGCGCTCGCCGCGGAGGGACAAAAGCTGGCCGCCGCGCTGGAGGTGGCGCAAACCGAACGCCAGGTGGCCGAGCGGGAGCGGGAACAGGCGGACCAGGAGCGGGCACGGGCGACCGACGCCTCGGTCCGGGCCGAGACCGAGCGGGCCCGGGCGGTGGAGCGCGAGGCGCTCGCCGTGAAGGCGGTGGATGAATTCCGGTTGGCCGTCATGAGCAATCCCGAACTGGCAAGTTCCTCCAAACTGGGCGCACTGCGGCTGAACCTGCTGCGGAAGCCGCTTGAGTTCTATCGCCAACTGCGGGAGCAACTGCTGGCCTTGCCCGAGCCGTCGCTCGACAATTTGTGGAAACTGAGGGATGCCAGCAGTCGGTTGGCGGTGCTGCACACCGATGTGGGAGATTTGACGGAAGCGATCAAGCTGCATGAGAGTGTGCTCGAATTGTGCGAACGAGCGCTCCAGCATCCCGAGCTTCTCGAGCCTGGGCAGCGCCGTCTCTGGGGAACAGCGCGGGTCGTGGCCCATCTGTCGATCGGGACCACGCTGGCCCGCACCGAAGACAAGTCGCGCGAGCTGCAGGCCTACGAACGGGCCCTGGCCGCTTCGGAAACGCTTCTCGCGGAAACACCCGACGATCGTCAATTGAATGCCTTTCGGGCCAGCGCCCTCTCGGGGGCGGCCAGCGTGCTGGTGACGAAGAAACGCTGGGATGAAGCGCGGCAACGCTTCGAACAGGCGGCCGAACTGCATCGCGCCAACATCGCACGTCATCCGCAGGATGCCGAAGCGCGCAGGAACCTCGCGCGAAGCCAGACCAATTTCGCTGGTCTGCTGGAGGGACTGGGAGATTCGGCTGGGGCGGCGGCGGCCCGACAGGAAGCCGAGACACTCTTCGCCGGAACCGGAGACAATCAGCCGAAGTCTCCCGAGTCCCGGCACCGTGAGGCGGCCAACCAGTTCAATCGCGGCATCCAATTGGCCAGATCAGGGCAACTGGACCAGGCGTTGAAAGCCTATGAGGAAGCCGCCACAGGGTGGCGCCGTCTGGGTCAAGACTTTCCGGCGAACAATGAATATGCCAAAGCGCTGCGGCCCGTGCTCATGAATATCTCGACATTGCTGGAACGCCGTCAGAAGTCGGCCGAGTGTCTGGCGGTGCTCGATGAACTGATCGGGCTGTTGCACACCGCGCTCGAAAAAAGTCCCGGGAGCTCCGAATACAAGGGCCAACTGTTGGACGCTCTGCACATGCAGGGACACCACCAGTTCGCCACCGGGCAAGACGAGGAAGCCCAGCGATCGTACACCGCTGGAGAAGCGTTGGCCCGGCAGATGATCATTCAGGCGGGCCACGATCTTCGCTGGACTCGTCACCTCGTTGAGTTGAGCCAGCACCTTGCCGCTCTGGATGTGGAGGCTGACGAACTGGCCCAGGCCAGGGAACGGCTGGACGCCATCGCGCCGACCGCGCTCGTCCTGGTGTCAGGGGCCTCGGTCGAGCCAGTGGACCGGATCCTGCTGCGGTCGGTTCTGGGGACCCTGGCCGAAATCCAGGACAACCAGGAGGATCTGGCGTCCGCCACCGAGACCCGCAGGCTCTCGCTCACCTGGGACGAGCGTGATCCCGCAATGCAGGCTCTCGACCGCCGGGTGCAGGAAGTCGTCGCAGGGGCCGAACCGCAGTCGTTGGCGGAACGGATCTCCCTGGCTAAGCGTCTGGCGACGCGCGATGAACTCGCGGCCGCCCTGCGGCTGTGTGTCGGGGTCTTGGAGTCACAGCCGGAGTTGGCGGCCGACCGGCAGGGGGAACTGGGTTATCTGGCAGCGTGTTTGGCGGTGGCCCAGGCGGCGCGTCTCCCGGCGGACCGTGCCCAGGAGGGAGCGAAACTTCGCGGCCGGGCTCTGCACTGGCTCCAGCAGGAACTCGGGTACTGGCGACAGGTTGTGCCCGCGCTCACACAGACACGGCGTCATGCCCTGCGGCGGTGGACAATTGACCCGTTCCTGGCGTCGGTTTCGCGGGAGGAACGCCGGTTGCGGCTCCCCGAGGCGGAACAGGACGCCTGGCGCACAGTGTTCACCGAGGCCCGGCAACTGGCGGCCGAGGGGACTCCAGTGCAGTGACCGGGCCGTCGGCGACAGTTTTGGGAAATTCTGGTCGTTTCCGGGTTTTTTGGGTGGCGCGACCGACTGAAATCTTGTTCTACAGGGTGTGGGGGAGTGTGGGTACTCCCTGTGAACCGTGCGTCCAGAGTCTCAACACCATGAGTGCGATTGAATTCGTCCCGTTGTGCTGCCACCGCCAACACGTGCGCGCGGCTGGTTGACATTCCTCCCCAGGACTTTGCCGGCGGCTTCACCTCACACTCTCCGATCAATCCGCAGGGGTCCTGATCAACCTGCCCGCGAATCGGAGCCGAGTGGAACTGGACCGTTTCCCGGCGCAACAACACCCCGGGGAGGTCGGGTTGATGTCGGTTGTGTGGTCGGCGGCGCCATTTCCTCCACCGGCCCAGCCGGCTGCGGATGGCTGGGGGCTGAGAGTGTCTCGACGATTGATCGTCGGCTGACCCGACGGGCTTTCCCGTTGTGGAGACCTGCTGCGCGCTGATGGAAGGCAGCAGCTCTGGCTGCCCCGAATCCAGCCGTCCATTTTTGTCAAAAAACCGGAAAATGTCGGTTCCGGCCAGAATGGACACGCAGAAGAATCTTCGCGGGCGAGGCTTCGGCCACGACTCGAGCGAGTCGGATGGCCACCCGGACGGCGAGTCGGACGTGGCGTCCAGATTCCCGGGCCTTGGGCGATCGGGGACAGCGACATTTTTCATCGGTGAATCACTTCGGAGATCTGCAGTCCATGAACCTGTTCCGCTTTGATCGTCCTCACCTGTCCCGTCTGTGGAGTTCGCTGGTCGCCCGGGCTCGTTCGCTGAAATCCCGGCGGCAGACGAGCCGCCGATCGACCCGAACCGGCCGCCGCAACCCGGCTCTCGTAGAGACCTGGCGGGCGGCACCGGTCCTCAGCCTCGAAGAGCGCCTGCTGCTGACCACCATCATCAGCACCAATCAGATCACTCCCGGTCAGAACCTGTCGTTCAGTGATCCCCAGCAATTGATCATCGACGCGGGAGTGATTCTGAACACCTCCTCCACCACGGGAGCGGCCGGCAGCATCACGCTCAGTGCGCCGCTGATCACCATCGGTGACGGGGTTCAAATCTCGGCCACCGGCAGCACGCCGGGCGTCGATGGATCGATCACGCTGACGGCCAACAATGTCCAGACATTCTGGGCGGGACTTCCGCTGGTCGAACAGTTTCGCGATTTCACGCCCTACAATTCCGCCATCACACTCGGATCCAATGTGTCGATCGACGGTGGTGCCGTCACCCTGCAGACCTGGGCCGGACAATCGGTCGCGACAAACAACTACATCAGTCATGTGAACAGTGTCTGGGGTGACGTCGTCAATGATTTCGTCAACGACCTGAGGACCGGGTTTGGCGCCTTGCCGCTGTCGATCCTGATCAAGCAGCCCACGGCGGCGATCACCATCGGCTCGGGAAGCGCGATCACCAGCACGGGCTCTGTGATAGTGGCCGCCCAATCGACTCCCTACGCCAGTTCGCAGGCGGTGTTTGGCGACCTGCTGACGGGTCTGGTCGGGACGGCCATTGCCTCGAAGGGCCTCACGAACCAAACCCTGGGATTTGCCGGGGCCTACAGCTACACCGACGCCAGTGCCACAGCCGAGCTGCAGTCGAATGCGACCATCAACGCCCTCGGCTCGGTGTCGATCACCACCTCGACCATCAACACCACCCAGGCTCTCGCCGATGCGGCGAAGAATGTGACCAGCAAGATTCCCGACGTCGATCCCAACACGATCACGGCGGCGCTGGGCATTTCCATTTTGAACACGACCTCGATCGTGCGGGTTGATCAGGGATCGAGCATCACCGCCGGGGAGACCGTCTTCGTGGAGGCCAGCGCCAAAAACGAAAGTGGCGCCAAGGTCAGCACCGATTCGTTCAAAGATGGCCTGGTGGGGACGAGCTTCGCGTATACGCAGACCTCCGCCAACGTCCAGGCCATCGTGAATGGTTCCATCACGGCGGGTTCCGAGGCTCTACTGCCCACGCTGACCTTCAATCCCGACCTCGTCGTCAACTTCGCGTCGGACAGTCTCGTCTTTCCCAGCGCCACCGGCTACGCCACCGGTGATGCGGTCTTTTACAACCCGGGCCCGGGGGCGGGGAGTATTCCCGGACTGCTCCCGGATGTGATCTACTACGTCATCAGCAATCCCGGGACTCCCAACAGCCTGCAGTTGGCGACGACCTACGAGAATGCAATCAACGGTCAGCCGATTTCCTTCGGCACCGGCTATCCCACGCTCACTTCCTCGAACGGCACTCTGCCCATCGTGCTGGTTGCCGACGATTCCTCGGGGCAGATCTCTTACGGCTTCGGCACGTGGCCCAACGGCAATCCGCTGTTCACCACGGGCGAGTCGGTCACATACACTCCGCTGGCCGGGAATGTCATCAATTACAGCGATTCCAACGGCAATTACCTGGGGATCCTGCCGGCGGGAACGTACACCGTCCAGGTCGTCAATTCGCAGGCCACGGACGACAACCCATATACGATCGAGCTGCTCGACTCCAGCGGCGAGGTCCTGCTGCTGAATACCAATCCGCTGCTCACAGCGGCCGATGGAACGGTCTACCAGATCTCCACCTTCCAGCTCTCCAACAGTTCTATCGATCTCAATTTCCCCACCCAGGGAACAGGGACCGGTCAGGTGTCGTACCCGACCCCCAACCAGTCGGCCATCATCGGCCAACTCACGAATGGCGCTCCCCTGGTCTATTCCCAGGCGCTCGGACTGCAGTTCAGTGGACTGGTTGACGGCGAGACCTATTACGCGGTGGTGAATCCCGCGACCCCCGGGATCATTCAACTGGCCGCGTCGGCCAGCCAGGCGGCAGCGGCCAACCCGGCGGTCGAGAACGCGATGCCCACGCTGGGCGCGCCGGGCGGTCAGACTCTCTTCAGCAATCAGTCACTCATCGCGAGTGTGACCGACACTCTCACCGGTGGCGTGTCGACCCTGGGGAGTTCCCTGGCGCAGGGGCTCTACAACACCGCCGCCAGCGGCACATTCGTATTGAACCTGACGGTGAGCGGCACCGGGTTCACGACGGCGGCCATCCCCTACAACGCCACGGCCGCCCAGTTGGCCACCGCCATTCAGACAGCCAGTGCCATCACGGTGACCGTCACCGGGTTGGGAACTCCAGCGGATCCCTGGGTGATCACTCCCCCCTCCGGTTCGACGCAGGCCGTGATCACCGGAGCGACCGACTCACTGACCGATGGCTCGTCCACCTTGGTCTCGGTCTCCCAGAGCCTTTCCAACTCGGCCACGGGGGGCTCGTACATTCTGAATCTGACTGCCAATGGACAGACTCTCTCCACGGCCGCGCTGGCCTATAACGCAACCGCCGCTGAGATCACCGCCGCCATTCAGTCGGTCTCGGGTGTGGCGACCTCGGTGACAGGTTCCGGGACGGCCGGGGATCCCTGGATCATCACCCCCGTCTACTCGCAGTCGATCGGCAACTTTCAGCCGGGGGTCGGATTGGTCTATGACATCGACCCCGGGTTGATCGACGGGACCGCCGTGGTCTACCAGGCGGTTCCGGGCAAGCCGATTGCCGGTCTGGTGAACGGGCAGACCTACTACGTCTTCAATCAGCCGAACCAGTATTTCCAGTCGAATTTCCCACAGTATGTACTGGGGCTGAGCACCACGCAGGCGAGTCCCACGCTGGTTTCCTTCACCGAACAGCAGTCGTTCACCGACGGTAGCGGGAATGACTATCTGGTCACCGGTTTCGACGCCGCCAACAACCTGGTGATGGTGGTGCTGCCGACCTCGGCGACCGCCACCGTGAGCGCCGACCAGGGCAATCTGGTGGGAGGGACGGCGACGGTCGGGAGTGTTGCTTCCGGCAGCGTGCAGATTGCGAACAACGCGCACAGCGGCACGTTCACCATCTCGGTGGCTCCGACTGCCGGCGGTTCGGCCCTGACGACGGCGGCACTGGATTTCAATGCGACGGCCGACGAGGTGGCGGCTGCCCTGAACGCCCTGACCGGCTTGAGCGTCACGGTCACAGGAACGGGTCTCCCGACCTCTCCCTGGCTGATCAGCGGTACCGGGTTGAACGAGGTTTCCACCGATGACTCCAACCTCTCGAGTGGTCCCGCCATGGCCTGGGCGAACACGACCTCGGTGGGGGTCGTCAACCTGTCCAACAACGCCCAGGGGGGGACTTTCACGATCATGGTCAACACGGGAGCTGGCCAGACGGCAACCACATCGGCTTTGGCCTGGTCCGCCAGTGCCAGCCAGGTGGCCAGTGCGCTGAATGCCCTGTCGGGGGTGAACGTGTGGGTGACGGGGGCGGGGACCAGTTCCAGTCCCTGGGTCATCTACGGCTCCGGGATCACGGGGCTGAGCATCGATGACGCGCAACTGCTGAATGGTCCGTCTGTGAACACGGTGTCTGCGCCTCCCGCCGTTTCTGTCATCGCGTATGGTGCGGAGACAGCCGAGCAGATCTGGACGAATGCCTCCAGCGGCAGCTTCACGATCACCGTGACCGAGGGGGGCGGCAACACCTACACGACAGTGTCAATCCCGGCGAGCGCCTCCGCGCAGGAGGTCTACTCCGCCCTGTATGCGCTGAAGGGCAGCGATGTCTGGGCGGTGACCGGGTCGGGGACATCCACGAATCCCTGGACGATCCTGGCGGAGGATATTTCGAGTGTGTCGTTGAATTCCAGCCAGTTGGGTCTGGGAATTACGAGCTGGACCAACTCCACCACGGCCGGCGTACTCGACTTGTGGAACAACGCGGCCGGGGGGACCTTCTCCATCACCGTGACCCCGGTGAATGAAACCACGCAGACCACCGCCACGCTGGCCTGGAATGCCACGGCAGCCGAGTTGGCCGCCGCGTTGAACGCCCTGACGGGTGTCAGCGTTTCGGTGACGGGGGCCGGAACCAGCGCGAACCCGTGGCAATTGTTCGGATCGGGACTGTCGGGGCTGTCGACGAATGATTCGGCACTGACGCCGGCCGCCGGGGCGACTGTGGCGGAATCGCAAAATGCCACGACCTCCGTCCCCGCGCTGGAACTGTGGAATGATGCCGGCTTCGGAACCTTCACCCTGTCGGTCGTCTCGGGTTCCGGTCAGGTCCAGACCACGGCATCGTTGCCATTCGACGCCACAGCCGAGCAGGTGGCGGCTGCTCTGAACCAACTGTCGGGGGTCGACGTGTGGGGAGTCCTGGGATCGGGAGTCTTCAACGATCCCTGGACCCTGGTAGGAACCGGAATTGACACTCTGAGTGCCGATTCCTCCCAATTGTTCGCCGCCGCAAGCTCTTCCGAAGGCATTCCGCAGGCCACCCAGACCGTCTCGACCACGGCGACGTCGGGCACGATCACCCTCAGTCTGACCGTCGGCGGCCAGACGCTGACGACGCCCGACATTCCGTGGAATGCGACAGCCGGGCAGGTGGCGGCCGCGCTCAACAGCCTGAGTGGGGTGGCCGCCTGGGTTTCCGGTGGGGGCACGAGCGACAATCCCTGGTTGATCCAGGTCTTTTCGATCCCGTTGCAGACGGGCGATTCGCTGACCTTCAACGACTCGTGGGGCCAGCCCAGTTATGGCCTCTTGAATGGCACCGTCTACTACGTGGTGCAACCGAGTCTGGGCCAACCCGGTTCGGTCGTCCTGGGGCTGGCTGCGAGCGCGGCGAACGCACTGGCTTCCCCTGCGGTGGTGGTCCCGCTGCAGAACATCCAATTGCTGGGGCTGGCATCGATCAACCTGATGTCCGGGGCCGGGCAGACCCTGTCGCCGGTTTTTGATTCGTCGGGCATTCTGATTCGCGCGCGGCTGGAGTCGAAGGACGATACCGGGGCCAGCGCCGGATTGGGAAGCACCTGTCCGATGGCATCGTTGCCCACGTCGGGAAATCTTCTGACGGCGCGTGTCTACAACCTGATCGCCTCCAAAAAGAAATGGCCGTCGGCGAAGATCAACAAGCCCACGACACAGCAGGTCAACCAGGGTGATGCCGGCAACATGTACGCCGGCTCGGTCAATGGCGTGCTGATCAACAACAACGTGCAGGCGATTGTGGGGAGCACGGCAAACCTGCTGTCACCCGGCTCGATCACCGTGTCCAGCCAGCTCGAGGAGAAACTCAAGAGCAAGGCCAAGGGGGGGGTGACGGTCGGCAAGATGAGCAACCTGGGGATTGCCGTCGCTCTCGACATCACCAAGGTTCACAATACCAGCGAGGCGTGGATCGCGCCGGGGGCCCAGGTGACGGGCGGATCCGGGGTCGCCGTCGAGGCCGAGATTGAGTATCCGCCTCCGACGTTGAGCGATTACCTCGACATGTTCAAGCTGGAGATGCCGACGAATGTGTGGGTTACGGAAGGCTCCAATCATCGGAATCTGTCGGAGGCCTGGCTCAAGAATTCGATCAGCACGGCTCTGAATTTCGTCGATTACACGAATACCTGCGTGGCCCAGATCGCGGCCGGAGCACAGATCAACACCAACAATGCGCAACTCGCGGGCATGACCGTGACGTCGCAGCCGGTCACGGTCAATGCCAACACCCGGTTCCAGCAAAGCACCGTCAACGCGCTCATGGTGTCGCATTCGACGGGCATCTTCAATTCGTGGCCCTTCAACAAGGTTTCGAAATTGCAAAAGCTGGCCAGCAAGGGGAACAAGCTGCTGGCGTTTCCCTCCGGCACCAACGTCTTCGGGGGATCGTTTACCGATCTCGTTCTCCGGAATGATACCGAGGCGCTGCTGGGAGGCGTGGACCCCGCGAATGATCCTGTCACCCAACCGACGACGGTGTACTTCGGAACGGGGGGACTGAATGTGGGGGCCAGCACCGATCTCAATCTGCTGCAGTTGGTGGAGGCGGGGGGGACGGCGACAAATTATGGCGCCATGGGTACGCTGGGAATGATCGAGATTCCCGAGCAGCAGACGGTGGCGCGGATCGTGCCCGTTCAACCGAGTGGAACCACCACGGGACCCGTGCTTGTGGTGCAGGCGAACCCGGGTGGCACGGGGGACGTGACCGTCTCGGCGAACGATCAGACGCTGATCACCCAGATCGCGGGGCAGGCGCTGGCCTCCGCCAATGTGGGTGCTGGGGCCAGTGTCGCCCTGCTTAATGTCAATCGGACCGTGATCGCGGAGATTGGAACCCCCTCAGGAGCATCTCCGCTGAAATCCCAATTGGGAGGCCTGGACGATGTGACGGTGTCGGCGACGGCCACTGGCGGCATCTTGCCCTTCGCCCTGTCGGGTGCGTTCCCTTCCGGAGGGGCAGCCAACGCCCATGGCAATGCCCACAACGCGGGGGCGGCCAATCCGGTGCCTGCGGGGGCCGCGAATCAGGCCTCGGGCAGCAGCTTTGGAGTGGGCGTCTCGGCGGACGTGGTGGTTGCCCAGGTGACCGACATCGTGTCCGCCTTCATCAACGACAGCGGCACCCTCGCAGGGCAAGGGGGCACACTCAAGGTGTCCGCCAGCGACACCACCACGGTGGTGGCCTCCACGGGAGGCTGGGCACAGATCAGTGCGGGTTCCCAGCCGACCTCAGTCGGAATGGCCGGCTCGGTGGCGATCACCAATGTCACCTCGACCGTCACGGCGGGTCTGAATGCCATGACCATCACCGACTTCGCCCTCGATCTCTCCGCGACCACCGACCTCACCGTGCTGGCGCTGGCGGCCGGGGGAACCGGGGGGACACTCGGCAATTCCGCCCTCTCTGTCGCCGGGTCGATCGCCTACAACATCGTCGACTTGAATTCGGCGGTGGTTGTGACCGGCGTCACGGGGACTGGGGTGACCGGAGTCTCCGCCTCTGCGATCGAAGACAGCCTGATTCTGGCGGTCGCAGGTTCGATGAACACCCCCAGTCTGCCGGCCGTCGGCGGGGACCACGGTGGGAATGGCGGCTTCCGGATTGGCATTGGCCTGTCGGGAGCCCTCAACGATGTGGAGTCCAATGCGAGCGTCCAGGTCTCCGATTCGAACCTGAGCGTGGTGGACGGGGCGATCACGCTGGCCGCCCAGTCGACGTCGAGTCTGTATGCCTTCTCGGCCGGTGTGATGGCCGGGCAGCCGGGGGTCGCTCTGGGTGGACAGTTCACCAACACGCTGCTGTCGGCCACCGCGAATGTCGTCATCAACCAGGGCTCGCAGATCACCAGCACCTCGACGGCCCCGAACGCAGGGCTGTCGCTGCAGGCCACGCTGTCTCCCATGGTAATCTCGGTGGCGGGCAACGTGCTGTACAACACGAATGGCGACAAGTCGTCGTACCTCAGCGCGGGGGCGGCCGTCACCACGCTGACCGTCACCGGTTCAGCCAATGCACAGATCGATGATTCGACGGTCCACCTCAGCGCGGGGGACGTGCAACTGGTCACCATTTCTGGTCCCCCTCCCGACGACAATCAACAGCAGCTCAATGATTTCGGCCAGTTGAATCTTCCCCTCTACGACGGCAGCAACAACTTCTACTCCTTCGCCGTGGGGGCCGACGTGAGCAATGCGCTTGTCGACGGCGATTTCTCGATGACGTTCAACACCATCTCGGGCTGGGAGCTGACGGCGCAGATCACCAACGGATCGAGCGTAACAACTGGCGGAGACGTGCTGGTGCTGGCCAGTGACAGCTCCGAGATCATCTCCGGGGCGGGCTCCTTGGCGGTGCTGCTGACACCGGAACAGGAGGAGAACGTTTCCCTGCAGGCCGCCGTCGGGGCCGCCGTGACCCAGAACACGGTCACCGCCAGCGTACTCGCGCAGATCGCGAATTCGACGGTCACCGGCACGGGAGCCGGGTCGACGGTGACGGTTGAGGCGACCAGCGCTCGGCTTATCAGCACCGGCGCGGCGGGAGGCCAGGCTGTGAGTGGTTCCGGCGAAGGGGGCGATGATGCGGCCATCAGCGCCGGGACGGCCGTCACTGTGAACACCATCGACAGTACGGTGACCGCCCAGATTCTGGGAACCACCGGCGGTTCCAGCACGGTGACTGCTCCGGGTGGCATCACGGTCGAGGCGAACGACGCTTCGCAGATTGGTTCGGGAGCCGGCCAGATCGATCTGTCGCTGCTGCTCAAGGAGGGTTCGCCGGCGTACGTGGCGTTCTCTGCCGCCGCCGCTGCCGCGGTCAACACCGTCAATCAGTCGGTGACCGCCGAGGTCAGCCACGCCACGCTCAACGCCGACGCGGGCCCCGTCGTTGTAGCCGCCGACGCCAACGCGACGGTCACGTCCAACGCGACGGGGGTCTCGTTCACCCTCACCACCACGGGGGCCTTGGTGGAGTTCACTGGCGCCGGCTCCGGCGCCGGCAACACCATCAACAGCTCGGTGTCGGCGGAAGTGGCGAACAGTACCGTGTCGGCTGAGGCACTGCAGGTGACAGCCACCGATGACACCTCAGTCGAGGCGAGTGCCGGGACGCTGGCCATCCAGATCAGCCCGACGGGGAGCCAGGCCTTTTTCTCGGCGGCGATGGGCATTTCGATCGCCGAGAACACTCTGGGCAGCACCGGAACGCCCAACCAGGTGCTGGCCGAGGTCGTGGATTCGACCCTGAACCTGACAGGGGCGAATGCTGGTGGAGAGGCTCTGGAGATCTCTGCTGTCTCGACCGTCGACTGCACCGCTGCGACATCTGCCGGCGCCGGGCAATACTCCGCGAACACCTCACTCCCTTGGACGGGGGTCGGGGCCCAGTCGCTCAATACCGTGTATCAATCAGTGAATGCACAGCTTGAGGGGGGAACGGCAATCATCACTGGGGCGGGGGGGGTGGCCATCAGCGCCCAGAATCTGACCACCAGCAACGCCGGGGCTGGGGGGCTGGCTTTCGCCGGCTACACGAGCGAGGCTGCGGGAGGCAACAAATTACCGCTGTTGTTGGCCGTCTCGGTGGGGGCGGCCCTGTCCAGCAATGACGTGACTCTGGAGACCTCCGCACTTATCAGCGAGCAGGCCCAGGTGCAGATGTCCGGGGCGAATCCCGGTTCCCTGTCGGTCGCCGCCCAGTCCGCCGCCACGATTGAGTCGGTGGCGGTCGGGGTGGCGGGTGTGCTGTCGCTGGCCGACGACCAGACCCTGCTCAGTCTGGGGGGCGCGGGCTCTTCGGCTGTCAACGAGGTCACTTCCACAGTCACCGCCCAGATCGCCGGAGCAACCACCGCGGTGCAGGGGTTGGATTCCGCCACGATCGAGGCCGACGACCAGAATTCCGTGATCGCCGGTTCGGGGGTCGGATCGTTCGTCGGAGGCATGAAGGTGGATGTGGCGGTGTCGGTGGGGGTGTCACTGAGTGAGACCACAATCGACGGCAGTGTCACCGCCGGAGTCGTCGATGGGGCCACCCTTGGTAGCCAGGGATCAGTCACCGTCGCGGCCAGTGCGCAACCCGCGAGCAGCCTGGGGAATGCCTATGCGGTGGCGGTGGCCGGCTCGGGAGCGTTCAGCGTGGATGGGTTGGCCAGTCCTCTCGTCGCGGCGGGTGCCGGGGCAGGCATCACCAATACCAGGACGTACGCGATCTCGGCGCAGGTGGATCAGGCGACAGTCTCGGCTGGTTCACTCTCGGTTTCGGCCAGCGACAACTCGGTGCTCTACTCGAACGCCGGCGGAGTGGGCCTGACCGTGGGTGAAGCCACGGGTTTCCAGATTGGAATGGCCGTCGGGGCCGCCCAGGGAACCAACACCGTGGCGACCACGGTGCAGGCCCAGATTGTGGATTCCACCGTGATCACCACCGGGAGCGTCTCGGTTGCGGCCAATTCACAGGCCTCCATCGAGTCGATCGCCTATGGTGTCGCCCTCGGGCTCGAAGCGGTCGACGCTGGGGCGAGTACGGCCGGCTCGGGCGCGGCCGCGTACAACAACGTCACCAATTCGACGGCGGCCCGCCTCACCGGGGGCAGCGTGCTGTCCCAGGGGAACGGCGATGACGATGCGCTGCAGGTGACGGCCACGGACGGAGCCAACATCAGTGCCTCAGCAGGAGCCGGGGGATTCGGGGGAATTGTTGGCGACGGGGTTGGCCTGGCGGTCGGGGCCGTTGTGACCCAGAACACCATCAACAATTCGACCCAGGCGTACGTGGGGACCCTGAACCCACCGGCGGGAACGACGCCCGCTGGGACCCTGGTCACGGTCACCGGTCCAGTGACGATTGCCGCCAACTCGGCTCCCACTGCCACCTCGATGGCGGTGGCGGTTGCCGCGAGCACTGACATTGGGGAAGGCCTGGCGCTCGCCGGCTCGGGTGCCAACGCGATCACCACGCTCGGTCCCGCCACCGTCGGCGGGGTGCAGGTGCTCGCCGGAATCGTCAACGGCGCCAACGTCGTCTCGCAGCCCAACAGCGCGGGACAAAACGGTGTGTCGGTCCAGGCCAGCTACCAGCCGGACGTCACCAGCAACGTGGGGACGGGGGCCGGCACGATTGGGCTGTTTGGAGCCTCGGTGGGGGTCTCTCTGGGAACCATCACCGACAACACGACCGTGCAGACCGTCGTCGAGTCGGCGACGGTCAACGCCGCCGGCGGCACGATCGCGCTGCAAACCAGCTCGCATTCCGAACTCGGCGTCGAGGTGGTTCCGACTTCGGTGTCGGTCAGCCTGGGGGCGGCCGGGGCCGGAGGCAATGCCATCATCACCGACAACGCCCAGTACCTTGTTGAGGTGGCCGAGTCGAACGCGATTACCGCCAACACGCTGTCGGTGCTCGCCTCCAGCCAGGACGCGCTGAATGCCCAGATCATCGGCGTCGATACGGGTGCCGTGTCGATCGGTGCCTTTCTGGCGACCGCCAGCCGTGGCGGGAGTACGGCCGCTGTGGTGAACCTGCCCACCAGTCTCGAAGTGAACAATCTCGCCATCGCGGCGCAGACGCAGCAGAGCGTGGAGACCGATGGCTCATCGGTGAGTGTCGGACTGTTCTCGGGGGCCGGGGAAACCCTGACCAGCACACTGACGGAACAGGTCTCGGCCCAACTGCTGAATGCCGGAGTCGATTCGCCGCTGGATCTGGCGGGAACGTTCCAGATCACGGCGGGCTCGAACAACAATGTGCAGGCCTACAACGGCATCGGGTCCGCCGATGTGTCGGTTTCCACATTGGGAGTCGGGGTGTACCAGTCGTACGCCACCTCCGCCCCCACGGTCGACGTGCTCGTCGAGGGGGTCGAGTTGCAGGCGGATGGTCCCATTCTGGTGTTTGCCGAGGCGACCAGCGTCACCACCTCCCAGACCAAGTCCGGGACCGGTTCGCTGCTGTCAGGCATGGCTTCCGAATCGACCACCAACAACAATCCCACCGTCTCCGCCCAGATCAGCGGCGGGTCACTGCAAACCAGCGGGCAACTCCAAATCCTGTCCCGGAATACCAGCCAGTACAACCTGCTCTCCGATTCGACGAATGCCGCGCTGATTGGCGGCAGCGGCACGGTGGGGACCAACAACGGCACGGCCAACGTGACGACCTCGATCGACGCCGACACGACTCTCGTCGGGCAACAGGGGGTGCTGGTCACCGCGTACAACACCTTCGAGAGTGTCGGTCAACAGCCGTCGGTGTTGGGGGGAGCCGGGGGCGCCGCCGACACCAACACGGCGAAACTCAATACCAACCTCGCGGCCAATGTGTCGGTCGAGGTGGGTGAGGCGGCGGCGATCACCGGGAATGGCAGCACGGGGGTGCAGATCGCCGCGGTGACCAACTCGAACATCAATGAGTCGGCCCAGATCTCCACCGGCGGACTGCTCGAGAACACCAATGCGCTCACCAGCCTGACGCTCAATTTCACTCCGTCGGTCGAGGTCGGCTCGAACGCCCAGATCAACGCCCCGCAGGGGAGCCTGGGGATTGGGACCATGGCCAACGTGCTGGCTTCGAGCGGTGCGAGTGGTACGACCTATGGCGTGGCGGGAGTCGTGGTTTCGAACTCGACCGTCGATGTCACGGTCAATCCCGACATCGTGATCGGGACCGGCGCCAGTCTCGCGGGCAACACGGTCGCGGTCTCGACCGATTCGCTCCCCCTGCTTCCCTACGGCAGTCTGCTGGCGGTCAATTCCCAGGCCTATGCCAACACCGGCACCGTCGTCCCGATCTGGGAGCACAGCGCCTCGGCGACGGTCAACTCGAATGGCACGGTCACCATCGGCACCGGTGCCACCATCACCGCCCAGCAAGACGTGCTGCTGGAGGCGAATCCCCTCCAGGCGGTCCCCTCGGCGTCGATCATCGGGAAGACTCTCTATACCTCGGCGAAGCGGAAGAGCGGCGACACGGCGACCAACCTGACCGGCCTGCTGACTCTGGATGGAACTGTGGTCGCTGGCTCGGTGAATACGCTCGACATTTCAATCGACAGCTATACGTACCCGTCGACGGTCTATGTCACGGTGAATGGACAGACCGCCGCCGCCACGGTTGAACCGGGGCTGGGGAAGCCGACGCCAGTCATCACCCCCAGCTCCTCGGCGACCAGCCCCTTCCTGCCGTTCTCCGCCGCGTTCGATCCCAACTTCAACGCCCAATCGCTGCTGACGGGGCTGAGCGCGGCGAACCTGGGGCTGGTCTCGGGTTTCGTCTCGCGCACTCCGGTGCCGACCATGCAGTTGAGCAACGTGCAGGCCGCCGGGGGACAGGTGGTGATCAATGCGGCCGGCGTGCAGGGTTCAGGCACCGTCGAGGCGAATCTGCCCCGCGTCAGCGTGGTCAACGCATTGCCGATGTACCTGGTGCTCGACGAGGTCGACCTGCTGGCGGGGATCGACTCGGGGAAGATCTCATTCACGGGAACCGCCGACAGCGCCCCAGGCCTGACGCTGCGCCCCTTTGCCAATGGGGTCACCACCCCCGCACTGAATGTGCAGCTCACCAGCGAGACCGTGGTGGGCACCACCTCGGAAGCCGCCGGCGCGTCGTTGTTCGTCACAGGTCCCGTGAACAACATGCTGGGGAGTGTCGATCTCTCGGTGGCCAACGGCAGCCTCATTCAGCAGGCCCCCATCAACGCCACGTCCATCACCATCGATGTTCCCAATGGTGTGTTCTTCGTCGATGGCAATCCCCCCATTCCCTACGAGGGGGTCGCCGGCGATATCCAGGACGCCTGGCTCAACGTCGCCTCCAGCAACGTGACCGCCACCGCGGGAAACAATCAATACGGCTCGGAAAACCAGACCGTCCCTACGGTGACTTCGTTCTTTCTGCCCGGGCTCACCTCCAGTGGGTACAGCCCGAATCTCGTCGTGACCACCGCGGTCGATGCCCAGTTCAATCCGAATGGCACCTCCCAGTCGGCGTTTTACTTCACCCAGCAGCATGTGGTCGGAACCACCAGCAACACCACCAATGGGTCCGGAACCTCATACATCTACTTTGGCGACGCCATGCCCTACCTCTGGGGAACGGGTAATGACGACGGAAGCAGCTACGCGGGGACGCAGGCCCAGATCGGTTCCAACAGCAACTTCCTGACCAACTCCAGCAATGGCCTGACCTACACGATTGGCACGGGGGAAAATGGGATGGGGAACACGCCCCTGATCATGCCGAACCTCCCCCTGACGGCGACGGGCACCACAGCCGCCCCGGCCGCCCAGAGTCTGACAGGCAGCATCAATGCGGCAGCCGTCAGCATCACCGCCGGCATCATCGATCTCAATGGTCCGATGAATGTGGGGCACACTGTGAATGCCCAGGTCACCCTCAGCCCTGGGCTGGGGCTGCTGTTGCGGCAGTATCAGGCCGCCTACGACAGCAATCCGGGGACTGTTGCCGCGCTCTACAACATCCCGGCGAGCCTGCTGCCCGATGCGATCAGCGCCAGCTACAACTGTCTCACCGGAGCGATCACGGTCGGGCCGATCGTGGCGGCTCCAGACGTCGAAGTGATTCTCACCGGGCAGATGATCTCCAGTGTGACCGGGGCGGCGATCAATCTCAGCGGCGGCCTCGGGACTTGCCAGGTCGACAACCAGACGGGGCTCCCCGTGGTACTCGCCGGTGTTGGCAGTGGCCCGACGTCGACGCAGGGGACGGTCACCATCAATGACACCTGGGCCAACCAGACCACGATCTACACCTACTCCCCCGGTGAGCCAGTCCAGGTCTACAGCGGAACCCTCAACCAGGTGACCGCGACCGGCACCCCGAACAGCACCGTGTCGGGAACAACGGCGACCTTCCAGCCGACCGACAACACGATTTATACCTGGACCAACGCGGCGTCGGTCTCCCGCCCCGGGAACGACACCTCCACCACACCGGCGACCTGGAGTTATCCGGCGAATGGGGCGGGGTCATTCAATTATTCCGGCGACTGGACGTTTTACTCGGGCACGGCCGATGCGCCGTACGTCGCCTCGAATGGCACGCTCTCGGTCAGCCCGTCCGCCAACCCGGCCGTCTTCAGTGAACAGATCTCGGCAACCATCAACCAGAGTTACTCGCTGGCGATCCAGTACAGCTCGAACGACAAAGACTCTTACGGCTTCGGCAGCAATTTCACCCAGACCTATATCTACCCCTACGACATCACAGTGACCGCCACCAGCTCGATCCTGGTCGACAATCCGGTGGCGATCCATTTCGGGGGCATCACCGGCGGAACGCTGGCGATCCATTCCAATGCCGACGTGATTCTGGGAGGGTCGGTGGCGCTCGTCGGGCCGGTGACGGCCCAGGTGAATGGCTCGCTGCTGCAGCAAGCGTCGGCTGTCTTGAGCGCGACTTCGCTCGACCTCAATGCCGTCGGGGGGACGATTGGAATCGCCGCCCAGCCGCTGACCGTCGCGATGATCGGTTCGGGAGCCGTCTCGGCCACCGGCAGCGAAGGGGTCTATCTCGCTTCGACCGGCGACCTCGTCATCGACACCATCTCGACCCAACAGGCCTCGGGCGTCGCGGTCCCAGGTGGAACCTTGATCTCCGGCTTCGGACAGAATGGGACCGGCTGGACCCTCGTCAATGGCGAGGGTGATCACGCGAGCATTGAAGACAATGTCCTGTCGCTCACCCAATCGGGCTCCGCAGACACAGCCAATGCGGCCTGGTTCAAAACACCGCTTGCCATCGATCAGCCGTTTGCCGTCGGGTTCTCGTACCAGGGGCAGGCCAATGGCGCCGACGGAATTGCGCTGGTCTTCCAGAACAGCTCCTCGGGGACCGCGGCCGTTGGGTCAACAGGCAGTGGTGTCGGATATGCCGGCATCGGGAACAGCCTGGCGCTGGTGCTCGACATCTACAGTGGAAACGGGGCGGGCGGTTCGGGGATGGCGATCGCCACCAACGGCGCGAGCTGGACTTTGACAAACACGGGCCCTGTCGCCCTCAATTCCAGCCATCTCATCGACGTGGTCTTCTCGTACGATCCGGTGGCCCAAACGTTGACTGTCGTGCTGACCGATACCGTCAATGGAGATCAATACACCTCGGTCACCACGGGAATCGATCTCGCCACGATCACCGGTGGCAACACGGCCACGCTGGGTTTCACCGGTGGTGACGGCGACGTCACTGCCACTCAAGCGATCAGAAACTTCACCTGGTACGCGATCTCCGCTGCGTCGACTGCGCAGGGTCCCGTCGTCGGGATGGGAACCAATGGTTCTGGCTGGAACCTGGCGAACAATGGAGGAGCCACTGCGACCATCAGCAACAACCTGCTCACGCTGACCAATGCCGGGACCACAAATACAGCCAATGCCGCCTGGTATGGAACCCCCGTGCGGGTCGATCAGCCGTTCGCCATCACGTACACCTACACCGGTGAGGCCAACGGGGCGGATGGGGTGGCCTTTGTGCTGCAGAATGATGGCCGGGGGACGGCAGCCGTGGGGGGGAGCGGAAATGACGTCGGCTATGCGGGCATCGTCAGCAGCGTGGCGGTGATTCTCGACATCTACAGCGACAACGGGGCCGAGGGGGCGGGATTCCAGTTCGCGACCCAAGGGAACATCGGCACGTTGACCTACAGCTCGACCTCTCCGGTGGCGCTCAACAGTGGTCATCCCATCGAGGTGAGCTTCGTCTTCAATCCGCTGACCGAGACCTTGAATGTCACCCTGGTGGACACGATCACCGGGCAGGTCTTCACCTCGCAACAGGCGAATGTCAACATCGCGCAGATCGTCGGGGCGAACACCGCGATCCTCGGCTTCACCGGGGGCGACGGCGCGACGACCGCCACGCAGACCATTGGGGACTTCCAGTACCAGCCCCTGCAGTCAGCCAGCTTCCAGACGGGCAACGCCGGCTGGAACGCCGTCGCTTCGAGTGGAGCCGTTACCCCCAGCATCCTCAACGACGCCGTGACCGTCACCACGCAGACCAAGCCGAATTCGGCGACCGCGCTGTGGTACGGGACCCCGTTGCCGGTCGCCAGCTCCTTCCAGGTCGACTTCACCTACACCGGTCAGGCGGGGGGTGATCAAGGCCTGGCCCTGGTATTCCAGAACGATCCCAGCGGATTGACCGCCCTCGGCAGCGCGGGAGCCGGGTATGGCTACGCGGGAATCCAGAACAGCGTCGGCCTGCTGCTGGGAATCGGCGGCGTCAGTGGCACCACCTTCGCCACTGACGGCGTCATTCCCCCCTTGCTGCCGACCGGGTCGGTCAATCTGGCCTCCGGGCACCCCATCGCCGTCTCGCTGGTCTACAACGCACAACAGAATCTGCTGGTCCAAACCCTGACCGACACGGTCACCAACCAGACCTTCACCACTTCGTACACGCAATCCAGCCTCGCGGATGTGCTGCTGGGCCAGTCGGCCTACGTGGGCTTCACGGGGGGAACCGCGACGAATGGCTCGAACCAGTCGGTCAGCAACTTTTCCATCGTGACGCTGGCCCAGGCCCCGATTGTGCTGTCGGCCCATGGTTCTCTGCTGGCCGCTTCGGGTTCGTCGCTGGTGCAAGGGAACATTCTCGTCCTGGAGGCGGGCGCGGAGGCAATCACAGGGACCATCGGAACCGCCACGACCCCGTTGCCGATCCAGATCACGGCCGCGACCGGGCTGGGGGGGAGCCAGTCGGGCAGCCTCTCGGCGACCGCACCGGGCAACATCACCCTCGTGGCCAACAGCGGCAACATCGTCGTCGACTCGATTGTCTCGAGCCAGGGGGATGTGTCGCTGACGGCCGTTGCGGGAAGCATTGTGAGTGCCAGCGGACTGACCAGCCTGAACATTCCGATGGATGTGCTGTCGGGTGCGCAGTTGCAGCAGATGCTCGCGGAGATCAATCAGCTCGCCCAGACCAGCACGGCCGCCACCGTCGATTCGTTTGAGTCGACTGTCAACCAGCTCTACAGCCAGTACTGGGGAATCCTGGGGAACTCGACGTTCACCGCCAACAATCTCACCGCCAATGGAGGCACGCTGACAGGGGGTGGCATCACCGTCCAGCCGCTGACACCGGGGCAGATCTCGTTCTCGACCAACGCCACCGGCGGAGTCTTCTACCTGGCGCTCACCAACACGCAGGGAGTGCAGGGGACCACCACCGCGCTCGCCTGGAACTGCACGGCCGCCCAGGTGGCCGCGGCGGTCAACAGCCTCCAGGACGCCAATGGCAACGCTCTCTTCACGCCGCTCACCGTGACGGGCAGTGGCACAGCCGCCGACCCCTGGATCCTCAGCGGGCAATCGGTCGCCAATCTCACCGGGACCAGTGCCGCCCTCACCGGGGGAACCCTGTCGTTGGGAGCTCCTACCCCGGGAACCGTGCCGGTGTTTGTCGACGCGTCGGCCGGAACGTTCACAATGACGCTCACCAACCCCGCTGGAGCCACCGGCACCACCGCGGCGCTGGCCTGGAACAGCACCGCCAGCCAGGTGGCCGCCGCGCTCGCGGCCCTCACCACGACGGGGGGCGCACCGCTTGCCACCGGATTGACCGTGACTGGTTCAGGGACGGCGAACGATCCCTGGATCGTCGCGGGTGAGGCAATGGTCAGCCTGACCGCCAACGGCTCGGCCCTCGCCGGTGCCGCACTCACCCTGCAGCCTCTCACACAGGCCTCGATCCCGCTCTCGACCTCGGCGTCGGGGGGAACCTTCACGCTGACAGTGACGAACACTCTTGGCACATCGGCCACCACCGTTCCCCTCGACTGGAACAGTACCGCCAATGAAGTCGCCCTGGCGCTCAACGGTCTGACCGACGCTGCGGGGAACAGCCTTGTCAGCGGATTGACCGTGACCGGTGTCGGCACCCCGGGCAATCCCTGGATCGTCTCTGGTGCCACCTGCCAGTACGTCTTCAACAACGCTGGTCTCACCGGGGGAACCGGCAGTGTGGGGACACCCACTTCCGCTTCCGTGCAGTTGGTCAGTCCGGTCGCGACTGGAGGAACCTTCACCCTCTCGCTGCAGACTGCTCCTTCGGGAACCACCCAGACCACGGGCAGCCTCGCCTGGAACGCAACCGCCAGTCAACTTGCCGCTGCCCTCAACGCTCTGCCCGGCGTCAGTGGTGTGACGGTGACAGGGACGGGAACAACCGCGTCCCCCTGGATCATCACCGGCCCGGCGCTGAGTGTCGGGTACGTGCTCAACTCGGGTGCGTATGCCTTCTACCAGCCGATGGTTCAGGCGGCCCTGGACCTGCCGGCGGGACAATCCGCCACCACCGCGCAGACCCAGCAGGTCATCAGCGGCATGGCGCAGAACTGCGTGAACATGTTCGTCAACCCAATCGTGTTTGGCTCCACCTGGGCCAGCCAGCCGCAGTTCGTGGCCTACGACCCCAATTACCAGTTCGTCGCCACCCCCACGCAGATCGCCGACCTCACTTACGGGGCCACCTACGGCTTCCCGGATCTCGCGGTGCTCGAAGTGGATGCCCTCACCCCCTTCAATCCCGATGCGGTGACCGAACCGGTGCAGCCGCAGATTGTCGGGCAGAACATCATCCTGTCGGCGACGGGAGGCGTGGGGCTGGTCAATCAGACAACCGTCATCACCCTGGAAGACATCCAGAACCAGACGCTGACTCCCAGCCAGCAGTCTTCGCTGGCCCTGGCGACTTCCAGCGGTGGGCCGTTGCTGATGGTGGGAACGCGCAGTACGGGCGAGCAGGTGACGTACACCTACGGCAGCCTGCCGGCCGGGGTGACTCCGCTCGGGGTTCAGGCCCAACTCGATGTGCCGCTCTTTATCAATCTGGCCCCCACCGGCACCCTGAGCGTGCAGGGGAACAGCCAGGTCGCGGTGACCGAGGTGAGTGGGGATCTGAACCTCACTTCCGCGGTCAGCTTTGGGCCAGTGCATCTGACGGCCGACGGATCGGTTGTCGCAGACACCCCGGCGGCTCCCGAGATGGTCTCCGCGACCGCACTCTCCGGTTTCGGAACCAATGGCACCGGTTGGACGATCAACACGAATGCGACGTCCAATTCCGGCTTCAGGGCCACCATCAACAGCAACCAATTGACGCTCACGAATGATGCTTACGGCAGCACGGCCAACGCCGTCTGGTACGACGCGCAGGTGTTGGTCGCCAACGGCTTCACGGCGACGTTCGACTACCAGGTGAATACCACCACCGGTGCCGATGGCGTGGCGTTTGTCATCCAGAACTCGACGCCCGGGTTGGCCGCGCTGGGGGGCAGTGGGGGTGGGTTGGGTTACTCGGGGATTTCCCAGAGTCTGGCGGTGGCGCTCGATATCTACAGTGGAAACGGAGTGAATGGATCCGGGTTGCAGGTGGCCACGAATGGGACCCTCGGCAGCTTTGGGAGAACTTCTCCCGTTCAGTTGAACTCGGGGGGTGTCATCTCCGTCACGATCACCTACAACGCCGAGGCCAACACTCTGGAAGTGACGCTGCAGGAGTATGGCAAGACGTTCACCCAGACGTTCGACTCAATCAATCTGGAATCGCTGCTGGGTCAAGAGACCGGTTGGATCGGATTCACCGGTGGGGACGGCGGGGACACATCGACCCAGACAATCTCGAATTTCGCATTGACGCTCCCGGTCTCGGTGGTCGACTCGATCAGCGGGATTGAGCTGGCCGACAATTTTGTTCCCCTGGGAACCGACACCTGGGCTGTCGTGGACAATGGCGGGTTCACTCCGACAGCGTCGAATGGCGTGCTGACCCTCACCAAATCGGGCATTGAAAACACCGCTTCCGCCGCCTGGTACGGCCAGGCCGTTTCCGTGACATCCCCCTTCGAGGTCCAGTTCACCTACACGGGCCAGTCCGGCGGTGCCGATGGCGTGGCCTTTGTGTTGCAGAACTCCAACCAGGGGCTGACAGCACTGGGTGGATCGGGTGCCGGGGTCGGATATTCGGGGATCTCCAACAGCTTGGCCTTCATTCTCGACATCTATTCGGGCGGCCCGTCGGATGGCAGTGGAATCCAGATTGCCCAGCAAGGTCTCGTCACCAACACGTACCTCACCCCGGGCTCGGTCCAGCTCGATTCAGGTGATCCGATCGAGGTCTCCCTCACCTACAATCCCGGGACACAGACTCTGATGTACGCCCTGATCAACTCGTTCTCGAAAAAGTCCTTCAGTGGACAGACGACCGGCATCAATCTGTCCGCGATTCTGGGCAGCGGTCTCGCCATGGTTGGCTTCACCGGCGGCGATGGAGGGGTGACTTCGACACAGACCATTTCCAATTTCAACTTCGTGGGCGGGACGACGATCATCGCCTCGGAGCTGGATATCTCAACCGGGACCAACATCGGCCAGAGTTCGACGGCACCGCTGACCACCAATGTGTCGGGCGAAATCAATCTGTACGCCGGCGGTTCACTCTGGATCTCGCAGCCGGCAGGCACCCTCACACTGGGCCAGGTCCAGGCGATCGGCAGTGTCAACATTACGGCGGCAGGTTCGGTGGCCGAGACCACAGAGCCGGGCCAGGGAACCATCGCCAGCTTCTCCGGGACCGGCTCGGGTTGGGATCTCGCCGGCGCGGCCGTCATCGAAGCCGCGGTCAATCCGACCGACTCGAACCTGCAACTGGCCGCCGCACAGACCGCCAGCCAATCGTCGGCCGCGTGGTATCCCAACCCGGTTCTCTGGCAGAACTCGTTCTCGACCGGGTTCGTCATCAATCCCATCACCAATCCCGCTGGATTGGGACTCACCTTCACGCTGCAGAACGACAGCCGCGGAATGGGGGCCGTCGGGGGCTCGGGTGCCAGCCTCGGCTATGGCGGCACCAACGCCATCCAGAACAGTGTCTCCGTGCAGTTGCAGGCCTCGGGCACGCAACTGCAGGTGGGGCTCGGTTCCAACGGGCAACTGTTCAATCTCGGCCAGCAACTGGTCGCCGATGTGAACCTGGCCGATCCGCTGCAGGTCATCCTGCATTTCGACTCCACCGCGGGCACGCTGGGGATCCAGTTGATCAACACCACCACTGGCGCGACCCCCCTCAGCGTGGCGCTCGACGTCGACCTGCTGTCGATTCTCAGCAGCGGCACCGCCCTGATGGGCATTACCGGGGCCTCCACCGGCGGCTCATCCAGTGCGTTGTCAGTCACGAACTTCTACTTCGCCTACGGGGCACCCAACGTCATCGCCGGCGACCTCTCGATCACGTCGGGAGGATCGATCGGCTCTTCCACCCTGCCCCTCGTCAGTGAGGTGCTGGGGACGGGTGAAGTGAACCTCGCGGCGACCGACGACATCACCCTCCTGGCGCTCGTGGGGGACCTCAACGCCGGAACCATCACGGCCGGGGGGACCGCCACGCTGCTGGTCCCTGATGGTTCGGTGGTCGCCAGCAGTGGCACCCCGGCTCCTCAGCTCATGAGCTTCTCGGTGATGTCGTTCGCGGCCGAAGAGGGTGGAGGTTTCCTCCGCACGGCAGCCGTCCCCCACCACAAGATCACGGCCGACAAACTCGTCATCGACGCCCGCGACTCGGTCGGCCAATCCGACACGCCGCTGGTGACCGAGGTAAGCGAACTGCAGTCCCGGGGAACGACTGGTGAGGTGGTCATCCGCAACACCGGCGATCTGCGGGTGAGTGCGTCGCCCCGCATTCCCGGAGTGGTCGCGGGGGGTCAGGTAAACCTCACTACGACCGAACACCTGGTCGTGGATGCGGTCATACGTGGTGCAGGAGAGGTCTCGCTCGGCGTTCAGGATCAAGGCCTGGCCAATCAGGCGGTCACCGCCACCTCTCGGGCCCGCATCGAGTCGCTGTCGGGCGGAATCCACATCGAGGCACCAGATGCCATCCAGTTGCAGCCGGGATCGGCCGTAGTCACCCACGGGGGGGCCGCGGGAGCATCGGCCTCTCTTGCCCTCACGCGCTGGACCGACGGCGCATCGCCATCGCTGATTCAGTCCCAGGGGCGTATCGAAACCGATCAGTTGTCGCTGATCGGCGGCAGCCGCGCGACTCGGTTTGAGGTCGCCCAATCGGGATTGGTGGGGAACACCAAAGCCCCCACGGTGACAGTCCAAGGCACCGTGGCCGCCGACACGCTGGTCATCACCGACCGCGATGCCACCACCGGCCACACCTACACCATTTCCGATGCCGCGATCACCAGTGCGCTCGCCAGCTACGCCCTGACGTCGATCGAATCGGCGCTGCTGGACCTGGGCAACTTCGCAGACACGGTCACCCTCCAGGGACTCCAGCAACTCCGCAACGTCGAGGTCCGCGGCAATGAGGGGGATGACCAGTTCCGTATGAACTTCCTGGCGGGTTCGAGTGCGCAGGTGCTGCTCAATGGCGGCCTCGGCAGCAATCGCCTCACCTACGACGGTGCGGGACTGCCGCTGTGGGTCAAGGCGGGGGTGGTGCAGTCGCTCACGTCGCAGGTCCGGCATTCGCAGATGCAGACGCTGGTGCCGCAGAATACCCCGTCGCTCAACGGCACCCCGGTGCTGATGGGGGTCAATATCGAGGCGCTGCTGGCGGGGCTGGCTCCGACGCCGCGGTATGTGCAGGCGACCTACCTGCAATTGGTCCAGCGGCTGGCGACCGCCGCCGAGCTGTCCCAATGGACCACCTCGATCAACCGGAATCCGAACGACCCGGCTCTCAAGCTGGCGCTGGTCAACTTCCTGTTCAATTCAGACGAAGGCCGCACTGTTCAGTTGAAGGCGTGGTTCCAGACCTTCGTCGGTCGGTCGGGGACGCCAACCGAGTTGACGTCATGGCTGGCCCAATACCGGGCCGTGAAGGATCCGGTGCTGATGCAGCAGCGGTTCCTGACGAGCACCCCGGTCACCCAGTACGTGCAGACCCTCACGACCACCGGCACCGCCGATGAGCGGTATGTGGAAGGGATGTGGCGGCTGATGATCGACCCGGGGCACCGGATGTCGGCGGCCGAGAAGCAGTCGTGGATTGACCTGCGGAATCGTCTGGGCCGAACCGGGTTCCTGGCGAACCTGCAGAAACAAACCGCTTACCTGCAGTCACAGCAGGAGGCGTTCACCGAGCTGCTGGCCAACGGCAATTCGCAGTTCACGAACCTGCTGGCGGGAGCCCCCACATTCACTTCAAGTGTCGAGATGTGGAAGTGGCTGCTGGCCCGCCGGAAGGTGTGAGACGGGGGACACGTCCGAACCAGGGAGGTCGCCGCGGGGTCCTGTGATCGAAGACCACCCGGCGATTCGCCTGTCTGCGACAGTACCTGCGACGGCCTCTGCCTGGGATCGGGACAGTGAGTTACGGACCGACGCCGCAGAGTCGTTCCTTCAGAACGACCAAACAATCGGCTGGCCACAGAACAGTCGGTGCGCGTCGAGGTTGTCGCCCGAGGCGAATCGCTTTCAGGTCTGCCGGGGACCGGGGAGGGGATGGGCTAAGTCTGTCTGAAGCCTGAACAGCCACCGATCTGCAGCTTGTCCGAAATCGTTGTCTCGAGCGAAGAGTTTTCTGACAATCGACCAGTTCTCGCACCGCTGCCACCCGGCCAGAAGAGACCGCGCAAGAACTGGTCAGCGCCCGGCCCCGCTCTCCGACGAGTTGCGGACAAAAGGTCGGCCTGATAGGGATGATCGGGCGCAATTGCCTGTCCCTCTTGTTGCCACAAGACAAAACTCAAGCGGTGATTCGCGTGCGACCTTGGTTGCAACTCTCTGGTATTCGAGTTAGCTTCACCACCGATCTGCCCTGTCGGGCAGTTTTTTGTTCAGACTGAATCTGGATCGGCCTTACAGGCACCGCAGAGGAGCCCGTCAGGACAGCCCTGTGCAAGTCCTCTGGAGCCATCCTCATGCGCACGCTTCGCTCGCTGTTTTCCCGGTTTCTCCAGCGATTGCGGACCGCCAGGCTCACGCGGCGCACTGTCGCCCGCCGGGGGCGTCTCGCCAGCCGGGGGACGTCGCGGTTGGGTCCCCTCGAGGCACTCGAATCGCGCGTTGTGCTGTCGACCACGATCAGCAGAAACAGTGTCACGCCCGGTGTTGACTATGTCTTGACCGACTCCGAAGAGATCATCATTTCGGCGAACGTGGTCATCGACACCAGTTCGCCCACCGGCCAGGCGGGGAAGATTGCGCTGACGGCCCCCAAGATCACACTGCAGGCCGGGGCGCAACTGTTGGCCACCGGTCTGACCGATGGAGACATCAGCCTGACGGCACAAACCAGATCCTATTCAGGGATCAGTGCCGTCAATCAGCTCGAGGACCTGATTCTGCTTGCCAACCGGTTTTCGCAGACGCAGATCTCCCTCGACTCCAGTGTGCAGATTATCGGCGAGGACATCACCCTCACCACCGAAAGTGGCCATCAGGTCGATCCCGTCTACAACCAGACGCTGAGTTTGCTCCTGCGGCCGCTCTCACAAGTCGGGCTCGAGCTCGCGCACAAGCCGGATCTGGGCAGCCTGCCCATCGCCTTTGAGTTGTTGCGGCCGTCGGCAAGCATCGTGATCGACACCGCCACGCTCACGGGCTCGGGATCGATCACCATCAGCAGTACGGCCGACGCCAGCGCGTCGGGCAAGGCGGTCTACAACCGGGTCGTCAAATCCATTGGTGATGGCTCGGGACGCTTTGGTGGTGCCGCCGGCTATTTCGAGACCGACGCCAAGGCCACCATCTCGGTCACCGGAAGCTCGATCACTTCGGCGGAGGATCTCCAGGTCTCCACGACGGTCGACAATGCGATCGCGCTGGAGGTTCTGGCCGTCAAGAAC
>JBKDUK010000028.1:0-9303 GCA_046339535.1 Planctomycetaceae bacterium | reverse complement strand
GACCGGCCGGTCTCTGTGGTGTCCGTGCGCACAGAGGCGGGCAATGTCCTTTTCGCCGTCCGGGCGTGAAAGGACGAGAGGACCGGGAGGGGGGGAGTGGTTGGCCCCTCAGGTGATCACACCCGTGTGGTCCCGGCCGAGAGCAGTCCAGCAGGATCATTCCCAGAAGATTCGGGTTCCATGGCGAAGCGAACAATCAATCGGCGTGAGCTGCGTGAACAGGCCGAGGCGGCTGAAAAACGGGGTGTGAGCGCTCCGGAGACGGCCGAAACCTCCGAAAAGGGGGCCAAGAAAGAGTCCAAAAAGAAGGCGGCCGCCCCCAAGGCCAAGCGGGTCAAGACGAAGGTCATCATCCGCAAGAAGCTGTTGTGGGGTGTCTACAGCGGCACGATGAAGGAAGAGGGGCGGTACGCCTACGCCGACCGCGCTGCGGCCGACAACCGCGCTGCCGAACTCTCGGCCAAACACAAGAAGATCTTCTTCGTGCAGCCCATCAAGGAGCCGCTGGGAGAAGGTGTCGCCGCTGCCGAGGAAGAGGCGGCCGAAGCCGAAGAGTAACCCCGGGGGCGGAGCGCGTTCCTGTCCCGCAGGGACCGGAAAGAGCGTGGTGTTCCCCGGAATTCTCTCCGTCGCCGGGAACCGTCGTCTCGCGGCGAACCGTGCCACAAAATGCCAACGGACCTGGTCAGTGTCTCACTGACCAGGTCCGTTGTGTTTTCCGATCATCTGGACGGAGGGTTGATCCCAGCCGGCGGTCTCTCAGGCCGCGCGTGCGAATTCGCCGCCGGGATCTGGTTGGCTCAGCGGCCCCAATCCCGGTGGGTCGCCCGCACCGGCACTACCACTTCCAGCCGGCCCGCAGCTCATCGTTCACCACCGCTCCGATCGGCCATTCGTTCTGGTAGAGCTTCGCGATGCAGGTGGCCGCCTCGATGGCCATGTTGTCTTGAGAGAGCTTGTCGGCCCCTCCCAGATGCGGGCTCACAATGACGTTCGAGAGGGCGAACAGCGGGTTGTCGGACCCCGCCGGTTCATGCTCGAAGACATCGAGCCCCGCTCCCGCCAGATGCCCGCTCTTCAGGGCGGCCAGCAGGTCCTGCTCGCACACCAGCCTGCCGCGGGAGGTGTTGATCAGCACGCTGCCCGCCTTCATCTTCGCGAAGGTCTTCGCGTTGAACAGGTGGTGCGTCTCGGCATTGTGCGGGCAATGCAGGCTCACATAGTCGCTGCGGGCCAGCAGGGTGTCGAAGTCGACCAGCTCGACTCCGTGCTGCCGGGCGAAGTCCCGATCGGGGTAGGTCTCGGCCGCCAGCACATGCATCCCCATCGCCCGGCCGCGGATGGCCGTACTGCGCCCAATGCGCCCCAGCCCCACCAGTCCCAGGGTGTTGCCGCGCAGCGGACGGGTCGCCCCCAGCGACCACTGCCCCGTGCGGGTGCGGTGATCATTCACCACCACGTTCTTGGCGAAGGCGAAGATCAGGGCGAACGCCTGCTCGGCCACCCCTTCGTGATTGGCGGTGGGGGTGATTGTGACGGCGATCTTCCGGTTCGTGGATTCCGGGACATCCACCCGGTCATAGCCGACCCCCGCCCGGGCGATGACCCGCAGGTTGGGCAGCCCGGCGAGAATCTCGGGGGTGAAGTACTCACCCCCGGCAATTACCGCCGAGGCGGGTTTCAGCACGCGGATGGTCTCGGCGGCCGAGCAGAGCCCGCGGGTGAAGGTCGGCTCTTCGGGATAGGCGATGGTGAACCCCGCCCGTTCGAGAATCTCGACCCAGGGACCACGGACATGCAGGAGGGCTTCGGGGGTGATCAGGGCGACAGGCATGCGGACACACACAAGAACCACGCGGGAGGTCAGGACAAGGTGTCGCTCACCAGAGCGGACACGGGCACCTGACGGGAAAGACGAACCCAATGCCTGGCGGGTGTGGGCGGTCAGCCACGCCACACGGCGGACAGCGGGTCCCGTTTATCCGGTCTCTGTGAAGTCGGGTCAAGCGAACCACCTGTCTGGTCCCGGCTTGCCAGTGACCTGAGACCGTTCACTCGACAAGTCCCACAGCGGTCGAGAGGCCGAGGCAAAGGGATGGATGTGGTGCGGCGAGCCCGGGACTTACGCTTCGATCCACCGGCAGAGCAGGAAGATCTCGAGGGCCAGGTCGGAATTGAGAACCGCAATCAGCCGCAGGCGGTCGAATTCCGTCCCCCCCACGTGCTCGAAGTGCTGACGGAGCAGCCCGCGTGACACCGGGAATTGTTCCAGAAAGGCGGTCAACCGCGGACGAAGGTCCCGGAAATACAACTGGACGAGCGACTGCAGTTGCCGTTGATCCCAGGCCTGCAGTTGGGCTGGAGTCTTCCACCGCAAGAATCCCCGCTGCCCCAGCCAGGTCTCATTCCACCAGAGAAACCGCTGCAGATTCCGGTTTTGTTCCTGCCATCGGCGGTAGTGCAGGTTCTCGCACAATCGTCGGACCAGTTGCAGACACTTCGCCTGGTGTTGGTCATCCAGCCAATCATCGGGCTCTGTCCCGGCCTTCTGGGATTGAAGCAGAGACAACAGGCTCCAGACAGCCACAAAGTTCCGGACCGCTTCGGTGTCGGCCGAATTGGTCTGGGATAGCCCAGACCGGGGGCCAAAGGCCCGCTCACATCCAGCCCAATCCGCCGCGATGTCGCTGCAGCAGGTGAGCCAGCGCTGCTCGAAATCATCCGCTCCCAGACACCACGCCCGCAGCACCTCGTCGCACCGTTCCCGCAGCGGGTCTCCATTCCGGAACGTCGGCCGCTGTTGTCGATAGCGCAGCAAAAACTCCAGCACCCGAATCTCGGTTTCCTCGGCGGGAGTGTACTCGACATCGACTTCAATTGTGCCGCACCGTGCAAGCTGGCTGGCAATCCACCCGGCATCGGCCTGGAACAGAAACGTCCGCATGAGGAACCGCTCGAAGTCGGCGCGCTGTTGGCGAGCGGCTCCCACCGTGACGGCAAGACACTGCGGAATCAGCCGGGAGATGGCTTCGGTATCGCC
Source organism: Planctomycetaceae bacterium (assembly GCA_046339535.1). Classification (GTDB taxonomy): domain Bacteria; phylum Planctomycetota; class Planctomycetia; order Planctomycetales; family Planctomycetaceae; genus UBA10511. The sequence continues at coordinate 6,263 of JBKDUK010000028.1, read as the reverse complement.
CCGGGCGGCCAGCGCCTTCCACAAGGGGGGACTCTGCAGAAAGATCTGCAGCGGACTCGCGTGCCGAAAGAGCACTGGCAGCAACCGGTCGCAGGCCGCTGCCGCCTCGGGGCTGTCCAGAAACTCGCGCAAGACTTCGAGCAAACGCGGGTCCCGCGGGAATCTCTGTTGTGCCCCCAGCAACTGCTCGAGGAACCGCGCCTCATCCCCGCCGGCGTTCACATCTTCGAGGAAGATCCGCACCAACTCGTCCGCGCCAGACCACGCCTGTTCCTGCAACTGGGCCAGCAACTCGGCGGGGGGCACCTCCTGGATCCGCTGGTGCAGGGGAACCAGCCGGGGCCGGGCAGGACGCGGCAGCGGCCTGGGCACTGTCGGCTCGGAGACCGTCGAGTCTGAGTGAGCGGGGAGTCGGCTCCCGGTGGATTCCTCTGTCGGCCGCAAGGAGGTTGGCTCGGCGGGTTGACGCGGTATCTCGGCGGGGGCGGGGACCACCGGCTGTGGTCGGGAACCGGGGTCTTCGCCGAACCGCTTCAGCCATTCGTCGAGAGACTCGTACGCCGCCCGAATCTTCCGGAATTCCTCGGGGAACTTCTCGGGCTTGAAGCGCTGCAGCCAGAAGTGATAGCGCTGCTTCAGGGCCCGCCGGTCGAAGCGTGGGGGGAGCCCAAAGAACTCGGCGGGTTGATCCGGCAGCCGATCCCAATCCGGAGACTCTTCGGTCATGGTCCGACCTCACTTCCGAAACCGGGGGGATCGATCCCACAGACCCGGTACGCTGTTCCCGCGATCCCCGGGGGCCGCGTGGAGCGCCTGAGCCGGCGCTGGGAATTCCTCACGGGGCAACTCGCTGCTGCAGGCGGACACACTTCTGCCGCAGTTCGCGAAACTGTTCGAACAGATCAGGATTTGCGGCATACTGCTGTTGGGCTCTCGATATCGACTCGTCGAGATTTTGCAGACGGCGGAGCAGCGCCTGGGTCATGGGCGAATTGGCTTGTGCGGTCGCCGAATCGGCTGTCAGCGCACTCTCGAGAAAATCCAGCGTTTCTCGCGCGTGGCGAATATCGCGCTCTCCAGCCGTCTCGACCAGTTGCCCAGGCAAGATCCCGGCAGGAGGATCCGCCGCCAGCGGTCCCGATGGCCCCCCAGAGATTGCGCCGGAACCCGAGGCTCCCTGCGGCCGGGATTGAATCGTGGTGCCCACCAGCGACGAAGAGGCGGGGGACGAGTTGAACGACACGAACCAGCGTGCCACAGACATCACCGCCAGAACCAGCGCGATGACCACGCCACTCTGAGCGCCCGAATGCTGGGTGGGTTGCGGACGCGAACCGGTCTCAGCACGCGATTGTCCACCCGAATCGGCGGCCGGGGTGTGTCCCAGGGCGCTCGCCAGTGACTGCTGCCCCGCCGCCCGTGCGGCACACCGCTGGCACCACTGCGCGAGCCGCTCGATGTATCGCGGTTCGAATCCCGGCAACAACCCGGGCAGCCCCTGGAAGAATTGCTTCACTGTGGCGGCCCGGCCCCAGTCCTCCGGCGGTATCTCGCGCAACTGGGTGCGCACCGTCTGGCCCTGGTTCCACGGCCGGATCAGTGCCTGCAACAGCAGCGACCGCAGGCGGGGCGACCAGGCATCGGGGCAGTGCCCCAGCAGTTCGTCACGGGCCTCGACAATCATCTTCCCCCGGGCCGCCAGGGACTGGATCTCGGGCGCATCGGACAGAGTCAAGCGGTTGAGGAAGCCCAAGAGTTTTGTCGTGTCGGCTTCGTCGCACGAACTCCAGACGAACTCAAGTTGATCCCAGTCGGCACGCCGGGCCCGGGAGGCGGCGACTGCCGTCCAGGGGAGGATGGTATCGCCTGCCGGCGACGGTCGCGGCGTGCCGGTCGTCTGCAGCGAACGGTGGGCGTGCCAACCCCGCCGCAGATTGAGGCAGCGTTCGCCCGAGGAAGCGGTCAACACGGCCGTCAGATACGACCGGAGCCGTTCGTCCGCCGCGGAACCAACGGGGGAGCCTGCTCCGTCTTTGGACAGAGGCCCGGCCTCAGGGGGGTCAGGAGGCATTGGCGTCTCCCTCGAACTCCGGAGCTTCGAATCCGAGCAGAGCCAGAACCTGCAGCAGCGTGCTGCGGGACGCGGCGAACACCTCCCGATTGCCCGACGAGAGTCCCTGTTCGAACACATCGAGTGCTTCTTCGAGTGTGGCCCGGTCCTGTGGTGCCACCTCTCCCACCAGCCGTTCGCAGTACTGCAACAGCCGCTGGTTCTCGAGCTGGTCACGGGGATAGAACTTGACCTGCCGCATCCGCTCGACCGCCTCGCGGACTTCGGCGGGAGAAAGTCCTGCGGCATCCTGGTTGAGGACCACCTGAAACCGTTTGTCGGTTCCGGGAACCAGACTTTCGACCTCCAGCAGCCCGTTCAGGTCATAGGTGAATCGCACGATAATCGTCTGGCCCGGGGGTCCGGGAGGAATGCCCGACACCTCCAGCGTCCCCAACTGGAGATTGTCGCGACAATGCCGCGATTCCCCCTGGAAGATCTGCAGCTTGATGCTGGTTTGATTCATTGAAAGGGTGCAGTAGATCTCTTCGCGCGAGACGGGAATGGTGGTGTTGCGGTGGATGATGGGGGAGAAATAGCCCTCTTCCTGTCGGCCGCCGATGACCTTGGCCACCTGCACCCCCAGCGAGTGCGGACAGACATCGGTCATCACCAGGTCCTGCACTTCCGCCTCATCGCGCATCAGGGCCGACTGGATGGCCGCGCCCAGGGCCACCACTTCGTCGGGGTTCAAACCGCCTCGAGGAGGCCGGCCGAACATCCCGGTCATCAGCCCGGCCACATCCCGCAGGCGCGACGCACCCCCCACGAGAATCACATCGTCCACCTGGGCCGGCCCCATCTGGGCGTCGCGCAGCACCCGGTCGAGTGGCCCCTGCAACCGCTTGAGCAGGGGCTGTGCGATGCGGGTGAAATCCTCCCGGCTGAGGGTGATCACCTCGCCTCCCGTCGGGAATTGTCCCTCGGCATCCGGCAGCCGGATCGACGCCGTCTCGGTCTCGAGCAGGGCCCGTTTGGCCGCCTCGCACTCGGACCGCAGCCGCGATACCCGCCTGGGATGCCGGTGTTCCTCAACCTCCAGTTGCAGGCCTTGCCGGGAGAGCAGGTCGGCCACGATCCGCTCGGTGAAATCTTCTCCTCCGAGAAAATTCTCGCCGGCGGTGGCCACGATCTCCATGATTCCCGACGACACATCCATCAGCGTGACATCGAACGTTCCGCCCCCCAGGTCAAAGACCAGCAGCCGCTTCTCGGCATCCCGCTCGTGGAACCCATACGCCAGGGCGGCGGCGGTCGGTTCATTGATGATGCGGCGGACCTTCAGCCCGGCCAGTTCGCCCGCCAGCCGGGTCGCCTTGCGCTGATGCTCGTTGAAATACGCGGGGACGGTGATGACCGCTTCCGAGACGCTCCCTCCCAGAAACAGTTCGGCATCCTGCTTGAGTGACCGCAGGATGAGTGACGACAGCTCGGGAGGCGTCATCACCCGATCCGCCAGGGAGACCTGTCGCGACTGCCCCATCCAGCGTTTGAAGGCCCAGACGCAGCGTGTTGGCTCAGTGACCCGCAACTCGCGGGCCGTGTCGCCCACCACCACTTCACCCGAACCAAGCACACCGACAATGGAAGGGGTCAGCACCTTGCCATGGGCATTGGGAATGAGCCGGGGCTGGCCATTTTGAAACACCGCCACGAGGGAATTGGTGGTACCAAGGTCGATTCCGACGATGTGCGACACGGGGCGAATTCCTCGCGAACGATTGGACGGTCCCACGACGTTGGGCGCTGGTTGGCGGTGATGTCGCCCGATTTCCCTGCCCGGCCCCCAATTCTGTGCTTCCTGATGCTGTGAGGCCAACGTTATTTATAAGTCGATGTCGGGTTCTCGCAAAGTCTCCCGACGGTGGTCCCCAGTGCCGGGTGCCTCCGACGATTCCGGGAGGAGTCTTGATCGACGGGAGGGGCTTCCCGGGTGGTCGTCTTGTCCACAAACGTGGCGACGAGCCTGAAGGCTTGTCGAGTCACCGTTGGCCACAACACCAGGTGAGGGGAGGGCCGATGTGGAACAGGCTTGTCAGCCTGTTCGTGAAATGGACATGGACGAACGGCACGACGGGCGGGGGGGTGCGAAGGAGACTGACAGACCTGGAGGTCACTCACCACCTTGGAAGCGGTGCGGATGATTGGTCGATGTGCGGCAATCGAGGTCGAGAGGCACAGGCAGGCCACACGCCGCTGCGGAGTTTAAAACCGTACGAGCTCAAGCGGCAGAGCCGGACCCGGCGATCGCCAGGTCGTCAGCCTTCGAACCGGTTGTTCGGGCAAAGCGGGAACGGATTTGTGATTGGCAGGTTGTAGGGAATCTGGATGTGTGGAGAAAACAGGCTGCCGGAGGGTGAAGGGACTGGCGTTGGGACGCAAGTCGAATTCCTGAACTGAGCCACGACGACCTGGATTATTCGCGGCCGTTGTTGGGCCAGTGCTCGGTCATGGTCGGCCCAGGTCGCCGGAGCACTCAACGCGGCCTCATTCCCATTTTCACCTCCGGGGGGGTGATTTTTGCCAGGTTTCCATCGTCAGGATCAATGGTTTTCATCTTCAATCATCGAAACAATAAGACTCGGCCCGCCTCACAAACAGCAAGGCCGCACTCGGGCGCTCTCGGCACACAACGGATTCCTTGAAAGAGTGGGGATTTCAATTCGCATGGAGCCTGCCGGCCAGCACCTGTGAGGCCAACGGAAGGAAGGAGAGTGACGAATGGGACAACTGCAAGTGTTGCCCTGCCTGGATTCGAAGCAGTTGGCCGAAGACCGGCGTCGTGAATTGAATCTCACCCCGGAGTCCGCCCGGAACCTGGGGCTCTCGGCCCTGCAAATCCTCCGGACGGGAGAGTATCAGCCGGAGAGCGGGCGGCGGGTGGTGTTGCGGCATTGCATCGCAGCCTGTCGAGAGCGGGTGGTCAGCATCCGTCCCGATGATCCCTTGCCTCAAGCCACAGGAAAGTTGTTTGAGCACACACGGGTGCAGGTGCGTAACCAAACAACCTTGGGGGCGGCACGCGACCTCGGGCAACGGGGCCAGGCCACCCTGGCATTGAACTTTGCGAATGGGCTACAGCCCGGAGGCGGATTCCTGGGAGGAGCACGAGCTCAGGAGGAGTCGCTGTGCCGCTCAAGTGCACTGTTTGCAACTCTGAAAAATGATCCGATGTACGCATTCCACTGGGAACGGGGACTCAATGACTCGACCAATTGGGCGATTCTCTCGCCCGGGGTCCCGGTCTTCCGTGGTGATGACGGGGCTCTGCTCGAAACCCCTTGGAAGCTGGATTTCTTGACCTGTGCGGCCCCGTATGTCCCGGATGTTGGTCAACCACGAGCGGGCGAGTTGCTCGAGAGACGCATTCATCGGGTGTTGTCCATCGCCCGCTCCTGGCACTACACCAGCCTCGTTCTCGGTGCCTGGGGTTGCGGGGAATTCGGCAATGATCCCGAACGGACGGCGCGCGATTTCCGTGCCGCGTTGGAAACCGTCTTCGACGGTGTGTTTGAAGACGTGGTCTTCGCGATCACCGATTGGTCTCCCAATCGCCGGAGACTCGGGCCGTTTCGGGATGTGTTCGCTGGGCACGGATTGTGAGACCGGCTCGCGGTAACCTCGCACAGCACTGGGGACCAATCACGGCTGTGCCCACCGGATTGTGCGTGGTGCTACGTCTCCGTCAGTCGAGAGCCTCCGGTCCATCGCACGTCGTGTCAGGTCGCCGTGGCGCCCCCGAGTAGCACAAAGGCCTGAGGGCAGGTCCTCCGCGACGAGTGTTCCGTGTCAGGAATCGCTGTCTTCTCATTGCACCCCATGTCAGGGAGCAGAGTCCTGTGGCCAGGGGGACGCGAGCGAAATCGATTTTGAAAGGCAGACAAACCGGCTTCGATAAGGGTTTCACCCAATAACGGATGACCTACTCCACGTACCGTTGTGGAACAGGCTTGTCACCTGTTCGTGAAATGGGCGTGGACGAACTGGCGCGACGGGCAGGGCTGTGTAATGGGGACTGACAGACCTGGAGGTCTGTCACCACGGACGTCGATTCCGCCCCTCCTTTCCAGATGCGCACCTGCGGTGCTTTCGGGTCGGGTTTTTGTCGGGGACAATGGAGGGTGGTGGATTCGGTTCGCGAGAGGTCAGGTGC
>JBKDUK010000027.1:0-2174 GCA_046339535.1 Planctomycetaceae bacterium | reverse complement strand
TACTACCGAGTCGTTTCTCGATCGCGATGACCGATACCGACCCGGTTTCTAACGCTCGACTTCATGAATACGAGGAACAGCAGTTTTTAAACCCAGATCCAAATGCATTAGTCTCCATCGCCAAGACCCAACTCGATGGAGATCTCTATGATCGTGTCAACATGGGAACTCATGTGGTCAGCTACCCGCGACCTTTCCTGTTCACCCTACAACCGATGGCGGTTCATCCGAACCACCCAAAATCCAACTCGGTCTCTCGAGTCATGTGCCTTTACGACAACGCGGGTGAACACTTTTTACCTGGCAGCGACTCTTCTACCGCTCCCGTCACTAGGCACTTGGCTCTGTCTCGAACGCTGTTTTTCTTGTTCGACCCCACCCAAGACACCCGCTTCAGACGGGCTTGCGAAGGAAAGTCGGCGGATCCTCAAATGCAAAACAGGTCGGCTCGATTGGCTCGCGAAAGTGTCACTCGACAAGATACGATCCTCTTAGAAGCCATTCAGAGAGTTCGACGGCATGCCGGCCTTAGGGACGATCAAATGGATCAGCGTCCGCTGATCATCGTCGTCACGAAATGGGATAGCTGGAAGGAACTGCTACCAAACGTTTCGAACGAGCCACCCTATCGCAAAGCTGGAAATAATTCGATTCACATACTCGACGGTGACCGTATCCAGGAAGTCTCCCAACACGTTGGTGACCTGCTTCGTCGTCTAACCCCAGAAATAGTTGCAGCCGCTGAAGGATTCACCAAGAACTTACTTTTTATTCCAGTTAGTGCCACTGGTTGTGCCCCTGAGCACGATCCTCAAACGGGTGCTTTTGGGATGCGACCTAATTCACTCAGCCCGTATTGGGTTGAAGTCCCCATGCTCTATGCACTGAGTCAAGGTTGCACGGGACTGATCGGAACTGCAAACCGCAAAAAATAACGCTCGGAGTCTCACGCCATGAACGCTGAATTACTTTATACATCGGCACCACAAGGGCTCAAGCAAGGGAGCCGGGGGTTCTGCACGGTACTCAGTACGGTCGGGATGCCATTGAACATCGCGACGAAACTGGAATCGCTGAGCGGATATCGCCATCTTTATCCGTCGGGAACACCCGATGCAGCCAAGAACCCCGTAAACCACTCCCACCTGCGACTTTCCGTTGGAGGTCGCACACTTTCGATCCTCTCACGAATCTCCGACTACGGGCTCGATTACAGTCAGCGCACCAACAAACTCGCCCATCACATTGTCGTCGATACGCCGATGCCACCATGCGGACCTGCTGCATTACTGGCAGATCCCTCGATTATGCGGTCTGAATGGGACGGAACCTGTGCGAACATCCCTACCCCACCCGCTTTTCCTGCTCTATCGGTCGAACCAAGTCCTGGCACACTGTGGGAATCGATCACCGGCGATGCCGGCTGGGCTGGCGTTGTTGCGAGTGCTTGGATGAATACAACATCCAAGCCAACCTTTATCGTCTTCTCAGAAGACCAATCCGATCAGCTTCTAAAACTGCTCGAAGAAGCGATCTCGCTGTTACCACCTTCCAAGCGATGGCAAGCTACGTTCGGCACTTATGTGACTAATTTACCCCCAGATGTTGAATGCAAGGTGCGGTGTGTTGTTGCTGGCAGCGATGAAGCGAGAATGGCAAGTGCCCGAGGGGTGGTGATCAATCTAACACAGCCACTTGATCAACCTCCGGCAAGCGAAGCCGTATCGGCCGCACGCGATGGCAACTACATCGGCGGACGTCCAAACAGCCCACCATTGATCGCAACCAGTGGAATTGAAGAACCACCGGGGAATGCCCCCGAGGAGGAGTCCGTTGAACAGCTGGAAGAGTTAAAGTTTGACCCCGAACAGCCGTTTGCAGGGACATCCACAAATCAACCGCCATCGTTAGGAACTGTAATCAAACGCCATGTGCCAGCCCCAAACAACATAGATGCGAAAAAAAGGGTGGGCCACAAGAATGTCATTGTGAGCCTAAGCTTAGCTGGGGTAGCAACTGTTGCTATTGCAATCGCGATCTTCAGTAAGATGATATCTGAATATGCGACGGTTGTAGAATCAAACACGGTAGCATCTAGCAATCAGCGAAAAGAATCCGCCCAAAAGCAAAGTACGGAATCCGGAAATGCAAACCGGGAACCCTCTAACAATCCG
>JBKDUK010000026.1:0-3517 GCA_046339535.1 Planctomycetaceae bacterium | reverse complement strand
CGGCATCCAGCCAGAGTGCCAGAGAACACGATGGAAGTTTCTGTTCGGCTGACTTCCTGCAGATCGAAGTGGCTGGGGTGGGTGATCGTCATCTCTCATCTCCCGGGTTGGTGTCGGCTTCGCGTTAGTCGCGTCGCATGGATGTAGTATAGCTATCTTCGGAATAACGTCAAGTGAAATTCAGAGAAATTCCCCCGGCCCACTGAAAACCGCGTTTCCTAGTAGTCGGACGTTCCGTTATCGTGGCATTATGCCAGCGATTCCCGGCCTACTCGTTGATCCTGTTTCCGCCGCTGTCGGCCTGTTTGCCGGGCTGGCCGTGGGAATCGCCGTCGGGCTGGCAGTGGGGCTGTTGACTCGGGGGAGGGGGGCGGTATAATGCCGAACATGCGGCGAGGGTACTAGACTCGCCACACAGACCGAACAGCTTTAACCCGCTTGGACCTTCAGCCGCTAGTACCGGCGAGTCCCAGCGGGTTTTTTCATGATCACGGCAAGATGTTCGCGGTTCCGGCGATTCCGCCTGCGGGTGAGAGAATGGGACAGCAGACCGTCGGCTGCGTGATACCCGATGAATTAGGCTTGGGGAAACTTCCTGCGGTGACTTCCGTCCCCCGGTGGTCGAGACTGTCTCGGCTGCTGTGCCTGGCGAGTGGAGCGTGCTGCGTCATCGAAGTGGCACGGGTGGGATTCGCCCAAAGAAATAGTCCACCTCGCAGAAACGCTATACGTCCGGGACGGTCGTTTGGTTCCTGCAGTGACTTCCAGAGTTTCCCTTGTTTTTAGGGGTTGCGCTGGAAGTCGCTGTCTCGCTGCCATCCGAACAATCGTTTGATTCACACAGAGGGGTGACACATGGCCAAACGTAAGGCAGTCAAGCGACTGCAACGGCTGTACAACGAAGCCAAGCACTTGGCAAAGTCAGACACGATGCGTCAAGAGGTTGAAGCATGGTACAAACGTGAAGTGTCTCAACTGAACAAGAGTCGTGTCGCTCAGCGTGACGCCAAGAAGGCCAAACGCAAGACGTACCCCAAATGGAAACGTGGGATGTCGTGGGCTACTTGGTACGACTTGTACCTGCAGTGCCCTCATTGGCGAACCACCCGGGCCGCTGCCCTGCGACGGGCTGGCCATCGTTGCGAGTCCTGCGGCGCAGTGGAAACGCTGCAGGTCCACCACCTCACGTACAAACGACTTCGCCGCGAACTGCCGACCGATCTCAAAGTCCTGTGCCGCGTCTGCCACATGGAAGCCCACGGGCTGGAGACGGTCGATTCTGTGACGCTCAGCTACCTCAAACTCGATCTCGGGAACAACTCACGATGACACCAGACGATAAATTTGTGGTGTGCAAAATGCTTGACGCTCATCAAGCCGAAGTACAGGACGCAATTCGCGACATTATTGCTCGGGCTGGCACTTGGGGGGCATCATGGACCGTGTTGGCAGCAGCTGGCGAAATCATTGCTGAACTACGAAAGGCTGCCAATGATCGTAATGCTTGACACATCTTCAGACCTGGCTGAGGCATCTGCTGAATTGGGATGTCCGGTCGAAGAGTTGTTGACACCTTTGACGGCTCGCCGAAGGAAACGCCTAGATGCCCATTGGTGTTGCGATAACGGGGCGTTTGCAAAATTTGACCCAGTTGCGTTTGTTGGGCTTCTGGAACGCAACGAGGCTGGTCGGCCTTTGTGCCGCTGGGTAGCGGTTCCCGATGTTGTGGGGAGTGCTATCAGGACGCTCGAAGTGTTTCACGGATGGAAGCGGCGACTTGCCAGCTGGCCGCTGGCGTATGTTGCTCAGGACGGGCAGGAATTTCACCCAATCCCCTGGGATGATATTCAGGCTATCTTTATTGGCGGAACCACCGAGTGGAAACTTGGACCACACGCCGCCGCTTGCGTCAAAGCTGGAAAGGCTCTCGGAAAATGGGTGCATGTTGGTCGAATCAACACCCCGGGCAGATTCGAGTATTTCGACAACCTTGGAGCGGATTCTTGCGATGGCAGCGGACTGGCTCGCTATTCGCACATGCGCAAAGCAATTTACGACTTGGCTCGACAGCCGAAACTGTTCACCTAATCGATCTCGGGAACAACTCACGATGACACCCCTGACAATGACCGCATCCCTCACCTACCACCTCGCCGGGTTGGCCAAATTCATCCAGCCCGGGGGAATGGTCCTGCTCTCGCCGCAGGACGAACTCAACCGGCAGGAGTTCCTTACATTGACCGCCGGAATCCTCCACGCCCGCGAGTACCGCACCGATGTCATCGTCTGGTGCCGAGAGGGCCGCTGGGAATGGGCCACGTCTGCCGATCCCCTGCCGATCAGCGCATACATCGAAGGTGTTCCGGAATGTCAGATCACCGTCACTGATGACACCAAGACAGTTCGCCGGGTAATCCAGCTCGGCGAGTCCACCGTAACCCCCGTTCCGCACCCGGTCCCCGAAAAAAGGAAGTCCCGATGATCCGCTACTCAATCGCCGCTGGCATCGCCCTAGGCCTTGCCGTCGCCGCCTGTGTGTCCCGAGTCCCGCCGGTCAATCGGCCAGCGTCTACGGGGCGTGTGGTGCGTTTGGCGACGGTTCCCCAGGGTGCCGTGCTGCCGACCGCCTCGACGACGTACTTGACCGAGTTCCACGGCCGCAAGTACTCGGTCTCGTGGGCTGCCTTAGATATCCCGTGTTGGATGGTCGCCGGGGAGGTGCTGTCGATCAATGGGAATGTCAGTCGTCGGCATGTCGCCGAGTGACTTCGCCTTGAACGCCGCCATGAATCTCGGGATGATTGGATGTCTTTCCTTTCACCCCGAGGTTCGAAATGGCCCGAGTTACCGGCGCACTGACGTTCGATACGTCCGACATCACGAATGATGCCATCAGCACGAACACGCTGATCGACAATGACAAGCTCCAGCACCTGTACAAGATCTTCACTAACTTCGATCTGGCAGTCACTGGGACGCCGGTCGCCCGCCACGAGATCGTTTACGTTGTCGACAAGGCCGGGACGATCCGCAACTTCAACGCGATGTGCTACGAAACGGGCACCTCGGCCAGAGTCCCGTTTTACTTGAAGCAGCCCGGCAGGAGCGTCCTGTCCTCGGTGGTCACCTTCACCAACGCCACTTCGGATCGTGCCGTGGTCGCAGGAACGATCAGCACGGCCACGCTGGCCATCGGTGATGTACTGACCATCGAGCTGGCGGTGAGCAGCTCCACGGGCATGCAGGGGCCTTTTGCGTGGGCCGTGATCGAGGAGAACGGAGCCCCCACCTAATCCACGGGCCACAGGCCACGCGGGCATTGCTGGCTCGGCATGCGGGCCTTGATCGCAATGACGCATCCACAATCGCCACATGTGTTGCCGCTCCTGAATTGGCACGGCTCGCATGTGGCGAATCGTTTGCGCAGAGAGTCCTCGGCAAGGTGCGGACAGCCCTCGGCGATATGCTGGGCGATGGCACGGAGGAATGAGACTACTCTCGTCATCAGTATGGATAT
>JBKDUK010000025.1:0-6469 GCA_046339535.1 Planctomycetaceae bacterium | reverse complement strand
CGAAAGCCTTGTCGCGAGTAGCATGTTCGGTGGTGGACTTCGCCATCCTCTTCTCTGCCGAGGCGCACAACACTCAGCATACGACTCGCACACCCTCCGAACCCATGGCCGGTTTTCGGTGGGCCTCACTGGTCGGCTTTGGGTGCCCACTGACACACTCGTCAGCAATCGCAGGAATCCAGCTGTTTACCCGGAAGCAGCCACTGCGGTTGTTGGCAAAGAAGTGCAACGCAGCCAAAGTGAATCGGAGTTCTCCAACCAAAGAAGGTTCATTTCCGTCAGTGCGTCAGGCCGCTTCATCTCGCCAAGGGAGGTCGCCGTCGTTGTGACGAAGTTGATGGGCTGGTCTCGAAAGAGACAACCGAGGTCGAGACGCATCATGAATGTTACTTACCGGGGGGGGCCACGAACTTGGTCGCTGACGGGGCTACAGATGCTTTTCGCAGTACGTCAGAATCGACTCGGCTTCTTGTTCATCGATCAAATCGAGGGCCAGATGAGCGGCAACATAGCAAAGAGCGAACGCCGTCAAGGGCCGCTGCTCAAGAACATGATCGACACCTTCGGGATCAGAGTTCAGGACGTAATTCGCCAAAGTGACCTCCGTTACTCGAGCTGCTTCCCGTCCCTTCAGCTTTTTCCCCCGGAACTTGAGGCACACCAGAGGGGCCAAATGGAACAAATTGGCAAGCGTGCTCTCGGTTCCGACCATCGGGCCGCACGGAGCGGCTTCGGCAGCGTCGGTTATCGCCAGTTTGATTTCCTTGAGCCATTGAGCGGGTGTGAGAGGCAGTGGTCGTTTCATGCTCCTTGGCACCTCATTCCGCCGCCCAAGAACGCAGCCCCCATTCGTCATCTGGCAAGGTGACGAATCTCGACGTTTCGCAGTGTTTCGCAATGTGTTGGCAGAGGGCACCTCGCACATGCGCCCCACTGGCCCGCCACAGCTTCATTTCCACGACCTGCGATGCCAGCCAAAAGCTGCTCCGTGGCTCCCCCTGTTCGTACAAAACGACTTCGCAAGCATCCAGAAGCGTGTGAATCATCATCGAACTCATCAGCGTTACTCCATCTTCTGCCGAAGTTCCTTGACCTCTGCTCGCAACTGCTGACAACCGGGTTCCATCAAACTCCATTTTAGGGATGGTGGTGTTGAACAAATGTGGATTCTGGATCAGTCCACTTATGCGCCGCCACGACTCTTGACTGCCTGCGTACCCTGACCGGTTTCCAGGCTTGGCTGTCAGCTTGGCCCCGGGTTTGGTGCCAGGAGACCAGCGATGGCGAGACGGTTGAGTACGAAGTGCCAGGCTGACTCGTGTGAACGGCTGGCGAGGTTTCGGGACTGGACGGGCACTTCCACGGATCTCTGTTGGCACGAGGGGAATTCCCGATCGTCGCTGTCCCTGTGGTCCCGACGGTTGCGGGTTCCAATGGTGACCTGTGGAAATGATCGTTCACATCGTCCCCACCTGAGCCGAGAAATATCGCGTTCAATAGACTTCTCCTGATAACGTCCCGGAACTGGCTGATCGGAAGCAGTCTCGGAGCTGGTGTGCGGAGGTCAAAGACTTATGAGTTTGGACAATGACCCGCGGACTCGCGAGTACCACCGGGAAGGAATTGGCATCCGGCGTTTGGCCAAGTGGTCTGATCAAATACGACCAACACCAGCAGCGTTTCCGCTAGGCGTTTGGACGCTTCCACCAACGATAAGACTCCTCATCCTGAGCTTCGACGCGCTTTGGACACTGCTTGGGGATCAGTCACTTCTGAATCCTGTGAAGACATCTCTGGGCGTCCGATGTTTTAGAGAAGAAAACGGAAGTTCATTGAGTTTGAAGGACGTGTCATGCGGCGACAGGTCTCTCTCGATCAGCCACCTTTTGGCATGGAGTATCAGGTCGTTCATGCAGCCGGTGACCGAGCGATTGAGCGCCTTCGAGAACTGGACTGTGCCGCTCACCGGGGCGATGCACTGCTGGTAGATGAACGACAGCCCGTCGGCTTCCATGAGGTCGCGCAGGGAACTCATGGCACTCTCAATGAAATGGCTGTCGCTGGGTATGCCTCGTCCATAAAAGACCGTCGAGTACAGCGAGGCCGTATTCGTGAGGATCATGAACTGCGTGCGAGCGGCCGTGAAGACGTGCCCCGACCAATCAGCCAACGGATTGTCGTCGAGTGGCAGGATCTTCGGCGGGGTAAAGTCAAACCTGGCGGCGAGCTTCGCGGAGAGGCGAATGATCATGTGGCGTGTTGTGCTGGATCGGTGGCAACCGGACTTCACAGGAACGATGGGGACGGCAAGCGGAAACTGGCTTCTATCATGAGGTCGCAGCGTCGTGTCTCAAGGTCTCGGTGATTCTGGAAGTCATTCCACATCGGCCAGGTATGGTCCATACCCGCACCTCGCACCCCCAATCCACCTTCGTCCGCCAGCAAGTCCCCCGCAGCTCCGCATAGAACGTCGGATCGTAATCCCCCCGACCACGGTGGTGGATCACGTGCTGATCCAGCACGGACTTTCGCAGGATCACCCACCCGAATCCCTGCCCACCGATGACCTGCACGCCGTCCCCCCGTGCGATGAAGATCCGCCCATCCTGGTCCCACGCCACATAGCCGGGATGGAATCGGGATTCCTTGAGTTGCGCCTTACTCGTCCTCTTTCCGGTGCCCAATGGAATTTAACGCTGGCTCTGTCTTCACTCGCAATCGGTATTCCAAGGTGCCGGCGGTGTCGTTGGCCGATCCTGGTGCCACGACATCCGCAGGAAGTGGTGGACTCGCAAGTGTCGCCACCTTGCCATTCACGCTCCAGATGAACGGCTGGTTCGTAATTGGATCGACGGGAATGGCAACGTTGTGGATGTCTTTAAGCAACTCGGGAAGCTGACCGTCGTGGGTAGCCAAATGATCGCGGATGGCTTCGATGAGTCTCAGTGCCTGGATCCTACGCTTTAGCGTCCAAGCGGCAAGATACATCGAAGTCGGATTTGGACGATCAGCCTGAGTGCCCGTCTTGGCCTGCATCAAATCGACTTCGGTTTGGAGCTTTTTCAGTTCCCGCCAGGCTTCACGCGGCGGGAGCATCAGAACAGCGGATACACGTTCATCAGTCGATATTCGCCAATGTGTGTACCAGCGCACAACCGCCTCGTGATCTGTCATCTGAGCCACTTTCTCCGGAGACACCAACGCCAGCTTGAGGAGGTCGCTGCGCGCCTGCCCTGTCATCTTCGCGACATAACTCTGCGCTGATCTTTCCGGATCAATTTGATCCAGCCGAGGCAGTTCATCCATTTCCTCGAGAAATTCCACCAGTTGTCGGGCCATTTTTTTCCATTCATTCGCATCCCGGGGGCGATCAAAATCACGAACGGCAGGGAACGTCAGTGCAAAGATGTCGCTTTCAAAATCGGCAGCCCGATCCATTTGCAAGAGCGAATCAGGCAGTGCACTCAATGCCCAATACAGATTTGGGCTATCGGGCTGTGAGATCAATTCGTTGACTCGCTCCAGCATGATTCGATGAATGGAGATTGCTACCATTTGATTGATGTAAAACGTCGTATGGGCGATGTGTCGACTGTTGGCAATCCCCACCATGATTCCCTCGCGGGCCTTGTCCAGTTCGCCGCGTGAGATGTGGTAGCGAATCCGAGCCGATAAACCTCTTCCAAGCCAGTTGCTCAACTCTTGCACATCCGGCAGTAAAATGCTGTAAGGTGAGGAAGTTTCCCCAATGGGATATTCCCAGGAGGCCTCACGCCGGAACGCAGCGCGCTTCATTTCGACGTAGAACGATTCGGGAAGCACGCCTTTGGACTGGCCCCACTCCGGGGCATTCAGCGGACGCGTCCCCCATTCGTGCAATGTGGGAAAGACCTGCGTCATCCAGACTCTTTGGTCCCACGGCAATCGTAGCAAGATCGGCACTGCGTTCCCCGGTTTCATCTCAGCCTCCGAGGGAAACAATCGATACTTGAGCACAGGAGTTTCGATGGCACTCGCCATGATCGTCAGTTCAATCGGCTTGGGTCCGTCCGCAAGTAACGGGACACCAAGCGTGATCAACACAACCCACGACGAAAGTGTGAGACGCATGACGGGATCCTTGAAGGTGTGTGACTTAAGGGTTGAGGATTGCGCGACTCAGGGCGCTCACTGTGAGCGATCGCAAATGCGAACTGAACTGCGTCATTTCGGTCAACTGCTGGCTCAGCAACTCACTGTTTGAAGTCGGAACGTGCCAGGCATCGAGAGACGCCGTCGGGGAGTTCTTCGCAACGGAGAAACTCGCTCTTGGAACCAGGCTTGGCGGCGCTAAGGGCTCGGAGAGAGTGGACTGTGAGATTGGCTGGTCCGCCTTTTGTGACGGTACGAGCAGATAAGGAAGCATCGCTCCGACAACCAGAACGCTCAGCACAGCGGCCGTCGTTCGCCAGAGACGCATCGTCCGGTCGCTCGCGTTTTTTCCCGCCGCGAAAGCACAAGCGTAGAAGATCTGATCCTTCTCAAGGGCGGCAACTTGCGGGGGGCAGGCCGCAAGTTGCGTTGCCAATCTTCGCAATTCAGGGTCATGTGGCAGATCCTCGTTCATGGTCCTTCCTCGTTGTGTGGTAACATCTTGGCACGTACGGCTTGGAGTGAGGCTTCATAGCGGCGAAAGGCCGTCGCGGTTGAAATACCGCAAAGCTTGCCCACCTCCTCCAACGAGAGTCGGCCCCATAAACGGGCCACAAGCACTTCGCGAAGCTCTTGCTCCAGGCCCTCGACCACTGCCAATGCTTCAGTCAGATACGAGGGATCAGCGAAGTCACTGGTCGCCAACTTCGCTTGTGCCCACTCGTGTTCCCGTCTCCGACGTCGTCCGTCGGAGATCCGTTGTTTTTCTGCCAGGTTTCGGCAAACGCGATACAGCCAGGCCACCGGATTGTCGGGGGACGGCTCTTGCGTAGCCAATCTGCAAAATGCTTCCTGAACAACATCCTCTTCGGAAGCACAACGCGATCGAATCCAAAGCCGCAGTGAACCGGCATGCTGCTCGATCAACTCCGTCAACTGTTGTGCATCAACTGGCATGGTTCAGGCGACGCTCCGAATGAAACCCACAATAATGACCCCAACAAACCCATTTTTTTCAGAATGAACTATCGAAATTGGCAATTGACCGGAATTCAGCGCAGAGCCGTAATCACAAATTGGCATCAAGAGGTTTCTCTCCCCACAATCTGGTTTCTCAGCCCCAACCTCCCCAGTTGGGCCAGACAATCGACGCCTTGGATTTTTCTTCAGCCGCTGATCCGCGCATTTCCCGGGAATTCCGCGCGGTGGTCTCCCTCGAAGGGGGGGGCAAAACTTCCGGAACGCGATGGAGTGGACAATCCACCCGTCGCGTTCTGAATCTTGTCAGTAGAATCCTTAAACTGTCGCAGATCCAGAGGAATCGTCAAGAGGTGTGGTCAGAGGATAGTGATTCAACGTGGCATGAGGGAGCTGTAGAATTCCATCGGCGAATACCCACCTTTCGAGAAGAGAAAGAATCAGGGGGGGCGTTGAGTTTTCGTCAGTGCATGGTTGCGTAGAAAGCCGTCTCGAACATAAGTCCACATGCACACTTTCTGTCGTTGACCCATGCCCCACCTCACACCCCCAATCCAACTTCGCCCGCCAGCGAGTTCCCCGCAGCTCGGCATAGAACGTCGGATCGTAATCCCCCCGCCCTCCGTGGTGGATCACGTGCTCATCCAGCACGGACTTTCGCAGGATCACGCACCCGAACCCCTGCCCACCGATGACCTGCACTCCGTTCCCCAGCTCGGTGAAGATCCGCCCGTCTTGGTCCCACGCCACATAGCCGGGGTGGAACCGGGATTGGTAGACCCCGGAGACTGAAACCGTCGTCGCGTCGAATGACCGCAGCAGCCGCTCGCACGTGTTGACCGGCGGCAGGATGTCATCCTCGACGATCCACAGGTACTCCGTCGTGGTCTCCGCCCGCACCCGGTTGTAGATCCGCGGCATCGCCACCTGCACCCGCTGGCGGACTCCCGGACCCCGGCGGTTCTCGTCCGCCAGGCCGGGATCGGCCACTGCCAGGGCGAGGTACTGCACTTGGGAATAGTCACACGTCGCGAGCCATTGCCTGACGGTCCGCCCGAACTCCGCTGACTGGCTGGTATCGACGAGCAGAAGCCGCGTCTGGTCGTGGGGCCAGGTCTGGCGTTCGAGGAACTCTGCCATCCGGGGCCAGAACTCCGTTCGACCCGACAGCGGGATCGCGAGCGTGACCTGCTCCAGCGCCAGTGCCGCCCGCTCGAAGTACGGGACCTCCGCCGCATTCATCTGGGCCAGCTTCGAAGCGGCGTGCTTCCGGTACCGGTACACCGCCGAACTCTTCGCCAACCGCCAGCCGAACGGGACGATCCGCCGCCAGAGGAACCAGTCGTCATTGGCTTGGGCC
>JBKDUK010000024.1:0-44965 GCA_046339535.1 Planctomycetaceae bacterium | reverse complement strand
TCGCGAGGCTTACGGTCAGTGATGTGTTGAGAATGAGGTGGGGGGGGGGGGGGGCCGAGGAACCAGTTGTTCAAATTGCCTCAATTTATCCGAAGAAACTCTCCTGGATGGTTCCCCAGTTTGGGGAATCGCCCACAGGATCCCGAGTTTCCGGATCGCCCCGAGGTTTGGTCAGATCCCCGTTTGGGCCCGGTTGGGACTTGGCCGCACGCAGCAAAGAGCCAAACGCCCGGCCCAACAGTTCCGCGAGGCACCCGAAACTTCCGGGTCACCAGGGTGATCAATAGACAGGTGTCTCGAATGAATGCCGGCTGTGCCTGACCAGAGTTCGGAGGCCTTGGCTGCGAGCAGGAAAACAGATCAAACACTGGAGTCATGCCATGCGCGGTATCAGCGGTGTTTTGGCGTGGAGTTCTTTTGTCGTCTGGACGGTGCTCCCAATCTCAGTCGCGGCGCATCCCGGGGGGCATGGGGGGGCTGCGGATACAGGGCGGGTCCGAACTTTTCGGATGGTTTCCGGAGAGCGCGTGGCCCGGGGCAGTCTGCTGATGGTTCGTGGAGGGCAGGTTCACATCCGGTCAGAGGGTGGGCCCGTGGTGGAAGTGCCTCTGGACAGCTTGTCGGAACTGGACCAGTTGTGGATTTCGAGGCGAGTCGCCGACGTGGAAGACCTGAATTCCGGTCCTCAATTGGCCTTGGCCAATCCCAACCGTGCCAGTGGCAGGTCGGATGGTGACACGACAGGAAAGTCTCCTGTGATTGCACGGCACTTCGCGCCGTTTGAGAAAACACTGGGGCTCCGTTGGGACGAGAAGTTTTTTTACGTCGAATCAAGCGGAATACCGGATCATCCTTTGATGGTGGGGATTCGCAGTTGGCAACAACAGGTTCCGTTGCCGCAGGGCTACCGCGGACGGAACGCCTGGGTGATTCCTCTGAACCCCGCTCCCGCGAAGGAGCCGCAATCGACGCGAAACGATTTTCTACGGGGGGCGATCGCTCTGGCGGTCAATGGTGTCCCGATCTTCAATCCGCTGAATAACCGCGGAGAAGATGCCTTTCTTGCAGGCGAACTCGATGAGTACGGCGGACACTGCGGGCGTGCCGATGACTACCACTACCATCTCGCCCCTGTTCATTTGGAAAAGATTGTCGGCCGGGGCAATCCCATTGCGTATGCTCTTGATGGTTATCCAATCTATGGATTCCAGCAGCCGGATGATCCGGATTTTGCCCCATTGGACCGGCTGAATGGGCATCGTGGCGAGGATGGGGCCTATCACTACCATGCGACGAAAACCTATCCCTACCTCAATGGCGGATTTTACGGACAGGTGACGAAACGGGAGGGGCAGGTTGATCCGCAGCCCCGTGCGGAACCGGTTCGGGAGTCGCGGCCCCCATTGAAGGGAGCCCGAGTCATCAGGTTTGAGAAGCTGAATGACACTCATTCCCGTCTGACCTATGAGATCGCTGGTCGGCCAGGAACTGTCGAGTATGAGGTTGGCAAGGAAGGGCAAGTGGTGTTCACTTATCGCGATGTCCGCGGACAGGTCACCACGGAAGTTGCGGGAACACTTCGGCAGGGGAAACGGCGTGACGAAGGGGAGGCGTCGGATTCCCCGCGAAGGCCTCGACAACGGCCTGGGCGCGAAGCAGGGCGGGCTTCCGGGCGTCGGGACGAAGCCGCTGCAGTAATCGGGCTGTCGAGCACTTCGATTGATGCCGACGGATTGTTATCGAGGGACTGCAGTTGCGACGGCCGTTCGCAATCTCCAGCAATCGCCCGGAAGCAACTTCCCAGAGAGGCGAAGTTTTGGGCGGTCAGTCTCTGGCATGCCGCCCCCGACCAGGAGAAGTCCTACTGGCTTGTCTACGACATTCCGGCAAACGTGGCCGAATTGCGGCAGGGAGAGTCTCCCCCCGGCAAGCTGGGGCAGAACGACCGCCTCCGATTCGACTATGAGCCAGTCTGCTCCAAGGGGCCGGGGCGCAAACTGTATCACCTCACGGTTTATGCCCTGTCGGACCATCCCCGCTGGCCGCTTGGAGAAAAAACGAGAGCACGATTTCTGGAGTCGATCCGGGGACTTGTGTTGGCGGAAGAGACATTGGACTTCGAGTTTTCCCGGGGAGAAAAGGATTGAAATGGGAAAGTTCACCTCTCTTCTGGCTGTGTAAACTTCCTCCCGAGAGGGAGTGTTGGGACCCAGGGCGAGCAAGGGTTCGCATGACCGTGATGGCACTGAAGATGCCGGAGCAAGGTGTCGCTGCATCTATTTCGCGGGTTCAGGGTCGTCAACGCCGCAACGCCCGGTCTCACGATGGGGGAGGATGAACTGGCAAGATGAGGAGTTGCTGCACGGTCCGACAACAGGGGATCGCAGGATTTGATGGCTTGGATCTTTAGCCGGGATTTCCCCGCTGACGAATCGACGGGCCGGAGAAGTCCCATCTCCTGGCTCTGATGGATTCATTGTGCCATCTCTTATGGCGACAATTCTCCCACACACGATTGGATTGCCTTGTTGACTTGAGTGGAGTGGGCTGACTGCGCGGGGGGCGTGTCCCTCCGTGGCCCGGGTGGGCTGCGTGGAATGTGGGGCCGATGAGCGGCGTGCGAGATCACTCGTCCTGATGGAAGGCGATTCGTGGATCCCGTTTTGTATCAGCTTTATCCGGTATTTGAACCGGATGGCCATCTCTGCCTGCAGGATTTGAGCCACTTCCATTCGCTGAAACCGCACAGGGTTCGTCTTCGGCGGGAACATGAGGAAAACCGAAGGTTCTCTGAAAACTGACGTTGTCCAAACGGGAACTCTCCAGTATCGTCCCGCTCCCTTCGCGTCACTTTTCGAGACCGTGTCCGGACTCGGAGAGCCCGTCAGCATCCCCCCCCGTCGTTCCGATCGGGGTCGGTCCACTCCCTGGAGAATCCCGGATGTCCTCAGCCGCCACAGGCTCCCTTGGGGCGCTGTTGATGATTGCTCCCCTCGCTGCGATCCCCGTGTTCGCAATTGTGGGAGTTCCAACGATCGGGTCCATGGCCGCGGCTCCTGCCGATGAATTGGATGTTTCCGATGTTGAGCCAATTGAAGATCGTCCGCGGCTGAATGAAGACGGTCGGCGAAGAACAGTCTCCACGGATTTGTTCGAATCCTACGACACCCAGTCGGTACGGCGTTCCAGGGATCGTGGAACAGCGCAATCGGAAGGATCCCGGCCGAAGCTCAAGCGTGGGCGGTCGGATGTGGGGCCAGGGGCTGTCGAGCCAGATTTGATTCCGGGCCAGAGCGATGACTTGGGGCGCGAAGAGGCGCGTACTGAGGAGAAATCGCCGCGCCGGGAATTTGATCCGCGCGTGCTGCTGAACAACTCCGGTCGGAGTCGTCTCTCCGGGGGCGCAGAAGTGTCGTCCTCGCGAACGGCGCGGTCAGAGCAGCAGTTTGGGGAGCCGCAGTCTTCGCGGGTGCTGTCCGAGGAGTCGGACCGCTGGATGAAGGCTCGGGAGCGGATCCGGGAGTATCAAATCACCTGGCATCAACTGAGCCCTGAAGAGGACCGCGACGGCAATCTGGTATTTGTGTTCACCTGCTTCATGAATCCAGCGGGAGAGCCTTCGCACCGGTATCACGCTGCGGGTAAAACTCCGCTGGAGGCGGTCGAAGCCACCCTCCGTAAAATTGACGAATTCCGTCGTGAATTCCAGTAGCATGCAGATGTTTGCTCAGGTTCAGGGATACCGCCTGAATCCATCGCACGGTCACGGATCGACGTCTTCAAGTGGCGAGGAGGCGCGGCGGAGTTGGCAACGTTCCCGCCCCGCGGGCGAATCGCACGCGCCGCTGCCACAGGCGCTCGTGATGGGAAGGCGGTCCCCCAAGATGGCGAGAGTTGAGGCGGTGCTGTTGGTGGCCGGCACAGCGGTTCCTGCCCGAAGGCTGTCGCAGTTGGCCACTCTGGCCGATGCTACGGAAGCCCGGACTACGGTCGGCAAGCTGAATGCCGTCTACCAGCAGTGGGGGACACCGTTCCGCATCGAAAAAGTGGCGGCAGGGTATCGTCTGTTCACATTGCCGCAGTTCGCCCTGTGGTTGGGGCGACTTCAGCATCGGGAAGCGGAGTTGAAACTGAGCCAGCCGGCTCTGGAGACTTTGACGGTCATTGCCTATCGCCAACCAATCACCCGGGCGGATGTCGAGGCGATTCGGGGTGTTCAGAGTGCCGAAATGATCAAGCAATTGATGGAACGAGGACTGGTACGGATGGGGGGGACGGACGACGCATTGGGACGCCCCTTTCTGTTCGTGACCACTCCCCAATTTCTGGAGAACTTCGGGCTTCAGGATCTCAGCGATCTTCCTCTCGCCGACCGGCTGAGAAAGACGCGGGAATCGTCGGATGAGGCTCTGGACACCAATTGAGTCTGGATTGACGCAATTTCATATGACACTTACACTTCCCCTGCCTTAACCATTCGGAATTCTCCTCCCTTTCGTCATCTTTGCACTCTTCAACACTGCACAAAAGATGACGTAAAGAGGAGAGGCGAGGTTTCCGGCGGAGGGGGCCGATGCGAGAGTGCCTGGATCCCGGCTGTTCACATGGGTGAGGCTGGGGTCACATCGGGAATACGGCAGGGACTGGTCATCACATCGCGGCGGTGGCGTTTGCAGATCGTCACGCCGCAGCACGGGCGTACGCATGGACTTTCTCGAGAAGATTGGCGACTTTTTCGTCGGCCTGACAGCCCTGGTTGAGAGGCTGATCACCCGGTTGTTTGGCGCCTCCAATGAGCGGATGATCCGCAAGCTGGGGTTCGAGCGGAGCGGAGAAGTCACCCGGATTCTGCCGGGCAGCACACTCGATCGAATCAATCAGCTCGAGTCCGAGCTCCAGAAGCTGAGCGATGAAGAGCTCCGGCAGTCAACCAGTCGATTTCGCGCACGCCTGGCGCGCGGAGAAACGCTGGATGATCTGCTGCCCGAGGCGTTTGCCAGCGTTCGTGAGGCGGGGCGGCGTTATCTGAAGATGCGTCATTACGACGTGCAGATGATCGGCGGCTACGTTCTCCACAAGGGAATGATCGGTGAGATGGTGACCGGGGAGGGCAAGACCCTGGTTGCGACGTTGCCGACCTTTTTGAACGCCCTGGCCGGCAAGGTGCATGTCGTCACAGTGAACGATTACCTGGCCCGGCGCGACATGGAATGGATGGGGCCGCTGTACACCGGCCTGGGGTTGACCGTCGGGTGTATTCAGTCGCATCAGGAGACGGATGACAAGGCCCAGGCGTACGCCTGTGACATCACCTACGGCACCAACAACGAGTTTGGGTTTGACTATCTGCGCGACAACATGAAGCCGTCGCGCGAGTTGCAGGTTCAGGGGCCACTGCATTATGCGGTGGTCGACGAAATCGACAACATCCTGATCGACGAAGCTCGTACGCCGCTGATCATTTCCGGCCCATCGCAGGATGATCCCGAGCGGTATCGCAAGGCGGACCGGGTGGCTCGTCAACTGAAGCGGGATGTGCACTTCGAGGTCAAGGAGAAAGAGCACACCTGCCATCTGACGGAACAGGGGATCCGGTTTGCCGAGGAATTGGCGGGGGTGGAAAGCTTCTACACCGCTGGCAACATGGAATGGCCCCACCTGATCGACAATTCGCTGCGGGCGCACCATCTCTACAAACGGGATGTGAATTATGTCGTGATGAACGGTGAGATCATCATTGTGGATGAATTCACCGGACGGTTGATGAAGGGACGTCAGTGGAGCGACGGCCTGCATCAGGCGGTGGAAGCCAAGGAGGGGGTCAAGATCAAGTCGGAAAACCAGACTCTGGCCACCATCACCTTGCAGAATTATTTCAAGCTCTACAAGAAGCTGTCGGGCATGACCGGTACGGCCATGACGGAAGCCAACGAGTTCTGGAAGGTCTACAAGCTGGATGTTGTGGCAATTCCGTCCAATCGCCCGATGCAGCGGATCAATCACCCGGACACGATCTTCCGGACGGTTCCCGAGAAGTACAAAGCGGTGGTGGACGAGATCCGTCAGGTTCATCAGACCGGGCGCCCCATCCTGGTGGGAACGGTGTCCATCGAGAGTTCTGAAAACCTCAGCCATGCCCTCAAGCAATGGGGGATCCGTCACGAGGTGCTGAATGCGAAGCATCACGAGCGTGAGGCTGACATCATCGCCCAGGCCGGGCGATTGAATGCGGTCACCATCGCGACCAATATGGCGGGACGCGGGACCGACATCATCCTGGGAGGAAATCCGGACCAGGCGGCCTGGGAGCAGTTGAAGCACACCTATGCATCGCGTCTGGAAATCCCGAAGTCGGAATGGGACGCCCTGACGCGGAAGATCTCCGATGACGAGGGGATGGCGGAAGAGGGGCGGAAGGTCGCCGAACTGGGTGGCCTGCATGTGATCGGCACGGAGCGGCACGAGGCCCGGCGCATCGACCTGCAGTTGCGGGGGCGGTCGGGCCGTCAGGGGGATCCGGGCTCCAGCCGCTTCTTCCTGTCGCTCGACGATGACCTGATGCGGATCTTCGCGGGCGATTGGGTCAAGAATGTACTCACCCGACTGGGAATGCAGGAGGGGGAGGCGATCGAGAGCCCCATGGTCAGTCGCCAGATCGAGCGGGCGCAAAAGCGGGTGGAGGAACGCCACTTCGAGCAGCGGAAGAATCTGCTGGAATATGACGAGGTCATGGATCAGCAGCGGCGTCGCGTCTATAGCTTCCGCCAGGAAATCCTGGATGGGGCCGACTGCCGCAATCTGATTTTCGACATGCTCCGGGAGCAGGTCTCCGATGCGGCGCGGGAGATGCTGGACCCGACCTATGGGCTCCAGACGACCGCCCGTTGGGCCACCCAGGCAGGCGGAATCCAAATCGAAGCGCGCGATCTGAAGGACAATGATCCCGAACTGATCACCGCCTTCCTCAAGGAAGAGGCGGTACGCCAGGCAGACGATCTGATCCTGGAAAAGATCGAGGAGGATTTTCCCAAGGAAGTGGAAGACGAGCGCGAGTGGAACTGGGGAGCGTTTTCCAAATGGGCCAATGCAAGGTGGGGCCTGAAGACAACCGATCGCCAGCTGAAGGAAATCGGCCGTGACGGTCTCCACGACGTCATCTTTGAGCAGGCCAAGGAGGCGATCGAACAGGCCGACTTCGCCCCGGTCAAAGTCTTCCTGGAGAAGGATTACGGCCGGCGATCCCTGGCAGCGTTTCTCGCGAACCAGTTCACCCTCGACATCGCACCAGAGCGATTTCAGGGGCTGTCGCCAGAGGCTGCCACGGACCTTGTGCTGGGTGAACTGCGGCAGTTGTATGAGAAGAAGGAAGTGGATTTTCCGGTCTCTGTCGGCATGTCGCGGTTCATGGCCGATCACGCCGGTGGAAATGTGCAGCGCTACGATCGCCCTGGATTGGCCCAATGGGCAACCGCCCGGTTTGCTGCCCCGGTGTCCCTCGCCTCTGTGGAAGGGAGTTCACGGGAAGAGATCGTGCGGTTGTTGTCTGGACTGAGTGAGCAGTTTCGCGTGCGGGGCCAGGGACTGGCTGAGGCTGAGAAGCTGCTGGATCGGGCGTATGGTCCCCTGAAATCGTCTGATTCGAGCCAGATGCTGGTCCAGGATCGATCGGCGCTCGACGCACTCCAGCAGTGGGCCGACGAACAACTGGATTCGGATCTGACCGCGGAACGGATGGCGGAACTTCCGCGAAGTGAAGTGCACCGTCTGCTGGCCGACGGCTACCAGCGGCGTTTTCGTCCCGAGCTTCGCGAGGCGGAGCGGGCCTTGTTGCTGGAAGTGCTCGATACGTCGTGGAAAGATCACCTGCACTTCATGGATCATCTGCGGCAAGGGATCGGTCTGGTCGGTTACGCCCAAAAGGATCCCAAGGTTGAGTATCGACGAGAGGGAATGAAGGCCTTCGATCAGATGTGGAAAGGAATCGGTCAGCAGGTGACCGGTGCGATCTTCCGCCTTGAGAAGGAGAGTCCGGGCTTTGTGGGTTCGCTGTGGCGTATTACCGAGGTCCGTCATGATGAAGCCCCGCCTGAAGAACTGTCGACCGCTGGTGAACCTGGATCGGAGTTGGAAGGTGGGGATCCGGCAGGACGCACTCCCGAACAGTCAGCGATCGAACCCATCCGAAATCGTGAGACACGGGTCGGACGAAACGATCCCTGTCCCTGTGGCAGCGGGAAGAAGTTCAAGCACTGTCACATGCAGACACGCTGACGGCCGGATGATGGGTGACAGTCTCTGATTGAGCTGAGTGGGAAAGGAATCCCGTGCTGTTTGACTGGCTCCTGAATCTTGTGTGGAGCGTTGTCCTGGTGCTTGCGGCGCCATGGCTCGCGTACCGCCGTTGGATCCGCAAAAAACGGTTCGGGAGTTGGCGACAGAAACTGTTCGGACAAGTCCCCTGCCGGACAGCTCAGGGGAGATGCCTGTGGTTTCATGCAGTCAGTGTGGGCGAGGTCATCCAGCTGTCGAGCGTTTTGACCGAGTTGCGCCGTGAAGATCCACACCTGGAGATCGCCATCTCCACGACGACAACAACTGGTTATGAAGTCGCTCAGCAGAGATTCCCCGGGGATCTGATTCTCTTCTGGCCTCTGGATTTCAGTTGGGCGGTTTCGGAGGCATTGAATCGCATCCGTCCGGATCTGGTCATTCTGGTTGAGTTGGAATTGTGGCCGAATTTCCTGCGCATCGCCGAGCGGCGAGGGATTCCGGTCGCCCTGATTAACGGCCGGATCACGGAGCGGAGTTTTCGGGGATATCGGCGGCTCGGTGCTGTGGCGGCCGGCATGCTCTCGCGGGTTGGCTGGCTGGCCGTTCAGAACCAGGTGTATGCCGATCGTTTTCGCCAGCTCGGAGCGCCCGAAGATCGAATCCGGATCACTGGCTCGATCAAGTTCGACGGCGTCAAGACAGATCGTCTTGCCCCGGAGGTCGATGCGTTCCGTCGTCTCCTGGGATTGCCCCGTGATGCGCAGGTCTTTCTTGCTGGCAGCACCCATCCCTCGGAAGAGAAGCTGGCACTGGAGGCCTGGCTGGAAGTGCGAGCGGAGTTTCCCGAGCTGTATTTGCTGCTGGCTCCCCGGCACGCGGAGCGGTTCGCAGAAGTGGCGACGTTGGTTGAACAGCAATTTCGACTGCCACTCCTCAGAAGAAGCCAGATCGCCAGTCCGCGGACATCGGCTCCAGAGCAATCGGTGGTGCTGCTGGATACCCTGGGGGAACTGTCACGATTGTGGGGACTGGCTTCGGTTGCCTTTGTGGGAGGGAGTCTTGTCCCGCGGGGTGGACAAAGCATGATTGAACCGGCCGGATTTGGTGTTCCGGTGATCATTGGTCCACAGACCTGGAATTTTGCGGATGTTGTGGCGCAGTTGCAGTCCATCGAGGGAGTCCAGACAGTGGCAAATGGGGGGGAATTGGCCGGGGTCTTGCGATTTTTGCTGCAGCATCCGGAAGAGGCCCGGGCACAGGGCGAGCGGGCTCAGGCTCTGATTGTGGCCAGCCAGGGGGCAACCCAAGCGATCGCTGCCGGGTTGATGACCATGTGTTGTCGGACGTCCACCAGAGAGGTTTTGCCTGGGAAGACGCGGGAATCCCGGGCGGCGTGAACTGGCAAAGCGGCTGGGGATTGGTACATCAGGGGGCATGTTTCGAGTACACTGCGGGCACGAGGCCGGATTCGGCCCAGAGGCCCAGATGTCACCAGGGATCACCGGAGTTTGGCTGGGTGGCCCCGTCGGAATTCAGAAGACAGGAGTTGTTTGATGTCGAGTTTCTTCACCAGCGAATCGGTCAGTATGGGACACCCCGACAAGGTCTCAGACCAGATTTCGGACGGTGTGCTGGACGCTTTGCTGGCTCAGGATCCGCTGTCCCGCGTGGCCTGTGAGACCTTGTGCACCACCGACCTCGTTGTGCTGGCGGGGGAAATCACCACTTCAGGCAAGCTGGACTACGTCAAGCTGGTGCGGGATGTGGTGCATGACATCGGATATGTCGGCTCGGACATGGGCTTTAGCGCCGAATCCGTACGGGTCTTCGTGGCGCTCCACTCGCAAAGCGGTGATATCGCCATGGGTGTCGATCGGGATGGTGCGGGTGACCAGGGGCTGATGTTCGGTTACGCCTGCAATCAGACCGAAGAGTTGATGCCTGTCCCCATCGCCTACGCGCACCGCATCATCAATCGCCTGACCGAAGTCCGGCAAAAGGGGGTGGTCGATTGGCTGCGCCCCGATTCCAAGAGCCAGGTGACGGTGGAGTACCGGGACGGCAAGGCCGTGGGAATCTCCGCCATCGTCGTCTCCACGCAGCATTCCGAGAAGGTGAGCCACAAGGATATTTCCGACTTCGTGATCTCCGAAGTCATCCAGAAGACAGTGCCTGCCCACCTGTTGAACTCGCAGACGAAGTATCACATCAATCCCACCGGTCGTTTTGTGATCGGCGGGCCTCACGGTGATACCGGCCTGACAGGGCGCAAGATCATTGTCGATACCTACGGCGGTTGGGGACGGCATGGCGGCGGTGCCTTCAGCGGCAAGGATCCCACGAAGGTGGACCGTTCGGCGGCTTACATGGCCCGGTTCGTCGCGAAAAACGTCGTTGCAGCGGGACTGGCCGACGAATGCGAAGTCCAGTTGGCGTATGCGATTGGTGTCGCCGATCCCGTCGGCGTGCTGGTCGATACGAACGGAACCGCCAAGATTCCGGAGCAGAAGATTTCGGAACTCGTACGGCAGCTCTTCCCAATGACTCCCCGTGGGATCATCCAGGAATTGAAACTGCGTCGCCCGATTTACCGCAAGACTGCGGCTGGAGGCCATTTCGGCCGGAATGATGCCGATTTCACCTGGGAAGACACCTCGGTGAAGGCACCGCAACTGCGCAAGGCGGCGGGACTGTAACGTGTTGTTGATTGCCCCCTCTCAAGGACGAGAGGGGGCTGTGATTCCTGATGAGGTCGGACCATGGATGGTCACGTTCGATTGCGGGATCGGTGGCTGGCACAAGTTCGCAGCTGCCGCGACGAACTCAAAAATACGGCGGCCACCTGTTGGGTCGACTGGACCCAATCGTCGGGCGATGTTTTTCTGCCGGCGGTCTCCGTGGCAGTGGCTACTCTGCTGACCTCGATCGTTTTGACCTGTTATCTCGTTGCCGATCCTCATCGACACCCTTGGTATTTGATTCCCCTCCTCACCGCCGGGCTTTTCGGCCTGGTCCTCATCGCCCGGAGACTGTTGGGTTCCCCGTGGCCAACTTCCCGGGACGACTCCTCGTCCTTTTGGCTCACTGGCTGCCTGGCGTTGCCTCTCTGGATTCTCGTCGGGGGGCTCGTGTTATCCCGTGATGTTCAAGTCTACTGGCCCCTCTCGGCTGCCCTGCTCGCGTTGGTGATCGCGATCACCTGGAACCACATCGAGTGGCGGCAGTGGACCTCGGTCTTCCGCCGGGGGATTCGCTTTATTTCCCACACCCTCTTCGAAGACAAGGAACACTCCCTCATGACCACTGTTCTCGACGCTCGTCCCAGTGGGCACCCCCGGATCGCGGTGGAATCGGCCCACGGACTGCATCCGATCCACTGGATGCAACGCATGATTGATTCGCAGGGAACCGAACACCTGAAGGGGGTGACCCTGGTGGAATTCCAGTCGGGGCAGTCATTCCTGACAGCCCACATTCCGTTCTGCCCTCCATTCGCCCAAACCCCGATTTTTAATTGTCATCCAGTGACGCGGGAGGAGATCCGCGTGCGGGCGAGTGTGGCGTATCCCTACGGCGCCCGGATCGAACTCAAGCGGCAGGGGGCCACTCAGGGAGCCCTGTCTGTGGAAATCGAATTCTCCGCAGTTTCCGCTCCTGTGCACTCGCGTGCGGCCTGAGATTCATCACGCAGCGCGTCTCCGAGACTTTGCGTCGACGATGGGCCCTCAGGGGGATTCACGCCGGGTCATCACTCCCGAGTGATGAATTCATCAAGATTGATGAGGATGGACGCGAGGCTCGTCCACGTGGCGAGCTCGTTTTCCGCGACTCCCGTCACATTCCCGGATTCCCCCACTTTCAGAAGCGCGGTGGCACGAGTTGGGTCCTGCTGGAACGATTCGCGGGCATCCGCCACAAAGGGAGCCAGCCAGGCGAGTTCCTGAGTTTCCGGTGCCCTCTGCAGGACCCGGTTCCAGATCCATCTCAGGCGATCTTCATCCGATGCCAGTGGAACTCTGAGTGCCTCGTTGGCGAGTCGTCTGGCTGCCTCGACGTAGGTTGGATCATTCAGAAGACCGAGGGCCTGGAGCGGGGTGTTGGTGCGTCCCCGGCGAATCGTACAGGTTTCCCGGTCAGGAGCGTCGAACGACACCATTCCCGGCGGGGGACAGGTCCGTTTCCAGAAGGTATACAGGCTGCGGCGGTAGAGATCGGCCCCCTTTGCCTGTTCGTAAACGGCCCGCCGCTCCACAGAGACGTCTTGCCATAGACCGGCTGGCTGATACGGCTTCACACTGGATCCACCCAGATGACGTGTCAGGAGGCCAGCCACCTCCAGAGCGCTGTCGCGAATCATTTCCGCCGACAGCCGATGGCGCGCGCCGCGCCCCAGCCATTGATTGCGCGGATCCCGTTCAAGCTGCAGTCCGGTCGCCGCACTCTGCTGCTGATAGGTCTCCGACAACACGATGGTCTTGAGCAACCGTTTCAGATCCCATTCAGAGCGCTGAAACTCCACCGCGAGCCAGTCCAGCAATTCCGGATGTGAGGGATACGATCCCTGCAGTCCGAAATCCTCGACGGTTTCCACCAGGCCGAATCCAAACAGCTGTTGCCACCAGCGATTCACCATGACCCGGGCCGTCAACGGATTGCGCGGATCAACCAGCCAGCGGGCCAGGCCCAGTCGATTGCGCGGACTTCCTTCGGCGAGTCCGGGAAGGGCCCCGGGGACACCCGCTTCAACTTTGTCGCCCGGTTGGTCGTACTGGCCCCGCTTCAGCACGAATGACTCTCGGGGCGTCTCCAATTCCTGCATTACCATCGTCAGTGGAATCCGCCCCTCGCCTTGTGCGACTGCCAGGTCGGCCTGCTGACGTGCCCGAATGAGCGGCTTGTAGTCTGGATCGATCAGTTCCAGAAAGTGGTTCCGTACGAGTTGCTGTTGGGCTGGATGACGTTGGTCCGCCGGCCGCTCCAAAACTGCCCGCAAAGCACCACTGGGGCGACGGGCTTCGAACAGCGCGGAGATCGCGGCATCCGCGAGGGAAGCAGAGTAAAACTCCACCTCGTCCATTCGACCCTGGAATCCAAGTTGTGTGGTGCGTCGCCCAAGTCGCAGCGGCTGTTCGGTCTGGAATGTGCCTTGCAGGCGATCCTGGGTGACCTCCACTTCCTGGAGGCGGCCATCGACAAACAATCGGACACCAGCCGCTTTGAACTTCCCATCATAGGTCACGCAGACATGATGCCATTGATTGAGGGACAGCGGGTTTTTGGCCAGAACCTTCAGGCCATCCTCAGGCCACTGGTGGATGAGGTGAAAACCCAGACGCCCCCCCTCCAGGACCAGATCAAAACCCCGGTGAGCGGCCCCCTCGTCCATCTTGGAGAGAATCGCCACGGGCTCGCGGGTGGCCGGGTTGATCCATGCCGCCATGGTGAAGGACTCGGCATCGTCCCAGCCCTTCCACTCGGGAATCTCAACATGCGACTGGCCCGCGAACTGCAATGCTTTCCCGGCATGCCCCTCGGGGCGCTCGGCGGGACCAACGATCTGACCTCCACTCGCGCCAACGACGGTATTCAGCACCCGTTCTCCGTCACTTTCCTCAAAATCAAACCGGAGCAATGTGTCAGCCGGGAGTTGCTCCCAATCGGCGGCCTTCAGAGATTGTTCCCAGGCCAATTGCTTCGACGATACTTGTTCCAGATGCCTCTCGACGGCCAATCGGGCCCGCGACTGATCAGCCCGGAGTCGCCACAGCTCATCATGCCATCGGGGAGGGGAGATTTTCAGGTAAGGCTCAGCTGGCGCACCAGAGTTGTACCCGACAGTCTTGTCCTGCACATTGTTGAAAAAGGCGAACATCCGGTAATAGTCGGTCTGGGTAAACGGATCGTATTTGTGGTCATGGCAGCGTGCACATTGCAGAGATAGACCCAGGAACACCGTGGCGGTGGTATGAACCCGATCCGCGACATATTCGACCCGATACTCCTCTGGGAAAATCCCTCCCTCGGTGGTGATGACGTGGTTGCGGTTGAAGCCAGTGGCCAGGCGTTGCTGATCGGTCGCATTCGGCAGTAGATCGCCTGCAATCTGCTCAACGATGAACTGATCCATCGGTTGATTGGCGTTGAAGGCATCGATCACCCATTCCCGCCACAACCACATGCTGCGGTCTTCATCGTTGTTGTACCCATTGGTGTCTGCGTAACGGGCCAGATCCAGCCAGACTTGACCCAGTCGTTCACCATAAGCGGTCGAATTGAGCAGCCTGTCGACCAATCGCTCGTAGGCGTTTGGAGTGTCGTCACGAAGAAACTCATCGACTCTCTCGGGGGTTGGGGGGAGTCCGGTCAGATCCAGAGACAGCCGTCGCACGAGGGTCAGGCGGTTGGCCCTGGGTGAGGGCTCCAGACCTTCCTTGTGCAGCCGATCCGCAACGAAAAAGTCGATCTCATTCGCACACCACTTCGTCAGGTCCTCTTCCCGGAGGGGAAGTTGGGGAGAGGTCGGCTGCCGGAACGCCCAGTGTGTTTCGTAGACGGCTCCCTGCGCCACCCAGAGTCTCAGTCGTTCGCGCTCCTCCGCCGACAGCATCTTCCGCGATGACGGTGGGGGCATGACTTCCGCGGGATCGTCCGAGAAAATCCGGCGGATGACTTCCGAGTCCTCGGGAAGGCCCGGCGCAAGAGCCGGCTCTCCCGACTCACCGCCCCGCAGGGCGGATTCGGGCAGATCGAGACGCAATCCCCCCTTGCGGTTGGCTTCGTCGGTTCCATGGCAGGCGAAACAGGCATTGGAGAGCAGTGGTCGAATGTCTCGCGAGTACGGTAGCGTCTTCGTCCGGCTGGAATCGGGCGTCGGAGGCAATTCCGGAGTGGGTTGCTGAGCCAGCAACCGGCCCGAGCCGACAGCCACCAGGCAGGCGGCGAAAATCAAACCGCCCCAGACACAGGAGTGGCTGCACCGACGGATGGATTTTGGGAGGGAGGTCTGATGAAGGGGCATCAAGTCTCCCTCGCACAGATCGTGGGGAGTCTGCAAGTGCAATGAGTTCGGGGGTATCGGCATGGTTTTTTGTGTTTTGGATCGCCGTGGTCCTGCTCGGAATCCGGGGGGGCGGTGGGCACCGTGGGAGATCACGTCTGAGGGACCGTGAACCCTGGCCTTCCAGCAGCAGAAAGGGTGGCGTGGTGACTTCAGATTGGGAGGGGGGCCAAGGCTCCCTTCGCCCAAGACATCACCACCAGAGTTTGTCGGGGAAAAACTCCGAGATCAGTTCGAGGTAAAACGGCTTGAGCGACTCGACATTCGGGCGTTCCGCCCCCTTGCTGTACAGGTCATAGGGATTGAAGGCGCGGACCCAGCCGAACATCTCCCGATCCCGGGAGGTCATGAAGTGATCGTACGCCTGTTCGCGATGACCGGGATAGAACGAGTGGTAGCGGATCATCCAGAGAGCAGGCTCGGGCAGATATGACTTCACGACCTGGTACAGGTATTCGTCATGCCCCCAGGACAAATGCAGCCGATCAAGCCCACAACCCGGAGAATAGATGCCACTCGGGGTCTGCAATCGCGAATCCAACAGGTCTGGATTGTCAGCGAAGAATTCGGGAAACACAATTTTATCGGAGAATGGACAGCC
This sequence comes from Planctomycetaceae bacterium, assembly GCA_046339535.1. GTDB lineage: Bacteria > Planctomycetota > Planctomycetia > Planctomycetales > Planctomycetaceae > UBA10511. Next base: position 29,036 of record JBKDUK010000024.1, on the reverse strand, counting down.
GACCGGAAAGGTATCTCCGACCACGGCCCATTGTGGTTCTCCGAAGAGACAGAGAATCTTGCCCAGATCATGAATCAGCCCCGTCAGGATAAACCACCGTGGATGACCATCCCGGCGGATCGCTTCGGCTGTCTGGACCAGGTGTTCAATCTGACTGAAATCCGCGTCCGGATCACTGTCGTCGACCAGAGTGTTCAGGAACTCCATCGCTTCCCAGATCCCCATCTCACGACGCCGGGGAGGAAGATATTGCTGCTTCTTCTGCAGCACGAATTCCAGGGTCTGGTAGCGATGATTGAGTCGATAGAAATCCCGTACAGTTTCCCGGGGGGGCGCCGCGTAATTCCGGAATTCCTCCCGGGGGCGCCGGCTGGCTTCCAACACAGTGGAGGCATCGATCGGCACGGCCGCAGGGAGGTTGACCGTCCCCTGTGGGGTCTCTGGCCCGGCGGGATAGCGGGCGTGCAGAGACTGTTCCCAGTCATCGATGTGGGCCAGGGGCCGGGTTTCGTTCATCGTGCTTCCGGGGGAGAGACGCTTCAGGCATTGGCCAGTTGTTCCAGTACCGACTCGTCCACGAAGATGGGGAGCGCTGGCTTCGCATGGACCGCCAGGGCAATCGCATCACTGGGGCGAGCATCCACCTCGATCAGTTCCCCGTCTTTGCGAATTCGTAGCGAGGCGTAGTAGGTGTGGTCTTCAAGGTTGTTGATGACCACATCCTCCAAGGTTCCGCCCAAGGCATCGATCACATTGCACAGCAGGTCATGAGTCAGGGGACGGGGCGATTCCTCTCCCTTCACATGGCGGTTGATGCTGGTCGCCTCGAAGATTCCAATGACAATTGGAAAGGCCCGGGGGCCGTCGCATTCGCGCAACCAGACAATATGCTGATCCAACAGCTCGCTGATGATGATCCGCGAGAGTTCCATCTGCACCAGCACGATTCACGCTCTCCTCGAATGCGTTTCTCGGCAAAGTGCCCCGGGCCACCCAGGCCCGGGCAACAGCGACTCCGCCACGCTCAGACCCGATTATACGGAAAGGCAAAAACCACCAACAAGCCGAAGCCTGTCGATCGAAGACATCATTTCGGCACCGATGGGCCTCAGGCCAGGATCTGGTGAATCACCTCGCCATGATCCAGATCAAGGCGTTTTCGCCCGGGAATCTCCATTCGGCGGGAATCAAGCCCCAGCAAATTCATGATGGTGGAGTGGATGTCGGTCACATAATGCCGGTCTTCGACGGCGTGGAAACCGATTTCGTCGGTGGCACCATGGACCATTCCCCCCCGGATTCCTGCGCCGGCCATCCAGACGCTGAATCCGAAGATGTGGTGGTCGCGGCCATCGCTCCCCTGTGATCCCGGGGTCCGGCCGAATTCGGTGGCGAACAGGACCAGGGTGTCTTCGAGCAGCCCCCGGCGGTCCAGATCAGCCAACAGGCCGGCGACTGGTTGATCGATTGCCAGGGCGTTCCGCTCGTGATTTCCCTTCAGTCCTCCATGAGCGTCCCAACTGCCTGCCCCTCCTGCGCCATGTTGTACCTGCACGAAGCGGACGCCGCGCTCGACGAGTCGCCTGGTCGCCAGCAATTGCATCCCGAAATCCCGCGAGTGGGGCTTGTCGAGCCCGTAGAGAGCCTGGGTCTCCGCGGTTTCGGTCGAAAAATCGACCGCTTCGGGTACTGATCGCTGCATCCGGAAGGCCAATTCGTAAGAGGCGACCCGCGCGGCGATGGTCTTGTCATCGGGGGTGCGTTGCGCTCGCCCGGAGTTCAGTTGCTGCAGGAGATCGACCGCGAGTTTTCGGGATTGGGCCGACAGTTCCCTATCGGGGCGGGAAAAGTCGAGCGGATTGGCTGGATCGACCCGCAGGGGAGTCGCATCGTGTGCCGGGCCGAGTTAGTGCCCATCCTGTTTGTTCCAGGACTCCCGCGCCCCCAGGGAGATGTATTGCGGAAGGTCCTCGTTGAGGGACCCCAAGCCATAATGGACCCACGCACCGAGATTGGGAAAGTCTCCGTCATTCTGGTGGCGTCCCGAATGGAACTGGGTCTGGGCTCCATGATTGCTGTCGGTGGTCCACATCGAGCGAACGACGGCAATCCGGTCGATCTGCCCTCCAATGTGGGGAAACCAGTCACTGACTTCAATGCCGCTTTCACCCCGTTTCTGAAAGCCAACCTGCAAGGGATACAGGGTGTTTCGCTGGTTGCCATTTCCGTCAGGGACCACCAGTCGTTCAATCGCCAGTCGTTTCGGATTCTGTACGTCGGCGAAGGGGGTTTCCGCGATCGTCTTGCCGGCGAACTGATTGAGCGCCGGTTTGGGGTCAAAACTCTCCATATGACTCATTCCGCCATTCATGAAGAGCCAGATCACGCTCCTGGCTTTCGGCGGGGAATGCGGCTTACCCGTGGGAGGGGACCAGTCGCTGTCACGCCCCCAGCCATCACGGGCCAGCAGGGCATTGAGGGCGATTCCCGCCAGGCCGCCACACCAGTCACGACGGGTCGAAAGAAGGTTGCCGAGCGACATCTTCACAGTACTCATGTTGGAAGGAAGGCTCGCCGCCCGGACCTGGGTTGGTGATCCGTCAGGTTCCGGATAGCGAGCGTGTTCAGGATTCAGGGCGAATCCCTATTGAACGGTCACAAAGTCGGTGTGGTTCAGCAGTACCCAGATCAGATTCGCTTCCGCGGCTGCGGTGGCCCCCTGAAGTTCAGGTAACTGGCGCCAATCATGCAACGCCTGTGCGCACTGGCCGCGCTCTGTGGGATGCGGGTCCGTTCCGAGAAGAACTCGAAAGGCCCTTATCACAAAGGTCTCGTCATCCAAGACCGGATCGCTTCCCGGGCTGGAGTCAAGCAGTCGCCTGGCAATGGGAAGTGTCGCGTCCAAAACCAGGGCGCTGTTCGAAAGGGCGAGGGCCTGCTGTGGGACGACACTTTGCTCTCGTCGGTAGCACTCCTTGACCAGAGCCTCGTCAAACGTGGTCAGAAACAGGTTCCGCTCATTGTTCGAGTGGAAGAAATACAGACTGCGCCGACGCGACGCTTCCTGTTCGGCAGATGGCACGGGGGGGCCGCCAGAACGGAACTCGAGGTTGCCCGCCAGCGAGAGAATGGCATCTCGAACCACCTGTGATTCAAGACGGACGCTGGGCCGTCGCCACAGCCACTGATTGTCGGGATCGCGGGCCAGAGTGTGTTCACTGTCATCCATCGACGACTGCAGGCGATAGGTCTGTGACAACACGATCCGCCGGTGCAGGTGCTTGAGGCTCCATCCGTGGGACATGAAGTCGGCAGCCAGCCAGTCGAGCAGATCCCGCTGGACCGGTGGAGCGTTTTTGAGACCCAGGTCAAAAACATTTGTGACCAAAGGTGCTCCGGTGTGTCTCGACCAAACTTGATTCACCAGAACTCGTGCCGTCAGGGGATTTTCTGGATCGGTCACCCATTCGGCCAGCGCCGTGCGCCGCCCGGTGCTCTGGGGGGGGAAGGTGACGGTTGGATCATCCTGGGTGGAACTGAAAAATCGGGTAGGCGTCCAGGCCGCTCCCGCGAGGGGTGTGAACTGCGTGCTGGGAACCGACAATTGCTCGCGGGACTTTTCCAGCGCGACGCGCGCTTCACTCAGGTTCTTCGCGGCCCCCTCGCGTTTAACTTTGGGAGAACGGTGGAGCTGGAGTTCTCGTTCAGCAACGGCCAGCTCCGCCTGACAAACACGGGCCTGGCGTTCCGCGAGGGAGGCCAACTGCGCGAGTTCGGAAACCTGTCCGGAGTCCGAGGACGCCCGTTGGGCGGCCGCCCGCCGCTCGAGACTCAAGACTTCGGCTTCGGCAAGTGCCACTGCCAGCTCGGCAATCTTCTCTTCACTTTGGGCAGACGTCAGCGCCTCTGCCGGGCTCTCCTGGGGCGTCCCCGGTTCCGCCAAAGGGTGCTGCTGGGACAAGGGAGCGAGGGTGACTTCGTGCAGTGTCGCGAGGCAGTCGAAGGTGATGATCTGGAAGGCACCGTCACGTCGTTCCAGCGGCGCCCGATAGGCGACCGCGAGCTCGCCGTCCAGAGAGGCGTTGATCAAGCGGTCCCGGACCACCACCTTGAGGACATGCGGCTTATCGAGCTCGACTGGCCGTTGCGAGGCTCCTTCCGTGGGGAACTGCCAGGCTCCCCCCCGGTGCCAGGCGGCCTGCACTTTCGGGCCCTGGGCATAGGCACTCGCATAGACGTTGTATTCACTGTCTTCGGCTCTCTCCGGTTGGGTCGGATCGGGATTCGAGACATCAAACGAGAATCCAATACTCCGCCACTGGCTGCCGCCATGAATCGAGAATTTCAGCGTGGCTTCGAAATCCCGGGGAGCCTTCCTCGACAGTCGCAGTGCCGCCCGCTGGGGACCATCCTTGTTCTGCCGCAGTCCCTGTTCAGCCGAATTCCAATCCCCACCGAACAGTTTCCAGTTCTCTCCAGGCGGAGCATCGAATGTTTCACGGATGATTGGAACACTCACCGCTGGCTCGTTGTCCCCCTTGCCGGGAAGGGGAGATTTCAGGCTGGCTGCGAGTCGTTCCTCGGCCATGGCCCGTGCTTGACGTGATGATTCGAGCCGGTTTTTGGACTTGGCAATCTGGTTGCGGGCAGTCTGCAGCAGTCCTTCGTAGACCCAGGGACGAGTGCCGGGATCATAAGCCTCCCGTGGCAGTTCCACCGGGTGAATCTGAAGTTCACGGAACTGCAGAAACCCAGGCACTCCCGGAGTCAATGACTGATTTTTGTCAGGAGCGTTTTCATTTCCGCGGACAAACAGATAGGTGGGCAGATCGGGCAGACCATCAAACACCCGGGGGAGTCCATTCCGGCTCAAGTCCGGTTCCCCGGGCAGCATATCGAGCCGGACATGATAGGGTTCAAAAAACGCCCGCATGCGGTAGTAGTCCGCCTGGGAAATCGGATCGTACTTGTGGTCGTGGCATTTCGAGCAATTCATGGTGAGCCCCAGAAAGCCCTTGCCAACATGCTCGACGACTTCGTCCATCCACTGATTGCGATTGAAGAGAAAGTAGTTGCGAGCCAGGAAACCGGTCGCCCGCAGTCGACCCAGGTCGGTCGGATGCTGTTCGTCCGCCGCCAGCATCAGCCGGATCATTTCATCATACGGCAGATCGGCATTCAGTGACTCGATGACCCAATCCCGCCAATGCCAGATGTGTTTCTGGCTGTTGCGCAACTGGTCTCCCAGCCCCCACCAGTCACTGTACCGCCAGACATCCAGAAAGTGTCGTCCCCAGCGCTCGCCGTGGCGGGGGTCAGACAGCAACCGCTCAACCGTCCGTTCATACCACGAGTCATCGTCGGCTTTGAGTGCTTCGTCAATCTCCTCGGGTGAAGGGGGGAGGCCAATCAGGTCGAGAGAGAGACGACGCATCAGCAGCAGTCGGTCTGCGGGGGCCCGTGGGACCAGACCATTGCTGAGATGTCCTGCGGAAACAAAGGAGTCCACCGGGTTCCGAATCCAGGACTGTGAGACCTGTTCCGGGATGTGGGGGGCCATGACCCGGCGGAACGCCCAATGGTCACGAGGATCGAGTTCGGGAGAATCCTGATTGGGAAGGGGGGCGCCGGTATCGATCCAGCGGCGGATCAGTTCGATTTGATCGCCCGTCAATGGCTCTCCTTCCGGAGGCATGCGAACCGAACTGTCCTCTGACGTGATGCGGTGCAGAAGTTCACTCTCGGTGGGGTTGCCTGGAGTGATCCCTGCTCCGGAGTCGCCACCACGGATCAGGCTCTGGGCCGTATCGAGCCTGAGGCCTCCCGATTCCTTCAGAGGACCGTGACAGGCGAAGCAACGCGCTTTGAGAACAGGACGGATCTGCGAGGCGAAATCCACGCTCCGCCGGGAGTCTTCTCCCCGTGATGTCGAGCCCCCCCAGCAAAAAACCAGAAGAGCCAGCAGGCTCGCAAATGTCCTGTTGGCTGCCCAAACGGGACGTGTTGAACGCATCACTCTTCCTCCGAATCGCCTGCAACAGTGCGAATCAAGGCACGATGACCTGATCGGCAATGCCAGATCAACCAATGCTTATATCAGATGCCTTTCGAGGATCAAGAGGCTTCACTCTGGAGCGTCGTTCACCTTCGTGGAATCGACCCGAATCTGGCGATATCAAAAAAACGGTTCCACCGCAGCAGGTTCAAATCATCATTTATTGCAATCGAAGATGATTGCCTAGAAATCGACAGCCCGCAAGCATTCCCCGCAGTGTCTCCCTCAGCCAGTTATGGGACAAGATCCCTAGGACTTGAGGGCAGAGCGGAGGGACGCTTCGATCGTCGGGTCCCGGAACTGATAGCCGGCAGCCAGAAGACGCTCGGGCACGACACGAGCACTGCTTAAGAGCAGTGCGTCAGCCATTTCGCCAAACGCCAATCGGGCGGCGAATCCTGGCACCGGAAAGATCGTGGGACGATGCAAGACGCTTCCCAACGCCTTAGTGTATTCATAATTGGTCACTGGTTGAGGGCAAACCACATTGATCGGACCTTCCACCCCGGAGTTCCCCAACACAAATTCAATGACCCCGACCGCGTCATTCAAAGAGACGCAACTCATATATTGCTTGCCATTCCCCAAGATTCCCCCCGCTCCCATCTGGAACGGCAGCAGCATTTGCTTCAGGGCCCCCCCCTGACGGCTGAGAACCACGCCAAATCGCAGATTGACGACACGCGTGCCAGCCTGCTTGAGAGGATCACAGGATGCCTCCCACTCGCGGCAGACATCCGGAAGAAATCCTGATCCCGGGGTGCTCTTCTCGGACAACAGTTCGTCACCCCGATCACCATAGAAACCGATGGCCGAGGCACAAGCAAAGACCTTCGGTGGTGAGGAAAGCTTCGCCAGTGTTTCAGCCAGCAGTCGGGTGCCAATGGTCCGACTGTCGCGGATTCTCGATTTGCGTTCCGCATTCCATCTCCCGGAAGCGATGCTCTCTCCGGCGAGGTGAACGACTGCATCAATTCCTTGAAGACCGGCCGCATCGATCTGCCCTCGGGCAGGATCCCAAGAGACCAATTCCTTCGAGGGGTTCGTGGAACGGGAACGAACGAGTCGAACTACATCATGACCTGCGGCCGCCAGAGAGGGAATCAGTGCCGATCCAACCAATCCTGAGGAACCGCTCACCAGAATCCGCATGTTCATCTCCCGCAAGAAGCCCGGACGTACTTCAGCCAGTGCCAGAAGCCTTCAACATTCCAATCACCCCAATTATAGGGATCTGGGCAACTCGTCCGGACCAGAGTGACGTTTGTACGGACTGACAGCGGCAGCAACCCACCAAAGTTGAACCCGCCCGTCAAGCATTTGGCACTGGTCTCAGGGGAAAGATCTCCACATCGACTCCCGGACTGCCAGCGAGGTGGTCGGGAGGACGGGAGACTGGCAGGCCATGAGAACCCAGGAGTGAGTCTTCCCACTCCAGCAGGTCGATCTTCTGGACCGGGTAGGGAGGGTGATGGACCTGGCCACAGAACAGGTTGCCGCGTCGTCCCTGCGCGTACAGCAAGTACCGCTCCACCAGGAAATGATCGAGGGTGCCAGGGAGTGACTGACCAGCCGGCTGCGGCCGATTCGGATCGTCGGCTCCGAGGGAGGGGCCAAACCGGGCGGTGATCTCGCAGCCGACATTGGTAGGCCCCGGCCACAGCCTGCGACACTGATATCGGTGGACGGAACCTTCAATCGACAGCTTCATCGTCGAGCGAAAGTAGGGCAGGTGCCAGCCGACTCGGGCAGCCAACACCGCGATGGTATTCGACGCCTCCAGGGAGAGAAACCAGACACCGGGATCCCTTCCCCGGTAATGAACATAGGTCCGGACATTGGTTTCGCAGAAATGACTGAGGCCCGGCACGGCACAAAACCACCTCGGCCGGACATTCGCCATGTAAAACGGTACGAGTCCCACCCAGGCATCTCCGTCAAAGGTGTCGAGAGACAGCCCCGGGGGTAACAGGGGGGTGATAAGTTCGGGGGGAAACCGCCAGTGGAGGAAGGTCAAATCCCGCCAGGTGTGATAACCGACGGCCGGTCCGGCAGGCCGCCTCGTTGGGGAAATCCGATCGATGTCCGGGGGAGGATTCATCATCGAGATCCTGACGAGTGCGGGATTGCCGGGAGGAATGAAAATCAGCGCGTCGGCACGATCTCTGCCGGCGAGAGGTCAGTCTGGCAGCGGTTGTCCCTTGGTCTCCGGGGCGAAAGGAAGCACCGCCAGGCCGAGCAGGAAGACGGAGCACATTGTGACTCCAGCCCATCGCATCGGTTCGGGCTTGTCGCCAAACGCGACAGTCAAATAGCCCAACAGCGAAGGGCCAATCGCTGCGACAAACCGTCCCACGTTGTAGCAGAACGACGTTCCGGTGCTTCGCAGCCGGGTGGGGAACAATTCCGGGAAGTAAATCGCATAACCGCCGAACAAGGCCAGTTGGCAGAATCCCATCAGGGGAATCATCCAGAAAATCTGCGTGAAACTGTCGAGAAACGCGAATACGGACGCCGTTGAGAACATGGCTGCCAGAAAGGCGATTGCAAAGGCTGGCTTGCGCCCCAGCCATTGGGTCAGGTAACTGAAACCGTAGATTCCGAAAAACGCCCCCAGGTTGAGGAACATCGAGGTGATTCCCGCCCAGCGGGTGAGGCTGCCGGCATTCGACTTGCCGACGGCTCCCTGCAGGGCTTTGCTCGTCAGGCTCGAGGCCTGTTCGCGATCGTAAAAGGGCCGCAGTCGCTCCTGCAGTGGCGCAGGAAGCGCTTCCAGGGTGATCATCTCGGGGCTGCTCTCATCCCCCAGCAATCGGATGAATTCACCCGCATAGCCACCCCCGTTGGGCGCATTGAGCCGCACCAGCCCATTCGCGAAATCCTGAATGGGTGCCTCTGGCTGATTGATCGAGTCGAGGACCCGTTTGACGTTGGCTTGCCAGGCTGCGGGGACATCGCTGATTGAAATCCGCTCATCGCGATTGCTGTCGAGCAGGGCCACATCAGCCGCGGCCAGGCGCTTGTTGAGCACCAGTCGGATCAGATCGACACTGAAGAAACCAATTCCCCAGAGGCCCACCACACCGGCAAACGCCATGAGCAGCCCGACGATCGCCCGGCGGCGCCAACGCGGGTCTCCAAACAACTCGCCATAAGAGCCGGTTTTCTTTCCCTGCGAGCGATCTGCGGCCGTCTGCTGCCAGCGCTCGGGTTCCTTGAGGCGGCGACGGATCAGGATCGCCAGCAGGGCGGGAAGTGTGCCGATCACAAACATCCATCGCCACGCACTTCCAACCGCACCGGACTCCTCCAGGTGCCCCAACACGATGCTGATCAGAGCGGCAGTGATGTTGCCCACCGCCGACAGGGCCTGCAGCAGGCCCAACGCGAAAGGGCGAGCCCGATCGGGCATGACTTCCGCCACAAGGCTCACCCCGACGGCGAATTCGCCCCCCACTCCGAGGCCGGTGATGAATCGATAGAAGGCGAAATCCCAGAACCCCTTCGACAGGGCGCTGAGGCCGGTGCACAGGGAATAGATCAGGATGGTCAGCAGCATGGTTTTTGCCCGACCGATCCGGTCACCGAGGACCCCAAACGCGAGTCCGCCCGTCGCCCAGCCGATCAGGAAGATCGACGTGGCATAACCTCCATACAACGCGATGGTTTTGTCGTCGGCCGGGGACCCGTCGGCATTGGTCACCAGAGCCTTCATGGCGGGCACTCGCGCCAGATTGAAGAGTTGCTGGTCCATGGTGTCGAACAGCCAACCCAGGGCGGCCACGATCAGTACGAACCAGTGGTAGCGATTCAACTCGCGATGCCAGGGGCCCGACCGGCCGGGTTGGGGTTGGGAGTCGGTAGGGGCGAGTTCCTCAAATCCGTGCATGCGACTGGACCTGACGACGGGAGAATCGGGGCGAGGTTGGAAGCGTAGTACAGTCGATGCCCCCGGGAAAAACAAGCAGGAGTCGTCTCTCGCCCGCCATTTCGGGTCTGACGCCTCAGCGGGTACCTCGGCGCACGTTGCCGTGGTATACTCTGGTCCTTCCTGCGAGAGTGGCGGAATTGGCATACGCGCCAGACTTAGGATCTGGTCCCGCAAGGGTTGAGGGTTCAAGTCCCTCCTCTCGCACTGGCTGAATGCAGGTGACGGTCGGCTCCCATCGCGGTCTGCCAGGGTCACTCCCCGGCCATGTCAGACAGACTGAAGCCACTTTGATCGAGGCCCCGCGCTTTCAGTCGTCGCGACACAGTCGGTTCGTCCGCACCTTTGTCGTCCTATTCCAGTCGGTTTCAGCTACCACGGGAGCAGTGGGATCTCCTGAGTGGCTGTTGGATTTGGCGGTGGGTTTTCGGTCGGCACCTGAAGGTTGCGCTCTCCCCTCTCTCCTGTGACGGGTTTCTCCATGAGACGTCGCTGTTTTGCTTCGGTTCACTGGTCGATGCTGGCCGTGCTCCTGAGTTGCGGATGGAATTCTGGATTGGTGGCCCAGGAAGTGCCGCTCGTGGCTCCCGGGGAGGCGCTGTCCCCCCAGGAACAGCAGAAACTCTTTCGCCTTCCTCCGGGCTTCGAAATCCAGCTCATCGCCAGTGAGCCCGAGATTCAAAAGCCGATGAACATGGCGTTCGACGCAGCGGGGCGGCTGTATGTGACCCAGTCGATCGAGTATCCCTTTCCGGCCCAGGAAGGCACCCCCCGCGACACGATCCGGGTATTGATTGACACGAACAGCGACGGTGTGCCCGATAGCGTCTCCCGATTCGCCGAGGGGCTGAATATTCCGATTGGCGTGCTGCCCCTGACCGGTTCTCGCGTGCTGGCCTACAGCATCCCGCGCATCGAGTTGTTCGATGACACCAACCGAGACGGGAAGGCCGACGAGCGGCGGCCGTTCTTCGGAACGTTTGGGTTTGACGACACGCACGGCATGGCCAGTTCATTCAACTGGTGGCTGGATGGCTGGGTCTACGCCTGCCACGGATTTCGCAACAACTCGAATGTTTCGGGAAGTGATTCCGAGCAGATCACCATGAATTCGGGAAACACCTACCGGTTTCGTCCGGATGGATCCCGCATCGAATACTACACCCACGGGCAAGTCAATCCGTTCGGCATGGCGTTCGATCCGTTGGGGAATGTGTACACCGCCGATTGTCATTCCCGACCGATTTACATGCTGCTCCGCGGTGCCTACTACCCCAGTTTCGGCAAGCCTCATGATGGCCTGGGGTATGGTCCCGAAATGATCAAGCATAGCCACGGCTCGACAGGGATCTGCGGACTTGTCTATTACGACGCCACACAGTTTCCCGAAGCTTATCGGAACACGGTTTTCATCGGTAATCCGGTCACTGGACGGATCAATCACGACCAGCTCAAGGCAACTGGCTCTTCGTACGAAGCGGTCGAGCAGCCCGATTTTCTGTCGTGCGACGATCAGTGGTTCCGCCCGGTCGACATCAAGCTGGCTCCGGACGGTTCGATCTATGTTGCCGACTTTTACAATTGCATTATCGGCCACTACGAAGTCGATTTGTACCACCCGCGTCGCGATCGCTCGAAGGGGAGAATCTGGCGGATTGTGTACACCGGTGAGAAGTCACGTGCTCCGAAGCCCCAGGCCGATCTGTCGCAGGCGGATGCGAATGGACTCTTGTCGGCTCTGGGAAGCGACAACATCGTGATCCGCACGCTGGCGACCCATCAGGCTGTCGACAGGCTGGATGCCGCAGCGATCGATCAACTGCGATTGGCTCTGCCGACTGCCAATCCGAATGCCCGTGCACACCTGATCTGGGTACTGGCGCGGAGGAGCGAACTGAAGTTGCCACTCATCGACCGTCTGTCGCATGATCCGGATCGGATGGTGCGGGTGCACCTCGCGAAGGCGATCGCCTCTCTGGCATGGGATCAGAACGCAGTCAAGCTTCGTGAGACCCTGGTCCGGTTTCTGGAGGACAAGGACCCGTTCGTCCGGCGTGCGGCTGTCGATGGTCTGGGACAGCATCCCGATGAAGGCAACATCGCCCCGCTGTTGAGTTTGTGGGAGAGCAGTGATCCCGCTGATGCCCACCTGGTGCACACGGTGCGCATCGCTCTGCGTGACAGCCTCCAGCCGCAAGCCTCCCTCGAGACACTGACAGAGCGGGTGTCTCGCGACGAGGCGACCTGGCGGAAGCTGGCCGATGTGGCGGTGGGCGTTCCCACCGCGGCGGGCGGAGAGTTCCTGGCGCAGTTCCTCGCGGGGTCAGCGGCCCAGCCGGGACGGGCGCCTGAGTTCTTGACGCACGTGGCGCGGAACCTTCCCGCCGATCGTTTGCCGAACCTCTATCAGACAGCACTGGCATGGAAGGATCGCCTCGACGATGGGCAGCAGGTTGCGGCGCTGCGGGGGGTCCAGCAGGGGCTGCAATCGCGTCAGATCCCCCTGCCAGAGTCACTGACCCAATGGAGTACCGATCTTGCAGAACGCCTGTTGACCGAAACCAATGACGATCGCCTGCGTGTGGCTGCCGATCTTGCTCGCGACTTTCGGGTGACCAGCCTGACACCTCGTTTGGCCGAACTGGTTGAGGATTCCAGAAGGTCCATTCCCGTTCGCCAACAGGCACTGGATGCCCTCAATTCTCTCGACAGCCCTCAGGCTGGCACCGTGTTGGAGACCGTGATCGCTCGGGGAAGCGAGCCTCTCCCGCTGCGACAAAGGGCTGCGGAGCTGTTGGGCGGACAAGCAACACCGCAGACGCGTGCGGCCCTCGTACGGCTGTTGCCCGAGGTTCCGGATCCGGTCGGAGTCGCAATTGCGCGGGCTTTGACGACTGGCAAAGAGGGGGCCCGTCTATTGTTGGAGACCGTGGCCGCTGGCAAGGGCTCTTCCCGTCTGATCCAGGACATCATCGTGGGGGAGCGAATCAAGGGACACAACGACCCCGCTCTGACTGAGAGTTTTGCGGGACTGCTGGCCGATCTTCCGAGTGAGGATGACCGGGTCAAGCAGTTGGTGGCGGGCCGTCGCGACAGCTTCGGCAAGGCCCAGGTCTCGGCCGAGCGAGGACGCGCGGTCTTCCAGAAAATCTGCGCGAATTGCCATCGGGTTGGGGGTGAGGGGGCCAAGATCGGTCCCGACCTCGACGGTATTGGAAACCGGGGTGCCGAGCGGCTTCTGGAGGACATTCTGGTTCCCAGCCGGAATGTCGATCAGGCCTTCCATGTGACAGTGCTGGAATTGGCCAATGGCAAGACCGCCAGCGGCTTGTTCGCCAGGAAAGACGGCAAGTCACTCATTCTCGTCAACGAGCAGGGGAAGGAATTCTCGGTGTTGGAAGAGGAAGTTTCTGATCGGAAGACCCAGCGGATTTCTCCCATGCCAGCCAACATCGCCGAGCAGCTTCCTGATGCCGAGTTCCACGATCTGGTCAGTTACCTGCTGACGTTAACAGTGAAGCCCAAAGGAGAATGACGTGGGGCCCACGGATGCAAATCGCTTGAGATGAAGGGTCAACAATCCAAGGCGTGGTGTCGATCGACACCACGCCTTGTTTCATTTGGGACAGCCCGTTCTCCCCTGGAACTCCGCCAACTTCCTTGATCATCCCAAAGGGTATGAATCAGGCCGAGAAACAGCCGCAAGTCGCCGCCGTACCCCGCAGTGACCAGTGTCTGGTCCAAAGTGGTGAAGGGCTCAGTCGGCGAGACCCAGCCACTCCTGAATCGATCGTACATCGGGCACGGGATTGGCCACGAGAGCTTCCATCGCCTGAACGGCCGCCAAGCACCCTGCGAGCGTGGTGACGCAGGGAACACCGTGGGCGACGGCTGCCGAGCGGATCTTCCCTTCGTCCGTGCGGGCTCCCTTGCCGCTGGGGGTATTGAAAATCACCTGGATCTCCCCATTCGCGAGGTGATCCAGGAGGTTGGGACGGCCTTCCTGCAGCTTGCGGATCGTTTCAATCTCGATTCCCGCTTCGCGCAACACCTTGGCTGTTCCACTGGTTGCCCGCAGGCGGAACCCCAGCCGTTGGAGGGTGCGAGCCGCCTCGATGAAGGCCTGCTTGTCGTCGCGCGCAAGACTGACAAAGACAGTCCCCGAGGTGGGAAGTGTATTGCCAGCCGCCACCTGGCTCTTGGCGAATGCAATCTCAAATCGCTGATCGATCCCCATCACCTCGCCGGTCGACCGCATTTCCGGTCCCAGGATGATGTCGACTCCGGGGAACCGGACAAACGGGAACACGCTTTCCTTGACCGAGGTGTAGGCGGGCCATGGTTCCCGGGTCACTCCCTGTTCCTTCAGGCTCACTCCGGCCATGATTTTGGCGGCGACCTTGGGGAGTGGAACCCCAGTGGCCTTGGCGACGAAGGGACTGGTACGGCTGGCTCGGGGATTCACTTCCAGCACCTAGACCAGTTGCTGTCCGCCCAGGTCCTTCACTGCGAACTGGATGTTCATCAGCCCGCGGACATTCAGGGCCTTCGACAGGGCGTAAGTCGCGTTGCGGATTTCCTGGATCGTACTCTCAGGAAGAGAGTAGGGGGGCAGGGCACACGCTGAGTCGCCTGAGTGGACCCCCGCCTGCTCGACGTGCTGCATGATCCCCCCGATGACCGTCATCTCACCGTCCGCCATTGCGTCGACATCCACCTCGCTGGCATCCTCGAGGAATTTGTCGATCAGCACAGGGTGATCGGGCGAGGCATCGACGGCCTTCGTCATGTAGCTCATCAGTTGCTGCTCGTCGTAACAGATCTCCATCGCCCGGCCACCCAGCACATAGCTGGGACGGACCAGAATCGGATATCCAATCCGCTGTGCGGCGAGGCGGGCCCCTTCGATATCGGTTGCGATTCCATTGGGTGGCTGTCGCAGATGCAGTCGTTCGATGATCTCCTGGAACCGCTTGCGGTCTTCCGCGGCGTCGATCATGTCGGGACTGGTCCCCACGATCCGGACCCCGGCCGCTTCCAGTCCCCTCGCGAGGTTCAAAGGTGTCTGGCCGCCAAACTGGACGATCACGCCATCCGGATTCAGCCGGTCACAGATATTGAGCACATCCTCGGTCGTCAGGGGCTCAAAAAACAGCAGGTCGGATGTGTCGTAGTCGGTTGAGACCGTCTCCGGATTGCTGTTGACCATCACGCTCTCGATCCCCAGTTCTCGCAGGGCGAACGAGGCCTGACAGCAGCAATAATCGAATTCGATCCCCTGTCCGATGCGATTGGGCCCCCCACCCAGAATCATGATCCGTCGCTTGCCCGGAGGGGCCGGCGGAGGAGATTCATCCTCGGTCTCGTACGTGGAGTAGTAGTAGGGGGTGTACGCTTCGAATTCGGCTGCGCAGGTATCGACCTGCTTGAAGACCGCCTCGATGCCACGCGATTTGCGGTATCGGCGGACCTCCATCTCACTCGAGTCCCACCACCAGGCCAGTTGGCGGTCAGAATACCCCATCCGCTTGGCCTGCTGCAGCAGTTCGTCGGGGACGGCGGTGAGGCGATCGATCTTTTCCAGCCGCCCTTCGAACTGCACCAATTCTTCAATGTGCTGCAGAAACCAGCGGTCGATGTTGGTGAATTCGTAGATCTGGTCGACTGTCATCCCGGCCTTGAACGCATATCGGATGTAAAACACCCGTTCGGCGTTGGGAGTGGCCAGCTTGTTCTCGATCTCGGCCAGATCAGGTTGTTCATCGGTGTCCCAGAGATCCTTCTTGCCTCCGCCCAGGCCAAAATGGCCAATTTCCAGGCCGCGAATCGCCTTCTGCAACGATTCCTTGAAGGTCCTGCCGATCGCCATGGTCTCGCCGACGGACTTCATCTGCACCGTCAGGACAGGATCTGCCTCGGGGAACTTCTCGAAGGTCCAGCGGGGGAATTTCGTGACGACGTAATCGATGGTCGGCTCGAAACAGGCCAAAGTCTCGCGGGTGATGTCGTTGGGAATTTCATCCAGCCGGTAGCCGACCGCCAGCTTGGCGGCAATCTTGGCAATCGGGAAACCAGTGGCCTTCGAGGCGAGTGCACTCGACCGGCTGACACGCGGATTCATCTCAATGACCACCATCCGGCCCGTCTGCGGATTGATGGCGAATTGGACATTCGAGCCCCCGGTTTCCACGCCGATCTCACGCATGACGGCGATCGTGGCATCGCGCATCAACTGGTATTCCTTGTCGGTCAGTGTTTGGGCGGGGGCGACCGTGATCGAGTCTCCCGTATGCACTCCCATCGGATCGAAGTTTTCAATCGAACAGATGATGACGACGTTGTCTGCCACGTCGCGCATCACCTCCATCTCGTATTCTTTCCAGCCGATGACCGACTCTTCGAGCAGCACTTCGCCGACCGGAGACATGGCCAGGCCCCGCGCCACCTTGCTTTCGAATTCTTCGCGGTTGTAGGCGATGCCCCCGCCGGCACCCCCCAGTGTGAAGCTGGCCCGGATGATCACCGGAAGTCCCAGATCGCGCAGGGCCGCTCGGGCGTCGTCCATCGACCGTACGGAGAAACTCCGGGGCACATCCAGGCCGATTTTCAGCATGGCCTGCTTGAACGACTCGCGCCCCTCCGCCTTTTCGATCACATCCTGGCGGGCTCCGATCAGTTCGCAGCCGTATTTCTCCAGGACTCCACGGCGAGCCAGTTCCATCGCGGTGTTCAGCCCCGTCTGCCCTCCCAGGGTCGGCAGCACGGCATCGGGACGTTCTCGGGCTATGATCTTTTCGACGTATTGCCAGGTGATCGGCTCGATGTAGGTCCGTTGGGCCGTTCCCGGATCGGTCATGATTGTCGCCGGGTTCGAGTTGACCAGGACGACTTCATAGCCTTCTTCCCGCAGCGCCTTGCACGCCTGGGTCCCGGAATAGTCGAATTCGCAGGCCTGTCCGATAACGATCGGTCCAGAGCCAATGATCAGGATCTTGTGAATGTCGGTTCGGCGGGGCACTGCGAAACTTCAGACAGGTGACAAGGGGAATTCGGAAACGTTCGACGTCCAGCCAACGCCGGACAGACACCCCAAACGGCAGGTGTCGGCGACCACTGGTCATGAGTTTCGGGCCATTGCATCCAACTCTCTCCCAATGGGATCCCACCCGTTTTTTGAACGGATGCTCCCATGAGCTCCCGACCTCACAACCCAACTTTGGGGAGACCGAGTTCACCTGCCGTGTGTACACGCAAACAGGTTTCTTGGAGCGGAACGGCTCAAAACTGGCGAAGTGTACCACCTGAGGCACACGCTTCAAAGTGACCCCCCACATCGGATTCATTATGCTCGACGGCTTGGGCAAGGTTCGCTTGGTTGGGAGACTTCAGACATGACTCAGACAGTTTTGCGGCGACCTGTCTGGAGACGTCTTTGCACGTGGATTGGTGTGATTGTCTGCGGTGCACTTCTGCCGCCAGCCATTCACGCACAACCTCGTCCGGCAGCCCGGTCGACTGATCGGCAGGCGAGCCCGCCCCGGCCATCTGGCCTCCTGCGGCAGTCTGACCGGCGATTGTTGGTTGACCGGGCGGCCGTTCAGGCACAGGGAATTGCCCGATACGAATCACGCCGGTTGATCCTCTATACCGACATCCCGCGCGAACGGGCGGAATCGCTGCCAAAGCTGATGGATCGGGCCTATGACGCGTGGATCTCCTACTGTGGTGAACTCCCCCCCGATCGTGAACGGTCCGAATTCCAGATGACCGGCTATCTCATGTCCGATCACGATCGATTTCGGGCCGCCGGCCTGCTCCCGGACAACCTTCCTGATTTCGAGCATGGTCGGCATCGCGGCCAGGAATTCTGGATGAACGACCAGGGGAGTGACTACTACCGCGCCCACCTGATGCTCCACGAGGGAACGCATTGCTTCACGACGGCAGTCGACCGTGATTTGACTCGAAGTGTGTGGTTTTTCGAGGGGATTGCCGAATACTTCGCCACGCATCGATATCCAAATGAGGGGCCGCCCGTATTTGGTGTTTGGCCCGACCAGCGCACTGCTTTTCCGCTGCTGGGCCGCATCAAGCTGTTGGAAGAGCACCGTGCTCGGGCTGACACACTTTCGATGGTCCAGGTCGCGCGGCAGCCACCCGAGGTTTACGATCGTCCACACGCCTACGCCTGGGCTTGGGCGCTGGTCCATTTTCTGGCGGAATTCCCCGAGACCCGAGACTCGTTCCGCCAGACTGTGCAGAGGGTGGTCCGGGGAGAGTCGCATGCTCCTCTCGACCAGTTACTCTCCGACGAGCGTCGACAACGCCTCTGGCGGTGGTATATCGCCGACCTGTGCCACGGCTACGAACTGGGGCGATCCCTCCCTTCCTCCAAAGATTTCGAGCTGATGCACGAATTGGGTCAGGAAGTCTCTGTCAGGGCCGATCGTGGCTGGCAGTCAATAGGGGTCCGCCTGCAGGCAGGGCAGACCTATCGAATCTCGGCTCGGGGACGGGTCGAGTTGGCCTCCGAGCCTCGTCCCTGGATCAGCGAACCGGCGGGGGTCAGTATCCGCTACCACGCTGGCCTTCCCTTGGGGCGACTGATCGGACGGTATTGGCCCATGGACTCCGGATCGATGCAGGATTCCGAAACAATCAGCATCGGAGAAAAGGAGATCTACAGCCCCTCAGAGGATGGGGTGCTGTTTGTGCGGGTCAACGATTTCTGGAACGAATTGGGCGACAACAGAGGGGAATATGCCGTCACGGTCAATCGAGACGAGTGATCCCCCCGACCTTTGGAGACCAGGCCGAGGTCGCGGCCTTCAGGTGCCGCCGATCTCGCCTCCGGCACCATCCTTCAGCCTCTCGAAGTGTCCCCGGAACTGGGCTGCCGGATACTTGACGGCATTCTTGATCAGTTTGTCATGAACCGCATCACTCAGGTCGATGTCGAGGCTGTTGGCGAGGCTCAACAGGTAACAGCAGACGTCGGCCAGTTCTTCCCCGATCGCCTCCCGATGACGCGAATCCTGGCCTCGAAGCCGAGACTCAGCGACATCGACCCACTGGAAATGCTCCATGACTTCAGCCGCCTCTATCGCGAGGGACATGGCCAGATTCTTCGGCGAATGAAACGGCGACCAGTCCCGTTCATCGACAAACTTCCGCATGGCCTGACGCAAGTCGGCAATCGTGGTGGTCTGATCGCTCATCTCTGGGACCCCGATTCAACCTCGCCGAGGCGGAGACTCAATTCCTCATGCAGCGCGGTGCCATTGGTACACAGGAGATCGGGGATCGCAAGATCCAACCGGCTGCCATCCATGCGGGTGGCTCGACCGCCGGCTTCCCGCGCGATCAAGACTCCGGCCGCCATGTCCCAGGCCTTCAGGCTGGTCGACCAGTAGCCATCGAGTCGGCCTGCGGCCACATACGCGAGATTCAGCGCAGCCGAGCCCGAACGATGGACCGTTTGGGCATGATTGATCACGTGCAGAAACCGCTTGAGTGGCGGGCTGTCCGCCTTGGCGTTGGGAGGGAAGCTGGCAATCACCATCGAATCGCGCAGCCGGTGAAATCGGCTGGTCCGCAGGGGCTGGTCGTTGAGCGTCGCACCGGCGCCGCGGAGCGCGGCGAACAGTTCCCGCTTGCTGGGGTCGTAGATCACGCCAGCGACCAATTCGCCGGCCTGTTCGAGGGCAATCGAAACGGCGTAATAGGGAAAGCGGTGGACGTAATTGGTCGTTCCATCCAGCGGATCGATGATCCAGCGAAAGTCTCCCTCGCCCGCCGCCTGTCGCAATCCTTCTTCTCCCAGGAATCCGTGTTTGGGAAAGCGGGGTTGAAGGACTGAAACAATGGCATGTTGAGCGGCGACATCGGCCTCGGTGACCAGGTCGGCCGGGCCTTTTTCGCTGACGGTAAATTTGTCCGCCCACTCCTCCAGCACCTGGCCAGCGGCCAACGCCGCCACTTTTGCGGCTTCAAGAAACTCCTTTTCAGAAGACACGATCTGCGATTCCTTGCGGTTGTCGGTGAGCTGTCAAAGTCTGTGGTAACGCAGCCTGGTTACTTGTGGATTGAGCCATCAATCCGATGGAATCAACTCAGTACGCAGCCGCTGGGCAACCTGCGCCGATTTGACTTCGGTCAGACAGAGGGGATGGATCACGAGGCGGCCTTGGGCCAACTGCCCATGGCCCACATAGATGCGCGGATTCCCCTCCCGCAATGAACGGCAGATGTCGAAGGCCGACTTCCGCAGCGCCTGCTCCGCCACCACCACCTCCAGCACCGGGAAACGTTGCCCATCCGGGGGATCGACCAGTTCCCAGCGCGAGGGGCCTGGAATCTGGTCAGCAATCTGCCGCAACCAGGTGAGTTGTTGCGATCTTTCCCGGTCGTAGTGTCCCGAGAAAAACAATTCGACCGCGGTCAGCAGGGCGGCGATTTCTTCCTTGGAAACCTTGAACCCCCGGCCCAGACCGTGGCGCGGTTGACCGAACAGCCGTCGTGGTTCCGGCAGGATCGCTGGGGGAGACCAGAGTTCGGGATGGTCGTCCATGTCGAGCATCTGCAACAAAGCCGAGCCGACAAGGTCGGATCTCCCGCACAGGATGCCTGTTGACTGCGGTCCGCGGAGTGCCTTGCCGCCGCTGCACGCAACCAGATCGGCACCGGTCGCCACAAGATCGGGCAGCGTGTTCCGGGGCAGCACTTCGCCTGCGGCGTCCACCAGAACCGGCAGGCAATGCCGATGGGCCAGATCGACCACCTCCTGCAGGCGGGGCCGCGCATCGGCTGCGGCGATGTACAAAATCCCCGCCGTTCGCTCCGTTATGGCCGTGCCGTATTCCCACGTCTCAGTCCGCCGCACTCCGGCGTTGGAGACGATCTCGTTGAAACCAACTTCGACCAGCGTCGCTCCGGCCGCACGCACCGCATGGTCGTATCCATTGCGCTGCTCCCGGGCGATCAGGAATTCCTGACGGTCTCCCGCGGCGGGGCGCGGGAGGCGTTCCATGCGCCCCGCATCCAGTCCCGCCAGAATCGCGGCGGTCCCCAGGGTGAGTCCCGCGGCACATCCAGCCGTGACAATCCCCGCGGCCGCACCGGTATGGTGCGACAGGATTCGCGAGGCGGCGACCTGGAGTTCCTCCAGAGAGCAGGCATCGGAAGCCGCCGCAGAAAACGCCGCGATCACCTCGGGAGGCATGACAGCCCCCCCAAGCCGGGTGACCGAACCGGTCGCGTTGATGATTGGTGTGACCCCCCACTGTTCGAAGATCGACATCAAGGGGTCTCGGCGGGCGGGCGGGCGGGGGAGGGTTGGCGATCGATCAGGTCATCCAGCCAGCGGTCGGCAATCGCCTCCGCCGCCAACTCGTGGGCCCGTTCGTTGGGATGGGCGTCAAAAATGTTGACCGTCAGTCTTTCCTTGGCGTGCGGTTCCAGCACCGGCAGCAGGTCGAGACACGGAATGCCTTCCCTCCGACACGCTTCCGCAATCAGCCCATGTGCTTCGCGGAAGGGATACTTTGGACCCAGATTGTGCAGGAAGGGAAACACGACCACGCGGAAATCGATCCCCGCGTCCCGGCACTCCTGGCTGAGACTCATCAACTTCCCAAACATCCGCCGCCACGCGATGCCCCGATACGATTCCTCGACATGGGAGTAATAGTCACGCACTCCCGGCACCGTCGCCTGCTGGCTGCGAAAGTACAGAAGATTGAAGAAGTAGGTGTCGTTCAGCAGTGGGTTGGGGGGGCGCCGCACCTGGTTGGTCGGTGCCTGATCTCGATGTTCGGGGTCGAAAGTCTCGATGTCGTTCAGGCACAGGACGTAAACCAGAGTCGTCACCGGCAGATGATTCTCAATCAGCCGGTCCGTCACCTCGCACACCCAGTGCAGATCCTTGCCGGCGTCGGCGATGTTGGTCACCAGGATCTGACCACGGGCTTGGGACTGCAGCGTTTCCCTGACCCGATTGCTGAAACGGTCGGGCACACGTCGGATGCCATGTCCAAAAGTAAAGCTGTCTCCGATGAACACCACGTGCCGCTGACCCGGTTCGAGCCTCGTGGGGAAGTCGACATCATCTCGGTAGGGAATCCCCTCCCGGCCTGCGAATTTCAGAGGCTTCTGCTGAACCCAACGCCGGAACCACTTCTGCGAAACGTTCGTCATATTGAACGAATCGCTTTGGTCGTAGATGACAGCGAAGTAAAGCTCAACGGCCGTCAAGCCGGCGAGAAGCATCCAGAGCGACAGGCCCAGGTTGGAAAGACGCAGGGACCTTCCCCGGCGACGGGCGGTTCGCCGCGATCTCAGCAGCAGCCAGAAAGCTGCCGGCAGTGCCAGCAGCCAAAGTGACATGCCCAGCAGATAATCGAACGACAGCTCGAACACTAAACCAACTCGCGGATCACCTGGGTGGTGCTGGGAAGAATGGGAATGGGGCGATCTTGCGAATCACGCACCAGCTCATGGGGATCGATGCCGATCGACTGGTACAGCGTGGCCAGGACGTCAAGGTAATGAATGGGACGGTCCTTGGCCGAGTCCGCCATGGCGTCGGTTGTACCGATAAATTGCCCAGTCCTCAGTCCGCCCCCGGCCAGCAGGGCGCTGTTGACCCGTGCCCAGTGGTCTCGGCCCGCGTCCTTGTTGATCTTGGGGGTTCGGCCAAATTCGCCCCACACCGCCACAGTCACATCCCGATCGAGGCCCCGGTCATGCAGGTCCTGGATCAGGGCGGTGATCCCCTGATCGAAAATCGGGAGATTCCCCCGTAGGTGGTTGAAATTGTTCCCGTGGGTATCCCAAAAGCCGTAGGCCACGGTCACGCAGCGGACCCCCGCCTCAATCAGCCGTCGGGCCATCAACAACTGGTCGTTCCACAGGGGAGCACCATCCCCCTGGTGCTTCGAAGAGCTCTTTCCGTACCGTTCGCGGATCCGCGGATCTTCCTTCTCGATGTCAAGGGCGTCGACCAACCGGCTCGATGTCAGAACGTCAAAGGCACGCTGCGTCGCACTGTCGGCCGCCTGCAGCCGCTCGCTCTCCAGACCAGACTTAAGACAGTCAATCTCCCGCAGCAATCTGCGTCGATCGGACAGTTGGGCGGGGGAGACGAATCGCAGCTTCATGCTGGCCAGATCCTCGCCGTCGGCACGCACACCCGTATACCGCGGCCCGAGCGTGCCAGGCCCCGGGCTGTTGTACGGGCGATGCTGCATGGTAGGGAACAGATCGACGAATGGAGGAATCACCGGATCGGTGGGGCCCAGAACCCTCGATACCATCGAACCGAAGTTCGGTTTCCCATCCCGCTGCGATTCCCCCATCGAATACCCTGTGAGCGTCTGGAAACTGCTGTGCTCGTCACGCAGTCCGACGATCGATCTCAGCACGGCGTATTTGTCTGCCATACCTGCCAATTGAGGCAGCAATTCGCAGACCTGGAGCCCCGGCACATTTGTATCAACGGGGTTGAAATCCCCCCGGATTCCAGCGGGAGCCTGAGGCTTCAGGTCAAAAGAATCCTGATGGGACAAACCTCCCGACAGATAGACCATGATGATCGATCTGTTCGTCTTCCCGCGGGTCTCCTCGGCCCGCAGGACATCATTCAAGCCCAGCCCCAGACCGGCGAAAGAAAACCCACCAATCTCCAGGAATGAGCGGCGGGACACACCATCACAAAAACTCTGCGAGACTTTCGGGAAGGTCGGCATGTTCGAACTTTCTTCCGGGGAACCGAGGAGTCTTCCAGTCAGGGCTTCCGGGCAGCCGGGGTAGAAACTGGGACGGGAAGTTCCCCGGGAAATCTCGGGAAACTCCATACCTGTGTATATGTCATCGTCTGGCCGGGGGGAACTGTTCAGGGTTTTCTGGGGCGCACTTTTTTGCGGGCGAGATTCTCCGGCTGGGGAAAAGGGAACTCTGTGGCCTGAAAGTCCAGAAAACGGCCCGGCCGTCAACTCGGCTCGGGAGCATCCTTCAACCGGATCTCCGAATCCGGATTGAAGCGACCGGCATCGGGATGATTCTTCGAATCGGCGATCGACTGATCCTTCGAGAGGTTCATGGAGATCATCGCCTGGGTTTGATTGCCGGAAACCGGCAAGGGTTCCGCCGGATCGGGACCCAAGTGGACCCGGAATTTGGCATTGGCAATCGCCAGAACGTCCCCCGGCAACAGGGCTCCCCGGGTCACCCTCTGACCGTTGACACGTGTTCCATTGGTGCTCAGCAGGTCCCGTACAAACAGCAATCCATCCGTCTTGACAATCACGCAGTGGATCTTCGAGACACTCTTGTGGTCGATGGTGATGTCACAGCCCTCCTCCTGACGTCCCACGACCATCAAATCCTTGTCGATCCGGATCGGTTCCCCGCCATTCTCGGGAATCAATTGCGCAATCACTGTCGTCTCGGGGGGGTGAAGTGATGGATCGGAGTGTACGCATCGGGAGGAGTGATGAGGCGGTCCCGGAGACGCTCTGCACGCAATTTCATCGCCAACCCGGCAGGCCGTCAAGACGAAACCCGAACCGCAAGCACGCCAATTCGGGTTTCGTAAAACCAAGGGGGCGAAAACTCTGTGTGGGAATGGGCCGTGGCAATGGTCAAGCAATCCAGGGAAGCAGGGTTTTGACCAGCAGGATAATGACGGCCACACCGACGACATCCAGTAACAGTCCGTAGCGAATCATCCGCGGCAGGGGAACCAGACCGGTGCCATAGACAATCGCATTGCAGGGGGTCGAGACCGGCAGCATGAAACCGAGGCTCGCCCCGAAAGTTGCCCCCAGCGCGGGAGCCAGCGGATCGACACCGGCCGAGCGGGCCATCGAGATCACCAGCATCACGACAATGTTGGCTGAGGCCGTGTTGGAAGTCGCTTCCGAGACGAGGGCTGCCAGTAAAGTTCCTCCTACCAGGAGCGTCCATTCCCCGCCCCCCGGCAGCAACCCCGCAAGTGCGTTACCGACCGCGGTGGCCAGCCCTGTCTGATTGGCCAGTTCTCCCAGTGTAAAGCCCCCTCCGTAGAGCAGCACGACCCCCCAGTCGATTTGCGTGGCCTTGCTCCAGTCGATGGCCCGGCCTCCACAATTCCCCGGCAGCAGGAACAGCAGCGACGCCCCGAGGATCGCCACCACTCCTTCGGGCAGACTGCTGCGCACCTGGCTGTAAATGGGGCTCTGTTCACCCCAAAACAAGGCGACGATTCCGGGCAAGACCCACAAGAGTGTGGTCAGTCCGAAGGCGATCAGAGTCGACTTCTGCCCGGCTGTCCACCCCCCCAGCGAATCGCGGTTGCGGTTCAGCATGTCGATGCTTCCGGGAAGCTCCCGGACCCCTGCCGGACAGAGCCGGTTGAGATAGCCAAAAAGAAACAGATAGAGCAGCACGACGACGGGAACCCCCAGGACCATCCACTTCAAAAAGGGAATCTCGACCCCCAGTTCCCGTTCGATAAATCGCAAGCCAATGACATTGGGGGGGGTGCCGATCGGAGTCGCCAGTCCGCCAATCGAAGCCGCGAACGAGGTCATCAGCATCAAGCCGGTCGCGAATCTGGGGTCGATCCGTCCGGATTCTTTGGAGGCTTCTTTCAGAAACCGGACCAACGACATTCCAATCGCCAGCATCATGGCGGTCGTGGCGGTGTTCGAAATCCAGGCTGAGATGAAGGCCGTTACCGCTCCGTAGGCGAACAGGATTCGGGAAGGTCGGGCGCCGACCCAACCCAGCGACATCACTCCGTATGCCAGGCGTCGATCGAGGCCATGCAGGAAGATTGCTCTGGCCAGCATGAACGATCCGATGAACAGGAACATCAGGGGATCGGCGAACGGTGCGAACACGGTCTTGGCGTCGGCCACTCTGAGGACCACGCATCCTGCGGCCCCCAGGAGCGCGGTCACCGTCATCGGGATGGGCTCTGTCAACCAA
This sequence comes from Planctomycetaceae bacterium, assembly GCA_046339535.1. Taxonomy (GTDB): domain Bacteria; phylum Planctomycetota; class Planctomycetia; order Planctomycetales; family Planctomycetaceae; genus UBA10511. The sequence continues at coordinate 3,084 of JBKDUK010000024.1, read as the reverse complement.
AGCCAGATCACAGTGGCCATGATGGCCGCCAGGTGATGGGCCTGCGGATTCATTTTGGCTGAGAGTCCCGTCCCGCCGTTTTGTTCAAAGGGAGCCGCAGAGTTCGACAGCGGCAGCCACCAGATCACCAGGAAGAGCACCGGTGCCAGCAGCAGGCCCGAAACCGATCGCAACCGTTCAAATCGTTTTTCCAGGTCCGACTGGGGGATCTCGGGTTCAGGATCAAACATGAGGGGTGTCCCGGAGGAGGGCAGAAGGAACAGCGCCGATTGGGTGACTGGGTCAGGGAGCGATCCGTGTGCCGAGGGAGGACCTGCGGAGAGTTTCCCGCTCTGGAAGCACTCAACGGGAATCCTATACTCCCACTATGAAGACCTTTGCCGAACTCGCCGCGTCGCGACGCGCGTGGCTTGATGAGATCCTGAAACCGTGGTGTCAGTCAGCATCCCGTCGGGACTTGCTCATGGCTGAACATGAATGGACCGATGTTGCCGGAAAAGTCGATCCCGTCAAAACCCTGTGGTGTTGGGCCTGGGGAAGATTCCCCAGCATCGTGAATCAGGAACTGCAGGGGATCGACGAGACCACAGCGGTCCGGGTGAGTTTGAAGGACGGCCAGAGCGTCAGTGGTTTTCCGGATGCCCGCGAAAGCCAGCATGGTGAGCTGTATCTGCTGGGGCGAGATCCTGTCCAGCCTTCGCAGACGATCTTTCTGGGGCCATTCAGTATCGACGACGTCATGGCGGTGGAGAAGTGTGCCTGAATTGGGACCACTGGTCGTGATCTGAATTCTTCCAGATCGGGGCCTCGTGCGTGTTGGACTGTCATTGCGGAATACAAGGTTCGAAACACTGGGAATGAAGGGTTTGAGTTGACCTGAGGAGGTTTCCAAACGACGGCAATCGCTTGGACTGCGGCTCCAAAGAAATCCAGAGGGATTTCGAATTGCAACTGCCTCAGATTGAGGAAGGTTGAACTCAGCCGCTGTCGGAACGCATCGCGTGGATGCGTGATGGCACATGGACGTGAAGAAAACGGTCGACAGCTCCTCGCAGTCCAGGTTGGCCACGACCAAGACACAACGGATTGTTGCCAGCCCGGGTTGATATGACTTGACCTACAGATGGGCTTGCACTCTGAGAGCGACGACGACGGTGGGGGGGCGTGGCCTGCGGCACTCCCACAACCGCCGCCGACAATCGATACACGAGCCGGTCATCGTGAAATTCTCTGGAAAACACGCACTTCACCAGAAGAGAAGTGCTTCCAGCCGTTCCGGTGCGTGTCTGTTCATCCATTTCGGCGTCCCTGTTCGCGTCGACGGACATCACCCGAATGCCAGATGCTCTGGTTTCTGCCGACCGCCAGCTCACTCATTAAAACAGTGGATCGCCATGGGGAGCATCCTGAGGAGAATGTCGTTCGAAAGGACCGGCAGCACGCTGGTCGGCACGATCCCTTCTCCGGTCGACGGACAGCCTGCGCGACAGTTGGCCTTGTTCCTCGAAAACAGGAGCTCGACATCATTTTGGGGGCATCCATCCCCACAGACTCCGAAAACTGCAGGCCAAGTCCGGAGCCCCCGGGCCGATCGATCCGTGACAGCATTCAAATCGTCCGACAATGTGTCCCGTTACGAGGGGCTCTGCGGCGCATGATTCAGAGCTTGCCGGGCAAGGTTCAAAAACGCATCGAGGTGGTCGCAGGGGGAAACCACTCTGGTCGCCAGCGGCGGCACAACTGATCAATCGCCAGAACCGTCAGAACGCCGATCATGCAGCCCTGGAGGTCGGCGAACCAGTCGTGCAAGTCGCAGTTCCGGCCGAACAGGGGTTGGGTGGTTTCATCGAGAGCACCATAAACCGCCGCCATCCCGACGACCAACGCGAGCCGCCGCCATCCCAGAGGGCCCTTCCAAGCACTCAGGCTCAAGCCCAGTCCCACGGACAGCACCATGTAGCCAATCAGGTGCTCGCTCTTGTCTCCCAGTCCCGAGTCGTACTCCTTGGGGATCTCGGGGAGATGGGTGAGGACCAGCATCAACAGCCAGAAGGCGACGGTGCCCCCTAAAATCAGCGGCCGCATCCGTGTGATCAACCGACTCGCTTGAGGCTCAGACGGCATAAGGTGTTCGCAGGGAGAACTTGGGGTTCTTGTCGAGGTAGGCTTTCACCCGTTCGACCCGGCCGAGAGCGACCGGAAGAAAGTCAATCGCCTGTTGCAGCCGTTCGTTGGGCTCGGCACAGCTGAATCTCAGAAAGCCTGCGCCCGCCTCGCCGAAACACTCTCCTCCGAGGCAGGCGACGCCGAAATGATCGTCGGCCCCTTCCAGCAGGTAGAGAGCGAGGCCATGGCTGGTGATCCCCAACGCGTTGCAGATGGGGGCCACATTGGGAAATACGTAGAAGGTAGACGTGGGATCGAGCGTTTTGAATCCCGGAATGCGGTTGAGCCCCTGGGTCAACAGCACGACTTTGTCCCGAAACAACTGCATCACCCGGTCGCGTTCGACTTTGTCGTGGTTCAGGGCGGCGGCCCCGGCCAACTGAACGATGGGGGGCACACACGACAGGCAGGTGTTGATCATCTTGCCGATGGCGTCTGTGATGTCCGGACTCGATACGGCAAATCCCAGTCGCCAGCCACTCATGCTGTACGACTTGCTGAAGGTATAGGCGGCGACCGCCTGCTCCAGCATTCCCGGTTGCTCCAGCAGCGAACGGTGGCGTCCCTTCCAGACCATGTGGCAATACGGTTCGTCAGAAAAGACTGCAATGTTCTTGCCGCGGATCAGGTCAGCGATGTCTCGCAAATCCTGTTCGAGGGCCACTCCCCCGGTCGGGTTGTGGGGAGAATTGAGGAAGATGGCCCGGGGGGCGGGGTCGGACGTCAGGAACCGCTCGATCTGATCGACTCCTGGGCGGAATTCGTTTTTCAGAGACAGAGGTGCCAGTACGGCCCGAGCGCCGCGCCGCTCGATGTTGGGAATAAAAGTCGGAAAATGTGGGCTGAAAACCAGTGCTCCGTCGCCAGGATTCAGAAAAGCTTCGCAGAAAAACTGCTGAAAAATCTTGGCCCCAGGGC
>JBKDUK010000023.1:0-39329 GCA_046339535.1 Planctomycetaceae bacterium | reverse complement strand
ATACACTTGATTGAAACAAGCGTTTGAATGGATTCGCTCCCCTTCCTTCCATGCCGTGATGGTCGACACCACCAAGCAGCGCCTGATCGATGCCGCCGGGGCCATCTTCGCCGAGAAAGGCTACGAGGCGGCCAGCATTCGAGATATCTGCCAGTTGGCCGACGCGAACATTGCCGCGGTGAATTACCACTTCGCCGGCAAACGCGCCCTGTACGTCGCCGCCGTGCGGCACGCCCAGTGCTGTCGGCAGGAAGATGTGCCGTTTCCCGAGTTCCCCCCCGATCTGGCTCCGGCGGAGCAGTTGCGGGCCTTCATCGGCGTGATGTTTGAGCGGATGCTCTCGGCTCACCGGCCGAAGTGGCATCTGGAACTGATGCTGCGGGAACTCGCGCGTCCCACCGAGGCCTGTGCAGCCGTGGTGGAAGATTACATCCGACCGATGGCCGACACGCTGCGCGGGATTCTCGATCGGATGCTGCCGCCGGATCTCACCGAAGAGCGGCGGTGGATGATTGGGTTCAGCACCGTCGCCCAGGTGCTGTTCTATTACATCCATCAGCCGATCATTCGCGTCTTGATGCAGAATCACGGCGGCGAAGGCTTTTCACTCGATCATCTGGCCGACCATGTCACCCGGTTCACGCTGGCCGCGATCGGGGCAGGGCCGGCTGTGGTGGCGGCTGGTGCGGCAGCCGAGCCCCTCGCCGTGCGGGAAGTCAGCGGGAGAGACGCATGAACTGGGTCGCCTGGAAGATGTTGACGGGGGATCGTGCGAAATACCTGGGAACGGTGTTTGGCGTGGCCTTCGGAGTGCTGCTGATCTCGCAGCAAACGTCGATTTTTGTGGCGTTGATGCGCCGCACGGCGCACACGGCGATCGATGTGCGCGACGCCTCGGTGTGGGTCATGGATCCGCATCAGCAGAATGCCGACGAGATCAAGCCGCTGTCGGAGAGCGATTTGAATCGCGTCCGCGGTGTGCCGGGGGTCGCCTGGGCTGTCCGGTATTTCAAGAGTCTCGCGCGGGCCAAAATCGAAACGGGCGACTTCCGGCAGGTGATTCTGATCGGCCTGGATGATCACACGATGGTTGGCGCGCCGGTGAAGATGGTGGAGGGCTCGCTGGCGAACCTCCGGCGGCCGGACGCCATCATCGTCGACAAGGCCGGGTACGAATACCTGTGGGGCCAGGAACCGATTCGCCTGGGGCGTACGCTCGAAATGAATGACCGGCGGGCCGTGCTGGTCGGCATCTGCGATGTGACCGCTCCCTTCCAGACCTTTCCCGTTGTCTATTCGCGCTACTCGCAGGCGGTGCAATTCGTCGCCGCCGAGCGAAAAGTCATGTCGTTTGTCCTGGCGAAGCCTCAGCCCGAACGCACCCCCGAAAGTCTGGCCCGCCAGATCGAGATGCAGACCGGTCTGATGGCGAAGACGCGAACCGAATTCCTCTGGTTCATTGTCGGGTACTACATGCGCAGCACGGGCATTCCCATCAACTTCGGCATCACGATCGCGCTGGGGTTCATCGTGGGGACCGCGATCGCCGGGCAGACGTTTTATCTCTTCACTCTCGAGAACCTGAAGCAGTTTGGGGCGCTCAAGGCGATGGGGGTCAGCAATCGGCGGTTGACCGGCATGGTGCTCCTGCAGGCGTCGGTGGTCGGGCTGATCGGATATGGCCTCGGCATGGGAATGACGGCCGCCTTCTTCGAATCGACGAGCACCGTGACGGCACTCGCCGGGTTTTATCTTCCCTGGCAGGTGGCCGTGCTGGCGGCGGTCGCGGTCGCGCTGATCATCATGCTGGCCAGCCTGCTCAGTCTGCGCAAGGTGCTGGTGCTGGAACCGGCGGTCGTGTTCCGCGGATGACCGAGGACGAAATGACGGCAATGCTGCACACACACTTTGATCCCGCTCCGCCGGCACGCGAGACCGCCATTGTCTGCCGGGGAGTCACCAAGGATTTTGGTGATGGGGAAACCAAGGTTCGCGCGCTGCAAAACATCGATGTCGAGATCTTCGCCAGCGAACTGACGCTGCTGGTTGGCCCCAGCGGCTGCGGCAAAACAACGCTCATTTCGATCATCGCCGGGCTGCTCAATCCCACCGCGGGAGACATTGACTTGTTCGGCATGTCGCAGGCGAAACTGCGCGGGCCGAAGCTCGTGCAGTTTCGCGCCGAGTCGGTCGGGTTCGTGTTTCAGCAGTACAACCTGCTGCCGTCGCTGACGGCGGTGGAAAACGTCGCGGTTCCATTGCTCATCCAGGGAATGGCGCGGCCCGAGGCGCTGAACGCTGCAAAAGTCGCACTTGATGCCGTCGATTTGCACGCCGCGGCGCGGCAGTTTCCGAACCAGCTGTCGGGGGGGCAGCAGCAGCGGGTGGCGATTGCGCGGGCGCTTGTCCATCAGCCGCGGCTGTTGGTGTGCGATGAGCCCACGGCGGCCCTCGACGCCAAATCGGGCCAGGTGGTGATGGATCTGTTGAAGCGAGTCGCGGTGCAGCCCGGCCGGGCGGTGATTGTGGTGACGCACGACGACCGCGTGTTCGGATACGGCGACCGCATGATCAGCATGGCCGATGGGCGGGTGGTTTCTGTGTCGGACGAATCTCCAAAAAGTCGCAGGGGAGAAAACTGAGCCATGAATCGCACGCTGCTCTTGCCGATGCTGGCCGTTGTGGCATTCAGTTTCATGTCGTGGCATCTGGCGAAGTCGCATCAGCCGACGCCGGATGTCGAACCGCCGGTGGCCCCCAGCCGGAACCCGTTTGTGAACACCAGCGCGGGGGCCGGCCTGGTCGAGCCGCGGTCCGAGAACATCAAGGTGGCGGCCGTGGTACCCGGCACGGTCGCCGTTGTCTGCGTGCGTGTCGGCCAGCAGGTGGAGCCGGGGGAGGTGCTGTTCAAGCTGGACGACCGGCAACGGCAGGCCGACCTCGTGGTGCAGCGGGCGGCCGTCGCGGAAGCGGAAGCGAACCTGCGGCGGGCCCGGCAGGCTCCGCGAACCGAAGATCTGCCTCCCAGTGCCGCCCGACTCGAGAAAGCCCAGGCCGAGCTGGCGGCCCAGAAAGACTTGTGGGATCGCGCCAAGGAACTGGTTTCCCGCAAAGTGCTCAGCCAGGAGGAGTTTTTTCAAAGGCAGCAGGCCTATCTCGCGGCGAAGGCGCACTGCAGCCAGGTCGAAGCGGAAGACGTGCGCTTGCGGTCCGGTACGTGGCAGGAAGATCTGGCCGTGCTGGAAGCGCAGTTGGCTCGCGCGCAGAGTCTGTTACGGCAGGCCGAGATGGAGCTCGACCGGCTGCAGATTCGCGCTCCCATTCGCGGCACCGTGCTGAAGGTGGATGTCCGCCCGGGCGAGTACGTGGGCACTCCGCCGGGGCAGACGCTGCTGGTGCTGGGCGAGATCGAACAGCTGCATGTGCGCGTCGATATCGACGAACAGGATCTGCCGCGATTTCGCCCGGGGCTGCCGGGCACGGGATATGTGCGCGGGGACGCGAACTCTCCGATCGAGCTGAAATTCGTCCGTGTGGAACCGTATGCGGAACCGAAGAAGTCGCTGACGAACGCCGGGAATGAGCGGGTCGACACCCGGGTGTTGCAGGTGGTCTATGCCCTGGAGAACCCAACGTCGGTCGTCTATGTCGGCCAGCAGCTGGACGTGTTTCTGGATGCGGGGGCCGTTCTGGTGAACAGCCCGGCGGCAGCCGTCGAATGACGAGCGGCCGTTGCCGACTTCCAGGCCGAAACGCAGAGCGCAGTGTTCGACGCAGTGCCTGGCGAGCCCTCGGGATCGGTGCCGGTTCACCGCAGCCCGATCGGCAGCGGCTGGATAAGAAGGCGTTGATGGAGAGGAGCATTCCCTCCCGAAACGCTGCCGGCACGAAGTTGGTGAATTGTGGTGGGAAAGCGGTACGACACTTGGCAGGGTGAATAGGGACCTGACTCTATTGTTCTCAGCGGTTGGTCGATCGTAGACGGGAGGGGAGCCCGAGCCGGAGGTGGTCCAGCGAGATCTGCTGGTGGTCGCTCGGCGTCCCGACACATTCCTTTCTGAGCTCAAAAAGAAGCCGGTTACTTGACTGTGCCAAAAGCGATCGAATAGGATATTTCGCGATGGGCCTAGAGTGGTCGTGTTGGATCAAGGCAGCCAACACGCCTCGCTCGCGATATGGACCTGCCCACCCGAGAATCTTCACCATGATGAGTCGAGTCTTCCGTTTTTCTGCGACCTTTGCTGCGATCGCCCTGGCGTCGGCAACCTTTGCTCTGTCGAATGCGTACGGCGCTCCCGTCGTACTGTCCACCCCAGCCGGCCTCAATGTGGGGGACACGTTCCGGTTTGTGTTCGTCACGAATGGCCAATACAGCCCAACCACCAGCTCAGCCGGCACGATCGCCGCCTCCTCGGGCGACATTGATGTCTACAACACTTTCGTCAGCGGCGCCGCCGGGGGCGCTACCTATGGAGGGGTTGCCGTCTCGTGGAAAGCCATCGGCTCGACGGCGACTGTGGATGCCCGGGACAATGTCGGCGGGTATAACTCCTCGGTCCCCATCTATCTCGTGGATGGAACGCGCATTTCGAATGACCTGACCACCTCGACGGGGGGGTTCTGGTCCGGGGCTCTGCTGGGCTCGACGAAAATCAACCTCACGATTGATGGCTCGATCATCAGCAGCAAGACGTGGACAGGCACTCTCGACTCCGGTCTGAAGGCCCAACGGTACCTCGGAAAGGTTGGTGATTATGTGGTGGATGGCCTCACCACTTCGTCGACCTCCCACATCGATTACCAGGACGAGTGGTACGCGGATTACGCACCGATGTACGGCATGTCGGCGGAACTCACCGTCCCCCCCTCCGCCATCCCCGAACCCTCGACCTGTACCATGGCACTTGTCGGCCTGGTCGGTGGTGGTTTGACAACGTGGTGGCGTCGCAAGCGGGCCTGACGCCCACCCGTCAATCCGATTTCAACTCGCGGGGAGCTGGTCACAAGCAGGAACCGGCTCCCCGTTCTCGTTTGGGGATGTTCGACGCTGGAATCATGGTGTTCGGTTCGGGTGAGCAAACCGCCTGAATCGACCCGCTGGCAGACCGCGAGTACGGCGGGTTCGATTCGGCACTCCAGCGGCGTGAATGACGAACCGCGAAGCGGCAGTGTTCCCGCACTCCAGTCCGCCGGGTCAACTTGCCGGAGACAACGGGATCATCCAAGGCGTGTGGTGCCTGCATCGTGACACCAACGGTGGACAGGTCTGTCGGATTGCCCTTGTTTGTGCTGCGATTCGGGAAATATGGACCTGACCCCTTTTGCTCACCCCGCCGCCGTCCGGGCGAAGTCCTGGATGCGGCGGACGATGCCGTAGAGGCCGTTGCGGCGTTGCGGGCTGAGGTGACGCTCCAGGCCCAGGCGGGCCAGGGCGGCGCGGACGTCGAGGCCCGCGGCGTCGGTGGCGGTCAGTCCCTGGAAGAGAACTTTCAGCACGGCAATCACTCCCGCCACGATCAGCGAGTCGCTGTCGGCCTGCACCATCAGCCGGGGGGACTCGCCGGCGGTCAATCCCGGCACCACCCAGGCCTGGCTCAGGCAGCCGTGCACCCGGTTCTGCTCGGTCCGGTGCTCATCAGGAAACGTGGGGAGCGATTCCCCCAGCTCCAAGAGCCGTTCCAGCTCGGCGTCCCGGTCATCCAGTTCGCGGAACTCTTCCACCAGGTCGTCAAACGTCAGCGTGTTCAAATCGGTCATGACTGCTACTTGCCCGCACGGGTCGTCGGGCCTTGTGGATGGCCGGGGTCTCAAACCCCGGGTGAATTCGGTGAGCCGGGAGGTCACTTCCCCGACGAAGCGGGCTTTTGTCCGGGGCGGAACGCCTTGAGCCGTTCTTCCCGGGTGGTCAGGAACGGACCCTCCAGCAGATCGATGCAGTAGGGGACCGCGGGAAAGACCGCGTCGAGGCATTCGCCAATCGCCTTGGGTTGCCCCGGCAGATTGATGATCAGACTGTTGCCGCGGGTGCCGGCCATCTGCCGCGAGAGAATGGCGGTGGGAACCTTCGTCAGCGACACCTGCCGCATCAATTCGCCAAACCCGGGCAGTTCCTTGTCGCAGACCGCGGCGGTCGCTTCGACGGTCACGTCCCGGCAGGCGGGGCCGGTCCCCCCGGTGGTCACCACCAGGCAGCACCCCTCCCGGTCGCACAGCTCGCGCAGGGTCGCTTCGATCAACGGCTGTTCGTCGGCGATCACCCGCGCCACCGGCTGCCAGTCGCACGCCAGCACCTCCGTCAGCCAGGCGACGATTGCCGGGCCCCCCCGGTCTTCGTACTCACCCCGCGAGGCGCGGTCCGACACGGTGACAATGCCAATCCGCGGGCAATTCGACTTCGCTTCCAACAGACAACTCCCCATTCAGTCCGGGCCCCGGCACCCGCCCGGGCACTCCTTGGGGCGGGCCTGCAGGCCGCTCAATGTGTTCCCAGAACCGGGGCCGATTCCACCCCGCTGGTGGCCGCCAGCGCCGCGAGGGCAGTGCGGGCCTCGGCAAGACTCGACGGTCCGCGCAGCGGTTCCCCAATCAGAATGCGGGGAGCCGGTCCGGTGGCACCGGGGGATCGAATCGAACAGACGGGCAACCAGACCGTTCCAGGAACCAGCCCCAGATCGGCCACCAGGTGCCGCGAGAATTCGGTGTCGGGCTCGATGTTCACCGCCACCATCCCCCCCGACCGCAACAACTCGCGTCCTTCATCGAGCACTCCCGACAGCTCGGTATTGGCGCCCTGCGGGGCGATCCGGCGGGTGTTGGTGCCGAGGGCCACCTTCTCGACCCACGAGGCGGGAACCGTTTCGTCCCGGGGGGCCACCAGCAGCATGCGGGCGTGCCGGTCGAGGGCGGCCGTCAGGTCGAGCACTTCGGGCAGGTCGTTGCAGTTGGTCAGCAGCAGCACGGGGCCGTTGAGCGGGAGGTTTTCGAGCCCCAGCACCCGCAGCCGGTTGTGGCAGCCGTTCTTCAGCCAGATCATCGCCCGCAACGCGAAGTCGGGCAGCCGCCGCTGCAGCAGGATGAGGGCGGCCAGCGTGAAGATGGTGGCGGTGAGGTACAGCCGGCGGGGGACCGAAAACTGAGATTCCAGCCCCGCGATCCGACGGGTCAGCAACTCGACATTCCCCACCGCCTCCGATTCGCCCACATGCACGCCGTAGATGCGGTCCAGCAGCCCGGCCACGGCGAAGAACACCAGCACCGAGATCACCCCACCCGAGACGTTGATGAAATTGCTGGCGGCAATCACGTTCCCCTTCGACTCTTTGGGGGCCCGCTGCTGCAGCAGAGTGTACATCGGAACCAGGTAGAAACCGGCTCCAAAACCGATCCCGAACAGGCAGAGGCCAAACAGCCGGCGGTATTCGAGAGTCAGGCTGGGGAACAGCGTGCTGAGCACAATCAACACTCCCCCCACGGGGACCATGCCCAGCTCAACCCGGTGTCCCGAGAGAAACCCGGCCACCAGGCTCCCGACCCCCACTCCCAGCCCCACCAGCACAAACAGCAGAGCCACCCGCAGTTCGGGTTCCTGCAGTGCCTGACGAAGACGGGGCGAGGCCCAGCCCTGCAGCGGGACGACTTCTTCCTCAGCCTCAGCGGTCTCTTCGGAGGGTGTCGAACCTGGGCTGTTGCCGGCCGGTTGCGTGGCGGCCTGGGCTGCGGCCAGTTCGGCTTTGGCGGTGTTCAGCTCTTTGACCATCTCCCCCTGCAGCAGCAGCGTCTGCCGGAGAAACAGCGTCATGAACACGCAAAACGCAATGCCCGTAGACGAGAGGGTGAGGGGCTTCGAGTTGAGGACCGTCTTGATGTTCTTCCAGAGGGGACGGAACCAGTTCCACCCGACCACCAGGTTCGGGTCCGCCGCCGGCAGGGGATTCATCAGCAGGGCGGTCCCGGTGCCGACCAAAGCCAGGACCAGCAGGACAACCCCAATCAGCCATTCCTGTCCGAGTACGAGCCGGGGGTTCGCCCCGGGAATGACCTCTCCCTTCAGCAGGGCGTAGAGCATGCCCCCCACCGAAGTGCCCAGAATCTGGGCCATGAAGCTCGAGCCCTCGAGCAGCCCGTTGGCCCGCGAGAGGACGGAGGGATGCATGATTTCGGGCATGGCCCCCAGTTTCGCGGGGACGAAGAACGTGCTGTGCATGCCCATCAGAAAGACCACCCCCACGACGAGGGAGGATCCCGCGATCGCCACGGTGCGCAGATGGGGCGAGTCGACCGCGACGAAGTGCGGCATCGCCAGCCCCAAGAGGGCCACCGCCATCATCGCCACCTCGGCCAGCTTCCAGAAGACGATCATCGACCGCTTGCTGTACTTGTCTCCCAGCAGGCCCGCCAGCGACGAAAACAGCAAAAACGGGGTGATAAAACAGGCCGTCACCAGCGCCACCACCCCCTTCTCATCAAACAGGGGGACCTGCGCGAAGCGGACCAGCAGGTCGACTGCGAAGAAGACCGCGACAATATGAATCGCCTGGTCGTTGAACGTGGCCGTGAATTGGGCCAGGATCAACCCCAGGTAGGTCCTCGAGGTGAGGGACGTGGCGAGTGGATTTGACATGTGTGCTCATGATCCGGCCGAGCCCCTCGCCGGATCAGGGTGTTGCGAAGGGAAGCCCGGGAGACTAGGTTCCGCCCGGGAGACTCAAGTATAGGGAATCGACGGCGAACAAGAGAACACACCCCCCCCGGGGCAGACTCCCGTGTCCAATGGCCCGGCCTGCTCCCCGCCCCAGCGGCATGGGGGTGGCGGTTGCCCAACTTGTTCCCCTGATTCGCTCGGCCTCCCATGCCTCCAGCAGACAGGCGAGCAGATGGGCGCATGAGCGGTAGTTGGGTTTGGGTGTTGAACCGGAAGCCGCACGGACCGATACTTGTTGATGTGATGCGGGAGTTTCCCGGAGCCGGCTGGCAACAGGGGACCGCCCGATGGTGATGGATCGACGCAGCGGCTGACGACCAGCCTTTGCCTGCGATTCCCTTCCCGTGGACTTTTTGCTGGATTGCGAGACCTGCCCATGCTGTCCCTGCTCGGTGCACCGCATCGTACGTTTTGCGATCGTCAGACCCGGCGGAATGTGTTGCGCATTGGGGCGCTGGGACTGGGAGCGGGAGCTTTCAATCTGGCTGACCTGCTGCGGGTGGAGGCTGCTGCCGCGAATGGCCCGGGGGCGTCAGCCGCACAGCCCCACAAGTCGGTCATCAACATCTTTCTGGGAGGTGGTCCGCCGCACCAGGACATGTTCGATCTCAAGCCCGATGCGCCGAAGGAGATTCGGGGAGAATTCGAACCGATCGCCACGAATGTGCCGGGGATCGAGATTTGTGAAGTCTTTCCCCAACTGGCCAAGCGAATCGACAAGTGTGCGATCCTCCGCACGGTGGTGGGTGCGACCGACCGGCACGATGGTTTTCAGTGCATGACCGGCTGGCTGCCGACCGAACTGCAGTCGATTGGGGGGCGTCCCAGCCTGGGCGCGGTGGTGACGAAGCTGCAGGGGCCGACCGATCCCGCTGTTCCCCCCTTCGTGGGGCTGGCCGAAAAGACGAAGGAAATCCGCTGGTCCGATTCGGGCAAGCCCGGCTTTCTGGGGGCCGCGTTCCAGGCCTTCAAGCCCGATGGCCAGGGAATGGCCGACATGAAGCTGCACGAGTTGACCATCGACCGGCTGCGTGACCGGCGCGACCTGTTGACCTGCGTCGACAAGCTGCGGCGGGAGGTCGATGCCTCGGGAATGATGAAGGGGATGGATGCGTTTGGCCAGCGGGCCCTCGACGTGCTGACGTCGTCGAAACTGCTCGATGCCCTCGACCTGTCGAAGGAAGACCCGGCGCTGGTGGCGAAGTATGGCGATGGGAAGCCGTACAACTACCAGTACGACGGAGCCCCCACCTGCAACGACCATCTGCTGCTGGCCCGGCGCCTCGTGGAGGCGGGGGTGCGGGTGGTGACCCTCAGTTTCGGCCGGTGGGACAGCCACGGGCAGAACTTCCAACTGGTGCGGGACCACGGCGGCAAGCTGGACCAGTGCCTGAGCGCCCTGCTGGATGATCTGGAAACCCGCGGCCTGCTGGAACATACGACCGTGATCGTGTGGGGGGAATTCGGCCGCACACCGCGAATCAACAACAACGCCGGCCGCGACCACTGGCCGCAGGTGAGCTGCGCGTTGCTGGCCGGGGGAGGCATCCGGGGGGGGCAGGTGCTGGGGGCGACCAACCGCCTGGGAGAATTCGCCAAAGAACGGCCGGTGCACTTCCAGGAAATCTTCGCCACGCTGTACCGCAACCTGGGGATCGCGTCGGAATCGACCACGCTGATCGACCCGACCGGCCGGCCCCAATACCTCACGCAGCAGCCCGCCATTCGCGAACTGGTCTGAGCGACCCCGCGGTGCCAGGGGCAACCGCGGAGAGGGCACAGTCGACGGTCCACCGACCACGGTCCACGCCCCGTCCGTGGGCCCGTGCGCGATCGCCCGCCGTCAGGCCATCAGCCCCTGCACGACATTCCCCTCAACATCGGTCAGGCGGAAATCGCGGCCGGCGTAGCGGTAGGTGAGCCGTTCGTGATTCAGCCCCAACAGGTGCAGAATCGTGGCGTGCAGGTCGTGGATGTGGACCTTGTCTTGTTCGGCATAGTAGCCGTAGTCGTCGGTCGCCCCGTACCGCAGACCTCCCTTCACGCCCCCACCGGCCAGCCACATGGTGAAGCCTTCGGGGTTGTGGTCGCGGCCGTTGGACCCTTCCACCACAGGCGTCCGGCCGAATTCGCCCCCCCACCAGACGAGGGTGTCTTCGAGCAGCCCGCGGGCCTTCAGGTCGGTCAGCAGGCCGGCGATCGGGAGGTCGACCTCACGGGCGTTTTTCTCGTGCCCGTTCTTGAGGTCCGAGTGCTGATCCCACTGCACGTTGCTGTCGCTGTGGGTCACCTGGATGAAGCGCACCCCCGCCTCGGCGAACCGCCGGGCCATCAGGCACATCCGACCGAAGTTGGCGTTGACCGGGTTGTCGAGCCCGTACAGCTTCTGGGTCTCGAGCGATTCCCCCGAGATGTCCTCCACCTGCGGGAGTTCCGACTGCATGCGGAAGGCCAGCTCGAAGCTGTTGATGCGGGCTTCCAGCGAGGCCTCGCCCGCGGCCCGGTCGAGATGCTCGCGGTTGACCTGCTGCAGCCGGTCGAGTTGCAGCCGCTGGATCGCCTTGGGCACCCGGCTGTTCTGGATGTACTTCACCTGGGCCTTGTCGGAGGGGATGCTGGCGTTCCCCAGCGGGGTGCCGGCGTAGGCGGCGGGGAGGAACGCCGAATTCCAGTTGTTGATGCCCCCATGCGCCAGCGTCGGGCAGATGGTGACGAACGCGGGGAGATTGGCGTTTTCGGTCCCCAGTCCATAGCTGACCCACGAGCCAATGCTGGGGCGGACGAAGGCGTCGCTGCCCGTGTGCACCTTCAGCACCGCTCCCCCATGGGCGGGGTTGGTGCCGTGGACCGACTGCACCAGACAGAGGTCGTCGATCTTCCGGGCGAGATGGGGAAAGAGCTCGCTGACCCAGTTGCCGCTGTCGCCATACTGCTGGAACGACCAGGGAGACTTCAGCAGGTTGCCGGTGGGGGCGAACTGCACCCGGGGCTTGGCGATGGGGCAGGGCTTGCCGTGGTCGCGCGTCAGCAGCGGCTTGGGATCGAACGTGTCGAGATGCGAGGGGCCCCCCTTCATGAACAGGAAGATGACCCGTTTGGCCCGGGCGGCGAAGTGCGGCTGCCGGGGCGACAGCGGATTCGGCGGGGGCTCGTGGGCGGAAGCTGCCGGAGTCAACAGCGACGCCAGAGCGAGCGATCCAAAACCCACGGCAGAGTGCTGCAGGGCCTGGCGGCGGGAGAGGGGCAGAGCAGAGGCGGGGTGCATCGCAGAGGCTGCCGGTGGGGAGAAGAGGCAAGTTCAAGTCAATTATCGGTCATCCGGTGGGGAAACGGCAACCGCAGCGGTTGACTGCGAACAGCCTGCTGCCAGGCGGCCGTCAAGATCCCGCCACTGTCCCCCGGCCCCTGCGGATCGGGTATCATCGGGACGTTCGTGGGACTTCCGGAAATCCGACCGGAGTGCCCCCGAGAAGCCAGTGGCGAGGTGGTGGCATGCGGTGGATGAGAGCACCTTCGGGCTGTGAATTGGCGAGAGTCTCTCGGTCCCGGGAGACGACTCGCACCACGGCCGTTGCGCCGACCTGGCTGCCGCTGGCGGGGCTGCGGCGCGCCCCTGGTGTGGTGTGGCTGGGCCTGGCCGTGTGGTTCGCTGGCGGGCTGGAGTGTCGTGCCCAGGCCGACGAGCCCCCGCACTGGGCCTATGAGCCGGTGCGGGCGGTGGCGGTTCCTGCAGTCCACGATTCCGCCTGGCCCCGGACCACCATCGACCACTTCGTGTTGCAGTCGCTCGAAGAGCGAGGTTTTGTGCCGGCTCCCGTCGCAGGACGCGAGGTGCTGCTGCGGCGGCTGTCGTTCGATCTGTGGGGACTCCCCCCCGAGCCGGCCGAGCAACTGCGGTTTCTTTCCGATGACGCCCCCGACGCGTACGAGCGGCTGGTGGAACGTCTGCTGGCCGACCCGCGTCACGCCCAGCGGATGGCCCGCCATTGGCTCGATGTGGTGCGGTTTGCCGAGTCGCTCACCCTGCGCGGCTTCACCTTCCCGCACGCCTGGCGCTACCGCGACTATGTGATTGAAGCGTTCGCATCAGACCGGCCGTACGATGAATTTCTGCGCGAGCAGATCGCCGGGGATCTCTGGCCGAGTGAGGACCTCGCGGTGCGGCAGCGCCGCCTGGTGGCCACCACCGTCTGGATGCTGGGGAACACCAACCTCGAAGAGCAGGACAAACGGCAGCTCGACATGGACCTCATTGACGACCAGCTCGATTTGCTGGGGCGGGGGTTCCTGGGGCAGACCCTCAGTTGCGCGCGGTGTCACGACCATAAATTCGACCCGATTCCCATGGCCGACTACTACGCCCTGGCCGGAATCTTCAAAGGGTCGCGAATGCTGGCCCACGAGAATGTCTCGAAATGGCTGGAGCAGCCCCTGCCCCTGTCTCCGGAAGAAGAGCAGCCGCTGGCGGCGTTTGAAGCCGAGCTGGCCGCCCGCCAACAGCGTCTCAAAGAACTGCAGCAGCAGTTGGCCCAGAAAACCGGTCCCGCGAAACGTCTCGACCCGGCCCGCCTGCCCGGGATTGTGGTCGACGACACGCAGGCCCGGCAGGTGGGGGACTGGCAGCAGTCGAACAGTGTTGAGCCGTTCGTGGGGACCGGCTACCTCCACGACAAGGATGCGGGCAAGGGGACCAAGAGCCTGACGTTTCAACCCGAACTCAAGACGGGGGGCCTCTACGAAGTGCGGCTGGCCTACACCCCCGGGACGAACCGCACCGACCGGGCCCCGGTGACCATCGTCTCGGCCGATGGCGACCAGGTGGTGGAGGTGAACCAGAAGCAGACGCCCCCCATCGACCGGGTCTTCATCTCGCTGGGGCGCTTCCGGTTCGAGGCGAACGGGGCGGGTTTTGTGATGGTGTCGAACACGGGGACGCAGGGGCACGTCATTGCCGATGCGGTGCAGTTCCTGCCGGTCGACGAACAGCCCGCCGCGGCGACCAAAGAAAGGGACACTCAAAAATCCGAGGCTTCCGAAAAGTCGGATCCGGACGAAGTCGCAGCGTTGCGCGCGCGGATTCGGGATCTGGAGGGGGAGTTGAAGCGGTTTCAGGCGTCGGGTCCCCGCCGGCCGAAGGTGATGACCCTTGTCGAGCAGCCGAACGCGGGCGATCTGTACGTGCACCTGCGCGGCAGTGTGCACAACGAGGGACCTGTGGTTCCCCGGGGTGTGCCTGGCTGGGGGCGGGGAGCGGTTCCGTTGTCGATCCCTCCGGGCGAGAGCGGCCGTCGGCAACTGGCCGACTGGGTGGTGAGTTCTGCAAATCCCCTCCCGGCCCGGGTGTATGTGAACCGGGTCTGGCACTGGCTGTTCGGGCGGGGCCTCGTTCCTTCGACCGACAACTGGGGGCGGACGGGAGACCGGCCGAGTCATCCCGACTTGCTCGACCACCTGGCCGGGGGGTTCCAGCGGAACGGCTGGTCGACCCGCTGGCTGGTCCGACAACTGGTGTTGTCGCGGGTCTATCAGTTGGGCGATGAGGTCTCGGCCGGGGTGCGGGAGGCCGATCCCAACAATGTCTGGCTGGCCCGGCACACCCCGCGCCGGCTGGAGGCCGAGGAACTGCGCGACACCCTGCTGGCGGCGGGTGACGGGCTGTCGTGGGAGGCGGGAGGGGCTGGATTTCCGGCGTCGCTGGAGGCTGATTATGGCTTCACCAGTGACAGTCGGCGGCGCAGTGTCTACCTGCCGGTCTTTCGGAATGCGGTTCCCGATTTGTTGGAAGCATTCGACGGGGCCGACCCCAGCAGTGTGACGGGGGTGCGTGGCGTCAGCACGGTGGCCCCGCAGGCGTTGGTCTTGCTGAATCATCCGTTGGTGGTGAGCGAGTCGCGGCGATTGGCGACGGCGGTGGCCCAGCGGTTTACAACGGATGCCGCGCGGATCGAGACACTGTACCGGGCCCTGCTGGGCCGGCCGGCGACGCCGCGTGAGACCACTCTGGCCACCATCTGGCTGCAGCAGGCCGGCGCAGGAGAGGGGGACCAGGCGCTGGCCGATCTGGCCCAGGCGCTGATCGCCACCGTGGAGTTTCGCTACGTGCGCTGAAATGGACCGGCGGCGTGCTGGAATATGGCATGACAGGTGCGTCAGGGATTCCCGGAAAAGCCCCGGCCGGGTCGGGCCGATATTTCGCGGTTCCAGGGGATTGGGGAGAATGACGGACGGCAGAGCCATTCGACTTGCAGGTGGAGTTCTCGATGACGCGGATACTGACACTGATCCTGGCGGGGGGCAAAGGGACGCGTCTGGAGCCACTCACGCGCGATCGGGCCAAGCCGGCCGTGCCGTTTGGGGGCATTTACCGCATCATCGACTTCACCCTGTCAAATTGCCTGAACAGCGGATTGCGGCGGATTCTGCTGTTGACGCAGTACAAGGGGGCGAGTCTCGACCGGCACATCAATCTCGGCTGGCGGTTCATGAACCGTGAGTTCGACGAGTACATCGACATCTTGCCGCCGCAGCAGCGGCTGAACGACCACTGGTACAGCGGGACCGCCGACGCGGTCTATCAGAACATTTACAGCATCGAGCACGGCCATCCCGATCTGGTGCTGATTCTGGCGGGGGATCACATCTACAAGATGGATTACTCGGCGATGATCGCCCAGCACCAGCAGGCCAGGGCCGAGTTGACCATCGCCTGTCTGCCGGTGCCGCTGGCGGAGGGGCGGGCGTTCGGCGTGATGCAGGTCGACGGGCAGAACAACGTGGTCGACTTCCAGGAGAAACCTGAAGAGCCGCATCCTCTGCCGGGGGACGCCAGCCAATGCCTCGCCTCGATGGGGATCTACGTCTTCAACGCCAACTTCCTGTTTGAGGAACTCTGCCAGGACGCGGTGCAGCCGGGGAGCCAGCACGACTTTGGCCGCAATATCATTCCCCGGCTGATTGGCACGCGGCGGGTGCAGGCGTTTCCGTTCCGGGACAAGAACACGGGGCGGCGCAGCTACTGGCGCGACGTGGGAACGATCGACGCCTTTTATGAAGCCAACCGTGATCTGATCGCGGTCGAGCCCGAGTTGAATCTGTATGACGGTTCGTGGCCCATCCGGACATTCCAGGGGCAGTTCCCGCCGCCGAAATTCATTTTCTCGGACCAGGCGACCGACCCGCCGCGGGTGGGCCACGCGCTCGACAGCATGGTCAGCGGCGGGTGTGTCATTTCCGGAGGGGAGGTGTGTCGCTCGATTCTCTCGCCGGGCGTGCGGGTGAAGAGCTGGTCGCGGGTGGAGGATTCGCTGCTGTTCGAAGGGGTGGAAATTGGCCGTCATGCGCAGGTGCGGCGGGCGATCATCGACAAGGGGGTCAAGATTGCCGACCACGACCGAATTGGCTTCGACCCCGACGAAGACCGCGCCCGGGGCTTCACGATCTCGGAAGGGGGCGTGGTGGTGATCGGCAAGTCGAGCGGTTGATTGCCCGGGTGGGAACCGAAGTCCCGCCTCCCCGCGCCGTGGATCTCCGCGATGCGGGTCGCTTCTGCGGAACACAGTTCCTCCGCAGGGGAAGGGGACATGCTGGACAACGGCAGTGCGAACCGGGATGATCCGCCGCGGTGGGGCCGATGGGACGGTCGCGCCCGGGATGTTGGTACACGATCCCGGATTCCGGCTTCTGAGTGATGCAGAGCGTGTATGTCGACCGCAGGCCATACGGGAAATCCGCCGCAGACATTTCCCCATCCAGTCCTTTATCGGCTGATTCAGGGTCTGCTGCGGGTGGCGGAGCTGTTGCCGGGACAGATCCGCCTTGATCAGGACTATCTCGAACGCCAGGCGCTGCAGATCACCGGGAGTGACCGGTTCGCCGACGATTCGTTCCGCGAGCCCCTGGAGATCCTGCTGCGATCGGCCCGCGAGCAGCGGCAATTGAATGCCGTCGGGCGGAATCTGGTGTCCCGTGCCGTCTTGCGGTGCCTGGTGAACCGGCTCAGTCTGGAGCAGGCTTGGGGTGGGGCCCGGCCTCCGGCGGCTGGCCCCGGTTGGCCGGCCCGCCCCCCGCTCTACCTTGTCGGGCTTCCCCGGACCGGGACCACGCTGTTGCACAAGTTGCTGTCGGCCGATCCGCGGGCCCGCGCTCTGTTGTTCTGGGAATCGATGTTTCCCCTGCGGCTGACGATGAGTGGAGCCAATGCGACCTCGGTGGCCGCGCGGCAGGCCCGGGCGACCCAGATCGTGCAGTTGATCAACCGGCTGGCCCCGGGGCTCTCCAGTATTCATGCGGTCGATCCCACCGGACCGGAAGAGTGCTACCTGCTGCTGGCCAACACATTTCATTCCTACAGCTTTCCTCTGGAATGGCCCGTTCGCGATTATTACCACTGGCTTTCGGCCCGCACATCGGCGGATTGGCTGGCCTGTTATGAACACTATCTGGCCACGCTGCGGACGCTTCCCATGCCCGGCGAGGATCGTCATTGGGTGTTGAAGTGTCCGTTTCATGCTCCGCGGGTCAATACCCTGGCCCAGTTGGTGCCCAACGCAATCTTCATTCAGACTTACCGCGACATTCGGGAGGTGGTCGGATCGACCTGCAGTCTCTCGGCCGCCATGCGATCGATCGTGACCGATCACTGGAGTCCGGGAGAAATTGGCAGTGAGGTGCTGGAAACGCTGGGCAAGTATTCGCAGGAGAGTGTCGCCGCCGCCTCCCGCCAGGCCGCGCGGGTCATTTCGATCCATTACAAGGATCTGGTCCGCGATCCGCTGGGGGTGGTCCGGCAGATCTACGAGCGGGTGGGCCTCGCGTGGGACGATTCGGTCGCGACGCCGATGCGGGCTTGGCTGGAGGCGAACCCGCAGGGACGGCACGGGCGTCACCGGTACGCGCTCGAAGACTACGGTCTGAGCAGCTCCCAGGTGACGGCGGTCTGTGCGGCCTACGAGGATGTCGAACGCAGCCTGGTGCCCAGCTGAGGAGGACGACCGGGCCGAGTCCTTGCGGCAGAGGGGGCGTCACTCATGGGCGTCCCATTCCCGGAGGGAGGGGGCCTGGCCCCGCGGTCGGGCGAATGTGTCTCTCCGGAGCAACTTCGATAAGATCCTCGTCTGAACGACTGCGGACTGGTTTTCTGATTTCGGGGAGAAGTGCGGTGGAAGATCTCGGGTTTTCCGTGCAGCAGGTGGGCGAGGCCACCGTGGCCACTCTGCAGCGGCGTCGCATCACCGGTGAGGGCAGCCGCAGTCCCCTGTGGACCGCACTCGAAGAGCTGGCGAACCAGGTCCAGTCGGGCCTGCTGGTGCTGGACTTTTCCCAGGTCCAATATGTCGCCAGTCAGGCCTTGGGGGGGTTGGTGATGCTGGCCAAACGGTGCCGCGCCGCCGGCTGCCAGTTGCACCTGTGCGGCTTGTGCCCTTCGATTCTCGAGGTCCTCGAGCTGATGAAGCTCGACAAGGCCCTGGAGATCTATCCCGGGGTGGAAGAAGCGATCGCCGGCTGACGGTGGCGGCGCGGTCCGCGCCGGTTCTCTTCTGATCCGGGATCTGGCTGATTCAGGATGAGGGCACGCTTTGTCCCGTGTGATGTTCTGTTTCTCGTCGCCAGCCTCTCACCCCAGGCCGAATCGCGATGTCCTTCCGCCGTCTTCCGGATGTTCCCGGGCCAACCGGGTTAAGGGCCCAGCATGATCTGTATCGTCGGCGTTTCGATGTGGGGGAGGTGTTGCGGGAGATCAGCCAGAAATTTGGCGATGTCGCGCGTGTCCCCATTTTCGGCCAACCCAAGGTTCTTTTGTCTCATCCCGACGACATCCAGGAGGTGTTGGCGACCAAGGCCGCCTCGTTCCGCCTGTTTGGGCAAGACCTGTTGCGCGACCTGATTCCTTGGGGCGTGCTGGCGACCGAAGGGCCGATTCATGATGAAAATCGCACGCATCTGGTGCTGGCGATGCGGAAGATGCTGTCGCGGCGTGTTCCCGAAATGAGCCTGCGGCAGTGCCTGCGAAGCCTGGCTTCCCTCCAGGACGGGCAGGTGGTGGATCTCTATGAGTTCACGCGGCAGGTCTCGCTGGCAATGTCCGCGACGATGCTGTTTCCCCAGGAGGCCGAGCAGGTCCTGCTGGGCCGGATCGACCATGACGCCTTCCTCAAGATTGTGTCCGACGTCGATGGTTGGTTCCCGGGGATTCCCAAGCCGCTGCAGAAGCTGGTGCTGGTCCTGCGGCTGCCTCGAACGCTGCAGATCCTGCGGCTGCAGCGTCGGGTGCAGTCGCAATTGCGCGACGCGATTCGTGTGGTCCGGTCACTGCAGGCCAGTGGACCTCCGGCCGATGCCCTGACGCTGTTGACCGACGGCTCGGAGGTGGGAGGTCCCCTGCCCGCCGAATTCCTGACCGACAACCTGATGAGTCTGCTGCTGGCGGGCTACGAGACCACGGCGAATGTTCTGTCGTGGGCGATGTGGGAGGCGGCGCAGCGGGAGGATCTGCAGAGCCGTCTGGCCGCGGAAGGGAGCCAACTGGCGGCCGATCCTGGGCAGAACAGTGAGTGGATCAACAACGCGCCCTGGACCGATGCCACCATTCAGGAAGCGCTGCGCATGTACCCCTCAGTCTGGATCCTGGTGCGGGAGTCGCTGTATGACTATCGCCTGCGGGACTATCTCTTTGAGCGCGGCACGGTCTTCTTCACCAGCCAGTGGGTGACCCAGCGGGACCCCCGGTGGTTTCCGCAGCCCGATCGATTTCTTCCCGAGCGGTGGCTGCCGGGAACAGAACATCCCACTGAGTCGGCCGCCGGTGCTTCCGCCGGGGGAGAGGCCCAGGCCACACGCGAGAAACGCCATCCGTTTGCGTTTTTTCCCTTCGGCGGGGGGAAACGGTTTTGCCTGGGAAAATCGGTGTTTGATTTCGAAGCAGCGATGTTGTTGGGATGTGTTTTTCGCGAGTGGCGTCTGGAACCGGTGGAGGGATGTCATCCCCGTCCCCGGTTCTTCCTGACGATGCAGCCCGACCGTTCGCAGTTGGTTGTGCTGCGCCGGCGGTGAACTCCCCGGCTCCTGACCAGGTCGGGAAGGCCATGCGACGCCATCGGGTTCGCGACCAGCAAGATGGGGATGGGCGTGATTCCAGTCCGGACCGGTCCCGGAAACGCCGCTTAGGCGACGATCAATACCGCGGCAGCGAGGTATCAATCTGCTGGGCCCATTGATCGATTCCCCCCGCCATGCTTTGCGCGTGCACGAAGCCCTGGCCGCGCAGCCAGCGGGCCACCCGCAGGCTGCGCCCGCCATGGTGGCAGTGGATGATCAGCGGCGAGTTCTTGAACGCCTCGAGCTCGCCGACCCGTTCGGCCAATTCACTCATCGGCAGCAACTCGGCCCCGGCGATCTTCACCCGGTCGTACTCGTCCTGCTCGCGGCAGTCGAGGAACTTGAAGGGAACCTGCGCATCCAGCTTCTGCTTGACTGAAAGACAATCGATTTCGATGGGCGTGACGGCGTCGGACATGAGGGGGGGGAATCGTGAGGAAAAGAGAAGGTGAAGAAACGAAACAGGGAGACGCAATTCCGACAGCCGGAAAGTGACACCCGAAGCGGACCACTGCGAAGTGCAAGGCCGGGGGCTCAGGGAGCCGCGGGAGGACCGACCGAGCGGGCGCAGCGGAAGCCCATGTGCGACATGCCCGTGTCGGGCGGGCAGCCGTGGCGGGCCGAGGGACGGTACCGCGAGCAGTAGGAATCGTTGCACAGGAACGAACCCCCTTTCTGCGCCCGTTGGGGTGAGAAGGGGCGGGTGGGGTCGGCGCTTTTCGAAGGCCCTTTCGGATTGCGCGTGACACCGGTCCGCGACCGCTGGCTGTAGAGATCGCGCTGGTACCAATCCTGGCACCATTCCCAGACATTCCCCGCCATGTCGTACAGACCGTAGGCGTTGGGGGGAAACGACTTCACCGGGGCCGTCCGCGCGTGACCGTCGGCCGCGGTGTTCTCGTGCGGAAAAGTTCCCTGCCAGAGATTGGCGTGGAACGGGTGCTGGCTGTCGGCCTCATCGCGGGGGGCATCGGTCCCCCAGGTGTAGGGTTGGTTTTCGACGCCCCCCCGGGCGGCCCGTTCCCACTCGGCTTCGGTGGGGAGCCGTTTCCCCGCCCACTGCGCGTACGCCCGCGCGTCTTCCCACGACACGTGGATGACCGGATGGTTCTCGCGCCCGTCCAGCGAACTCTCGGGCCCCTCCGGGTGACGCCAGTTGGCACCGGGAACCCAGCGCCACCAACGGGTGAAGTTGTCGGTTTCGACTGGCAGGGCCGGGGGCGTGAAGACCATCGAGCCCGGGACCAGCGTGTCGGGGTCGGGGGGGGGTGTTCCCGGGGGGAGTTGGGCCAGCAGTTCCTCGGCGGTGGGGGCCCTTTCCGCGGTGGTCTGGTAGCCGGTCGCGTCGACGAATTCACCAAACTGGGCGTTGGTCACCTCATGTTCGTCGAGCCAGAAGCCGTCGATTTGGACCTTGTGGGCGGGCTTCTCGTCGTCCCATCCCTCGGGGGCGTTGGTCCCCATGGTGAAGATTCCGCCGGGAATCCAGACCATGCCCGGGGGGGCCGCTTCGGGAGGGGCAGCCGGCCGCGATTGGGACCAGCGGGTGAATCCATAGGTGAGGGCGAACGCGAAACCCCCCAGCGCCAGCCAGCGCAGGGTGGAGGCAAGCGTGGTGCGCAATCCCGACAGGGGCGGGGGAGAGTCGTGTGTCATGCCGCGAGAGTCCACAAGAAGGGCGAGCGTCTGCCAGGGACCGCCGCCAGCCGCCCCTCAAACCAATTACCGCAACTCCCGCGTGGGACGTCAATGGACGGGGCTGCGGAACCGTCGGGAAGTTCCCGCCGAAGCCTGGGCCGTTCGGCGGCGTTGGGTCGGGGGCTGGTTTGATGAGACGACTTTCGGGATTCGGGAGACCTGACAGGGGCGAGTGGAGAACCGGCCGGTTTCCAGATTACAATACGTGTTGCCGGGATTTTCCGTGGGGTGTGCTGGCGGCACTGCAGTGACGGAACCGGGTTGAGAGGGTTGAATCTGTCCAGCTTCCCACGAGGTGCGCGCTGAGTGTGACGCGACGTACGTTCCTGACGGCGGCCTGCGGCTGGCCGGCGGCGCTGGTCTTCGCCCAGGACGCCGACGTGGCGACCGCCCTGCCGTCGTGGAATGCCGGAGCGGCCACGCAGGCGTTGGTGGAGTATGTGCGGACGGTGACCCGCGAGGGATCACCCGATTTTATTCCGGTTCCCGAGCGGATCGCGGTCTTCGACAACGACGGGACCCTCTGGCCCGAAAACCCCCTGCCGTTCCAGGCGATTTTTATCCTCGATGCACTGCAGCGGAAGATCCGGCAGCAGCCCGCGCTGGCCGAGAACCCCCACGTCAAGGCCACTTTGGCTGGGGATCTCAACGCCCTGATGGCCGACCATGGCAAGGGGCTCTTCGCCGTGCTGGCCCTGGTCCACGACGGCGTGACGGTCGACGAGTTTGAACAGCAGGTGAATGACTGGATTTCCACCGCGAAGCATCCCCGTTTCGGCCGCCGGTACGACGAGTGCGTCTACCAGCCGATGCTGGAGGTGCTGACCTACCTGCGGGCGAATGGCTTCAAGACATTCATCGTCTCGGGGGGCGGGGCCGACTTCATGCGGGTCTGGAGCGAACGGGTCTATGGGATCCCCCCCGAGCAGGTGATCGGGTCGCACGGAGGGGCGAAGTTTGAGCTGCGCGACGGCAACCCCGTCCTCGTGAAGACCACCAGCACGATCTTCATCGACGACAAGGAAGGGAAGCCTGTCGGGATCCACCAACTGATTGGCCGGCGTCCCGTGATGTGCTTCGGCAACAGCGACGGCGACAAAGCAATGTTGGAATACACGACCATCAACAACCGCCGCGCCAGCTTCGGGATGATCGTGCACCATACCGATGCCGAGCGGGAATACGCCTACGACGCGCAGCCCAAAAGCACGGGCAAGTTGGTTGAGGCACTGGCGGATGCCGGGAAGCGGGGCTGGGTGGTGGCCGACATGAAACGGGATTTCAAACGCGTCTTCCCGTTCGACCAGTAGGCGGCGCGGCTCCGGATCTGCGGGGCGGGGTACGGGGCGTGAAGTCGCCCCGGACCCCGCGTACCGTCTCCGTCTCTGGCGACCAGCGCGACTGGCGGCCGGCCATGGCTTCGCGTACCTGCGGCGCTGCGCGATGGCGAACGCGGCAGGTCTTTGGGCTGAGGCTCTACTTCGCCTTCTCGAAGCCCGCCTTCAGCAGGTCTTCATAACCTGCCTTAAGTGGTCGCACGTCGTAGCCTTTCGACTTGAGAATCTCGCCGGCGTTCAGGCAGCGCTTGCCGCTGCGGCAGTGGGCGTAGATCACCTTGTCTTTGGGGAGGTCCTTCAGCAGCTGTTCGAGCTGGGCGCTCTCTTTGAGACCGCTGAGGGGGGTCAGTCGGGCGGCCTGCAGGTGACCTGCATCCCATTCCTCTTTCTCGCGCACATCCAGCAGCACCGCACCCTTGGAGGCGAGATTCTTTTTGACGGTCTCGAGCGTGTCGGTGGTGTGATCAATCGCGGCGGCATTTCCCGCCAGCCAGCCCAACCAGCCTGCCAACACCAGTCCCATCAGCGCGGTTCTCCGAGTCATGTCTCACTCTCTCCTCTGAAATTCGGACGGGTGGAACTCCGCCCGTGGGACCACATCGTCCATGGTTCCCGAGAGTCGCGTTGCCGACTCTTCCCGGGGTGGGCTCCCATCCCAACGGGGTGGGCTCCCATCCCACGGCACCAGCCACCTGAGCTTCATTCTAACTCAGAGAGATCTCGATCCGCAGCCTGAGACGGGGTGTCGCCGGGACGACGCCGAGTGGCGAAGCCCGGGCACCTCTGGGGGGGCTGCTGGATAAAAGAACCCGGGGAGTCACAACCTGATCACTTGCACCGAGCGTTATTTGCCGTCGGGTCCCGGTGCGACTATAAACAGGCGTCAAGTTCTGCACTGTCGTCCGCCATGCCGGGGGTGTCGCCCGGCACGACCCGTTGAACCGGCTCCAACAGACCGGCGGCGGGGCGGCGTATTCAGTGTATGATCAACCGCATCCGCACGATGTCTGAGCCCGGGACGCAGTCGCTCGAGTCTCCTCCTCCGGGAGGTGGGGTGAGTGATGCGCGTCTGGTCGAGGCGGTGCGGAAGGGGGACCACGACGCGTTTGGCGAGTTGGTCAAGCGGTATGAAGGTCGGTTGATGAGCGTGCTGTTGCGGTTTGTCCGTGACCGCGAACTTGCCCGTGACTTGTCTCAGGAGACATTTCTGCGGGTGTATGAGCGGCTGGAGCAGTTTGATCCTTCCCGGCGGTTCGGTCCCTGGCTGTTCCGGATTGGGGTGAATCTGGGGCTCGATTACATGCGGCGGCGGAAGCGGCGGCTCTGGCCGCTGCTGTTCAGCGAAAGCCGGACCGAGACCCCTCCCGATCCCGCCTCCGCCGATCCCCGCACCCAACTCGATCTCGAGCAGGAAGTGCGGTTTGTGCTGGAACAAATTCCCGAGCATTACCGCACGGTGCTGGTGCTGAGAGACCTGGAGAATTTTTCGTCCTCCGAGATTGCGGCCATTCTGAACCGCAAAGAGGCGACCATTCGGTGGCGGCTGGCGGAAGCCCGCACCAGATTTGAACAGATCTGGCGGCGGAGGCAGGCCGAGCGGCGACCTGAAGATCGAATCGCAGTCCCGGGTGACAGCGAGGAAGAGACCGACCATGTGGATGAGTAAATGTCAGAAGTACCGCCAGGATCTGGCCCTGCTGGTGGGTCAGGACCTGGATGTGGTCGCGCAGGTTGAGGCCGAGCGGCATGTGGCCACCTGCCCCGACTGCCGTACCCATTTGCAGTCGCTGCGATCGGGGCAGCAGGTGCTGCAGCAGGCACGCACCCAGTCCCCGGCCAACGTGGCCGCCGAGGCTTCGGTCTGGGGAGGAGTCAGTCGACAGATCCGCGTGCTCGACGAGCGGGCGGGTCGGGCGAACTGGCGGGGATGGTTGCCGGCAATCGCCCTGGCGGCCGCCTGCCTGACTGTCACGGTCATTACCTCCGACCTGCTGGATCCCCTGCGGCTCAATTCGACCCGGACTGTGGGCGAGATGTCGGGCGGCTCCAGCACTCCGCAGGGTCTGTTGGCCCCCAACCGGAACGTGTCGAACCCGGTGAACTCGCAGCCTCTGCGTATGCCTCTGCCCGCGTCTGATCTGCAGTTGAATCAGCCCGAAAACGAATCGAACTGGATTCCCCGCCGGGGCGATCGCCCCCAGCGGTTCAATACAGGATCCTTCCGCAGTCTCTAGTGGCGGTTTCTGCGGTGACCCCCAGTTGTCGACTGGTGAAGTCCCTCTCTGAACGTCCCCGGGTTCGATCTTCGAGCCCGGGGCTTTTTCTTTTTCTGGGGACGGGGGGGCTGAGGATCTTCAGGTGGTGGGAAATTCGCGGGCCGGAGACTGTGACCCCCGGCGGCGGATCGGACCGTGTGATGTCCCGGCGCGGTTGACTCGCGGAAGTGGGACCAATAACCGGGCCGAATGACTCGAATTGACACCAATGGCCCGAAAAAGATAGCCTCCCTTTCGCAGATTGCCCGGTCGAGCCAAACTTCGGCCGTGGTGGGTGGCGGTGAGGAGTCCGCCCGCTCCGGGGTTGCTCTGCCAGAAAGGATTCGCAGTGATTCAACCGGCTCCCGGAGGGAGTTCTCAGGCATTTCCGGTGAGCGGGTCGCAGACGACCCCCGGTGGGGAGTGCGCGATCGAGACCCCTGGGACCGCGGTTCGGGTGGAGGCGGTTGGGGCAGCGTCGTCTCGCTCTGGAAGTTCGCCGCTGGTGGTGATTGAACCCCGCCGGGCGTGGCAACTGGTCGACGGTCCGGCTCTGTGGCGATACCGCGAGCTGCTGGCGATTCTGGTCTATCGCGACATTTCCGTCCGGTACAAGCAGACGGTGCTGGGGGCGGCGTGGGCGGTGGGGCAACCGCTCTTGCAACTGGCGGCCTTCTGGCTCTTTTTTGGGCGGATGGGGGGTCTGGCCGACAAGGTCGAGGGAGATTATTCGCTGTTTCTGCTGGCCGGGCTGTTGCCTTGGCAATTGTTCGCGACCGGGGTGGGGCAGGCGGCGCAGAGCGGGGGGCAGAACCAGACCCTGATCAGCAAGGTGTATTTTCCCCGGTTGGTGGTGCCGGTGGCCGCCCTGGGAAGCGCGGTGGTCGATTTCGCGGTGGCCTGCCTGGTGGCTCTGCCGTGGCTGGTGTGGCGCGGGGTCGGCTGGCATGCGAGCCAGTGGCTGGTGCCGGTGTTTGGGGTGGGGGTCATCGTGGCCACGCTGGCGGTCGGGGTGGGCTTGAGCGCCCTCGTGGCCGAGTTCCGCGACTTCCGCTATGTCACCAACTTCCTGCTGCAGATCTGGATGTTCGTCTCGCCCGTGGCGTTTCCGCTGTCGGTGGTGCCGGGACGGTGGCAATGGGTGTACGCACTGAATCCGCTGGTGGGGCTGATTTCGGGCTTGCGATCGGCGCTGCTGGGGCAGCCGTTTGCGTGGGGGCCGATTCTGGTGTCGGTTGCGGCGCTGCTGGTGTTGCTGGGAGTGGGCCTGGCCTGTTTCCAGCGGGTTGAACAACGCCTCGCAGACATTGTCTAAGGGATTCCGCCCCACCATGGAGACACCGGCGATTCGAGTCTGCGACCTCGGGAAGAGCTACCGGCTGGGGGCTCAACCGGCCGGTTACCGCACCCTGCGCGAGTCGCTGGCGGGGGCCTTCTCGGCACCGCTGCGCCGGTTCCGCGAACTGTCGGGAGCCGAAGGAGCGGGGAGACCGGCAGAGACGAAAGAGTTCTGGGCCCTGCGCAACGTCTCGTTCGAGATCGCGCCGGGGGACGTGGTGGGGATCGTGGGGCGGAATGGGGCGGGCAAGAGCACGCTGCTCAAGATTCTCTCGCAGATCACCCCCCCGACCACCGGCCGCATCGAGATCGCGGGGCGGATCGCGAGCCTGTTGGAGGTGGGGACCGGATTTCATCCCGAATTGACCGGCCGCGAGAACATCCACCTGAATGGGGCCATCCTGGGGATGAACCGGCGCGAGATCCGGTCGAAGTTCGACCAGATTGTCGCGTTCGCCGAGGTCGAGCAATTCCTCGACACCCCCGTGAAGCGGTATTCGTCGGGCATGTACATGCGGCTGGCGTTCGCGGTAGCCGCCCATCTCGACCCCGAGATCCTCATCATTGACGAGGTGCTGGCGGTGGGGGATGCGACCTTCCAGAAGAAATGCCTGGGGCGGCTGGGGGAAGTGGCGGCGGGGGGGCGGACGGTGTTGTTCGTCAGTCACAACATGCAGGCGGTCACCCGGCTGTGCAACCGGGGCATTCTGCTCTCGCGCGGCAGTGTGGCGGCGGAAGGGTCGGTCGAGACGGTGGTGCGGCATTACCTGACCGACGGCAACCACAGCGCGGCCGAGCGGCATTGGGAGCCGGCCGAGTCCCCCGGGAACGACGTGGCCCGCCTGCTGCGGGCGCGGGTGATCAACCAGGCGGGCCAGACCAGCCAGACGCTCGATATCCGCCGGCCGGTGGGAATCGAGATGGAGTACGAGGTGCGGACGGGGGGGCAGGTGCTGGTTCCGAACATACACCTCTACAACGCCGACGGCATCTGCGTGTTCATCAACAATGGCTGGCAGCACACCCGCCAGCCGCGCGGGCCGGGGCGGTACCGCAGCGTGGCGTGGATTCCGGGCAACCTGTTGTCGGAAGGGACATTTACAGTGGGGGTCGCGTTGAGCACGCTGGACCCCATCATCGTCCATTTCTTCGCTCCCGAGTCGGTGGCCTTCGAGGTGGTCGACTCGCTGGATGGCGATTCGGCCCGCGGACCGTATGCGGGGGTGTTCCCCGGGGTGGTCCGGCCGGTGCTGGAGTGGGACACGACGCGGGACACCGCGCGGGAGGCAGTCTCGGCATGAACGTGGTGATTTTGGCGGGCGGTCTGGGAACCCGGCTGGGAGAAGAGACCGAGGTCCGTCCCAAGCCGATGGTCGAGGTGGGGGGCCGCCCCATCCTCTGGCACATCCTGAAGCATTACAGCCACCATGGCTTCGCGAAGTTCTTCATCGCGCTGGGGTACAAGGGAGAGCACATCAAGCGGTACTTCCTCGACTTCGGGTCGCTCTCGGGCAGCCTGCGGATCAACACCGCGCGGAACGCCGTGCTGCCGCTCGACCCGGTCAGCGAGAACTGGGATCTGCACCTGATCGACACCGGTTCCCAGAGCAACACGGGAGGACGGGTGCTGCGGATGGCCCCCTACCTGAAAGGGGAGACCTTCATGGTGACTTACGGCGACGGCGTGTCGAACGTCGACCTGCGGGCCCTGCTGGAGTTTCATCGCCGGCAGGGGAAGCTGGTGACGCTGACGGCGGTCCGTCCCCCGGCCCGGTTTGGGGGCCTGTTGTTCGACGGCGACATGGTGGCCGAGTTCACCGAGAAACCGCAGGCGGGAGAAGGCTGGATCAACGGGGGGTTCCTGGTGTGCGAGCCGGGGATCTTCGACTACCTGCAGGGAGACGCCACCAGCCTCGAGGCCGAGACGCTCGAGCGGCTGGCGCGGGCCGGGCAACTGGCGGCTTACAAGCACGACGGCTTCTGGCAGTGCATGGACACGCTGCGAGACAAGAAGATCCTGGAAGACCTGTGGCAAAAGGGAAGTGCTCCGTGGAAGACGTGGGAGTGAACCGCTTCTGGGTGGATCGCCCGACCCTGGTGACCGGGGGGACCGGGCTGGTGGGAAGTTGGCTGGTGCGGCGGCTGCGGCAGGCGGGGGCCAGCGTCGTCTGCCTCGTGCGCGACTGGGTTCCCGAGAGCGAACTGGTGCGCTCGGGCGATCTGGCCCGGGCCACTGTGGTGCGGGGCGACGTGCGCGACCAGGCAACGCTCGAGCGCGCCCTGGGCGAACACGAAATCCGCACGGTCATTCACCTGGCCGCGCAGACCATCGTGGGCATCGCCAACCGCAACCCGGTCTCGACCTTCGAGACCAACATCCAGGGAACGTGGGCCCTGCTGGAAGCGTGCCGCCGCAGCCCGCTGGTGCAGCAGGTGGTGGTCGCGTCGTCCGACAAGGCCTACGGCGTGCATGACCAGTTGCCGTACGACGAGACCGCCCCGTTGCGGGGCGATCATCCCTACGACGTCTCGAAGTCGTGTGCCGATCTCATCGCCCACACCTACGCCAAGTCGTACGGGCTGCCGGTGGCCATCACCCGCTGCGGCAATTTCTACGGCGGGGGAGACCTCAACTGGAACCGGATCATTCCCGGGACAATTCGCAGCGTGATCCGGGGGGAACGGCCGGTGATCCGCTCGGATGGCAGTTTCATCCGGGACTACTTCTACGTCGAAGATGGAGCCGCGGCGTACATGCTGCTGGCCGAGCAACTGGCCGGGCGTCCCGAGCTGCGGGGCGAGGCGTTCAACTTCTCGAATGAGATCCAGCTGACGGCGCTCGACGTGGTGCGGCAGGTGCTGGCCTCCCTCGGTTCATCCCTCGAACCCGAGATTCTCAACCAGGCGTCGAACGAGATTCCGCACCAATACCTGTCGGCCGAGAAGGCCCGCCGCCTGCTGAACTGGTCCCCCGCCTTCACCTTTCCCGAGGGACTGCAGAAGACCATCGCCTGGTACCGCGATTTCCTGGGAGCCCCGCGTTGACCCATCGCATTCCCGGCTGCCGCGCC
Source organism: Planctomycetaceae bacterium (assembly GCA_046339535.1). Taxonomy (GTDB): domain Bacteria; phylum Planctomycetota; class Planctomycetia; order Planctomycetales; family Planctomycetaceae; genus UBA10511. Next base: position 9,835 of record JBKDUK010000023.1, on the reverse strand, counting down.
TGCGGTTCGCCCGACCTGCGCCCCGTGCTCGACCTGGGGCAGACTCCGCTGGCGAACCGGCTGTTGCCGTCGGCCCATCCCGCCGAGCCCGAGCCAACCTATCCCCTCGAACTGGTCTTCTGCCCGGCCTGCAGCCTCGTGCAGATCACCGAGACGGTGCCCCCCGAGATCCTGTTCGCCGACTACGTCTATTTCTCGTCGTTCAGCGACACGATGGTGGCCCATGCCCGGGCGCTGGCCGAGCGGCTGGTGGCCGAGCGGAAACTGGGGTCGGGGCAGCGGGTTTTGGAGGCGGCCAGCAACGACGGTTACCTGCTGCAGCACTACCGGCAACGGGGGGTGCAGGTGCTGGGGATTGAACCGGCCTCCAACGTGGCCCAGGTGGCGGTGGCCGAGCGGGGGGTTCCCACGCGGGTCGCGTTCTTCGGCCGGGCGACCGCCCAGGCCCTCGCCGGCGAAGGGCTGACCGCCGACGTCTTCCACGCCCACAATGTGCTGGCCCACGTGGCCGACCTCAACGGCTTCGTCGCCGGCATTCACACCGTGCTGAAGCCCGACGGCGTGGCGGTGATCGAGGCCCCCTATGTGCGGCCGTTCGTCGAGAAGCGGGAGTTCGACACGATCTATCACGAGCACCTCTGCTATTTCTCGCTGACGGCGCTCGACCGGCTGTTCCGCAGCCACGGGCTGATCATCGATGATGCCGAAGTCGTCGACATCCACGGGGGGAGCCTGCGGATCTTTGCCCGGCGGGGGGCCCCCGACACACCGGCCCGGGGCTCGGCGGTCGGGCTGCTGCAGGCCGAGCGGGAGGCTGGGGTCGATCAATTCGAGTACTACGCCCGGTTCGCCGCCGAGGTCGACCGGTTGCGGCAGACGCTGACCGGCCTGCTGGGGGACCTCAAACGGGCGGGCTGTTCGCTCGCCGCCTATGGGGCCTCGGCCAAGGGGAGCACGCTGCTGAACGTGTTTGGCATTGGGGCCGGAGTGCTCGATTTTGTGGCCGACCGCAGCACGGTGAAACAGGGGAAATACACCCCGGGAACCCGCCTGCCGATCGTCCCCCCCGAGGAACTCGCCCTGCGCCGACCCGACTACTGCCTGCTGCTGACCTGGAATTTCGAACGGGAGATTCTGGCGCAGCAGACGGAGTACCGCCTGGCGGGGGGCCGGTTTATCGTTCCCATTCCCGATGTCCGGGTGGTTTGAGTGACCATGAAGTTCACCCCCACGCCGCTGGCCGGTGTCTGGCTGATCGAGCCCGAATTGCGGGCCGATGAGCGCGGGTTCTTCGCCCGGCTGTGGTGCCCGCGGGAACTGGCCGCTCGGGGGCTCAACCCGGCTCTGGCGCAGACCAGCGTGTCGTTCAATCACCGCGCCGGCACGGTGCGGGGAATGCACTGGCAGGCACAGCCACACGCCGAGGCGAAACTGGTGCGGGCCTCCCGGGGGGCGATCTGGGACGTGGCGGTCGACCTGCGTCCGCAATCTCCCACGCGGCTGCAGTCGGTGGGCTTCGAGCTGAGTGCCGACAACCGGCGGATGCTGTACATCCCCGAGGGATGCGCGCACGGCTTCCAGACGCTGACGGACAGCGCTGAGGTGACCTACGAGATCTCGACCTTCTACGACGCCGCGTCGGGCCGGGGTGCCCGCCCTGACGATCCCCTGCTGGGGCTGACCTGGCCCCTGCCGGTGACCGTGATTTCTTCCCGCGACCAGGAGTGGCCGCTGCTGTCGGACCGGCCCGCTGCTCTTCGCTGAACTGGACTTTTCTCTGGATTTTGCCGATGCCCGCACCCCACGACCCGAAGGACCCCGCAGCGATCGCCCGCATGGCGGCCGACCCGGGAATGCGTTCCGCCACACGCGACTTTTTCGACCGCAGCTTCCAGCACCGCTATTCGTACAACTTTTCGTGGCTGGGACGCCCCATCATCCAGTATCCCCAGGACATCGTCGCGATGCAGGAGATCATCTGGAAGGTGCGTCCCCGGCTGATCATCGAGACCGGCATTGCCCACGGGGGCTCGCTGATCTTCTCGGCCTCGATGCTCGAACTGATTGGCGGCCCCGGCAGCGTGCTGGGAATTGACATTGAGATCCGCCCCCACAACCGGGTCGAGATCGAGAAGCATCCCCTGTTTCGCCGGATTGAGATGATCCAGGGCTCGGCAATTGATCCGGCGGTCGTGGCGCAGGTCCGGCAGCGCCTCCCGGCGGAGGGGCCCGTGCTGGTCTGTCTCGATTCGAACCACACCCACGAACACGTGCTGCAGGAGCTCGAACTGTATTCGTCCCTGGTGACCCGGGGGAGCTACCTGGTGGTCTTCGACACGGTGGTCGAAGACATGCCGGCCGACGCCTTCCCCGACCGTCCCTGGGGACCGGGCAACAACCCCAAGACCGCCGTGCACGAGTTCCTGAAGACCAACTCCCGGTTCCGGATCGACCACGAAATCGCCGACAAGCTGCAGATCACCGTTGCCCCCGACGGCTACCTGGAATGCGTGGCGTGAGTGTGCCGTGCGGCGACAGTGTGCCGCCGGTGGGACCCACCGTGCTGGTGACGGGAGGGACGGGGTTTGTCGGGCGGCGGGTGGTTCCCCGGCTGGCTGCGGCGGGCTGGCGGGTCTGGCTGCTGTCGCGCCGAACCCCGCCTGATCTGCCGGCGGGGGTCTCGGTCTGCGAGGTTGATCTGTTCGACCAGCCGCGGGTGCGCCAGGTGGTGGCGGAAATTGCCGCGTCCCCCTCCGGACTGGGCGCAACCCAGCCGCGGACCAGCGGTCTGCATGCCCTGCATCTCGCCTGGGAGGCGACTCCCGGGGTGTTCTGGAAATCGCCCGCCAATCTCGAATGGCTGGCGTCGAGCGTGAACCTGCTGCGGGCCTTCGCCGATGCGGGGGGAAGCCGTTTTGTGGGGGTCGGCACCTGTGCCGAGTATGCCTGGAACCACGCCGACGGCCTCTGCCACGAAACCCTCACGCCGCGCACCCCCGCCACACTCTACGGGCGTTGCAAGCTGGCCTTTGCGGAGGTGGCCGAGACGTTCTGCCGGGATCGCGGTCTGTCGTTCGCCTGGGGGCGTGTGTTCGCCCCGTATGGACCGGGGGAGCCGCCGCAGAAACTGGTGGGGGCCATCCTCAACGACCTGCTGGCGGGGCGTCCGACGCGGTGTTCCGACGGGACCCAGTGGCGCGACTACCTGCATGTCGACGATCTGGCGGCAGCGCTGGAGAAACTGCTGGGCAGCCCGCTGGCCGGGGCGCTGAACCTTGCCTCGGGGGAGCCCGTGCGGTTGGCCGACCTGGTGCGGCTGGCGGGGGAGGTGTGCGGCCGGCCCGATCTCGTGCGGCTGGGGGACCTGACCGCGCCGCCGGGAGATCCCCCCCGGCTGTTGGCCGACGTCCGCCGTCTGCGCGAAGAACTGGGATGGCGGCCCGCCATTCCTCTCGATGAGGGGTTGCGGCAGTCGGCGGCGTGGTGGCGTCACCACCTGGCCCCCCGCCCGGGCTGACGGCAGGCCGCAGGTTCCGGGGGGTGACCCGGGCCCGGTCCCCGGCGGGCGTTTCCCGGAAGTCCATTCCCGACACGTTGACTCTGGTGCGTGATGTTCGAACCGCTGGTCACGATTGGCATACCGACGTTCAATCGGGTGGGGCTGTTGCGGCAATCGCTCGCCTCGGCCCAGGCCCAGACGTATCCCCGCCTGGAGATCGTGGTTTCTGACAATGCCTCGTCCGACGGCACCGCCGAGTGCCTGCGGGGGCTGACCTATCCGCGAGTCCGGGGGTCGCGGTCGGAGACCAACCGCGGACCCGCCTGGAACTTTCAGCGCGTGCTCGAACTGGCCGAGGGAGAGCTGTTTGGCTGGCTGCAGGACGACGACCTGCTGTTTCCCGAATTCGCCGCGCGGGCCGTCGCCGGACTGGGCCAGCACCCCCAGGCGGTCTGCAGTCTGGCCTCGATGTATGCCACGCCGACCCCCAATCTTTTGATCAAACCGTGGCTGATGGGGCCGCCGGTGCCGCTCGATTGGGCGGGTCGCACCCCGCAGGCCATCCCGGGGGATCTGGTGCTGCCGCTGTCGCTGTTTCTGAGTTTCGCCATTCCTCCCGCGCAGATCTTCCGCACGGCCCATCTGCGGCGGTTCGCGGCGCACTTCGCCGACCCGACCTTTCCGCTCTACACCGAACGGACGCTGCTGACGGCCGTCTCGAAACAGCAGACCATCGTGGCCGATCCCTACGTGGCGGGAATGTTCCGTCAGCACGAGCAGGCGCAGTCGACACTGCTGATGTCGCAGCAGGGGGCGGAAGTCGGACAATGGGTGCGGATGGTGCAGGTTCTGGAAGAGCTGGACGCACCGCAGCCGCGGGTTTGGGGCCCCCTGTTCCGCGACTACCTCACGCAGATCGGGCGGCCTGTGCTGCAGGAGTGGCGGCTGGCGGCCCACGCCTGGCCTCCGGAGATCGGGCTCTGCGCCGAGGTGCGGCAACTGCTGGAAGACGAGGGGCAACGCCGCGCCATCCCCCATCCTCAGCCGCCGTTGACCGGGGCGGCCCGCGCCCGCCAGTTCGCGCGGTGGTGTCTGCCGCCATGTGTCATCGACACGCTGCGGGCCGTGCGGCGGATTGGCTCCTGACACGGCGAACGGCCGTCGTCTCGCGTCACCGGTTCGAATGGCGGTGGATTGTGGATCACACTTCGTGGCAAGAGCGTCACACGAGGCGCATCACAACGGCCGCACAGCGCCAGACGCAACACCGCCGGCCGGATGACCATTCGGGTGCGGCTTTGCACCGATGGTGCCGGGGACCTTCGTCCAACCGCTGGCCGATGTTCGGCTGTGACAGAGAGGCGCAGCCAGATTCGCCCGAATCAGCCCGGGCTCAGGCCGCCCGCCGGAGGGCGGGGGTCTGCTTTCCCCGCAGTCCCTCCAGGTCGGCCCGCACCATCTGCCGCACCAGCTCTTCAAACCCGCATTCGGGGACCCAGCCGAGCTTTTCCCGGGCCTTCGTGGGGTCGGCCAGCAGCAGGTCGACTTCGGCCGGGCGGTAAAACGCCGGATCGACCACCACGTACTTCTTCCAGTCGAGCCCGACCTGGTCGAACGCGATCTGGACGAACTCCCGGACCGTATGGGTCTCGCCGGTCCCCACGACAAAGTCATCCGCCTCGGGCTGCTGCAGCATCAGCCACATCGCCCGCACGTAGTCTCCCGCGAAGCCCCAGTCGCGTTTCGCGTCGAGGTTGCCCAGCCGCAGTTCCGACTGCTGCCCCAGCGCGATTTTCGCGACGGCGTGCGAGATCTTGCGGGTGACAAATTCGAGACCCCGGCGGGGAGACTCGTGGTTGAACAGAATGCCCGAGCAGGCGAACAGCCCGTAGCTCTCGCGGTAGTTGATGGTGATGTAGTGCCCATAGACCTTGGCGACGCCGTATGGGCTGCGGGGGTGCAGCAGCGTGGTCTCGCGCTGGGGGGTCTCGTGCACCTTGCCGAACATCTCGCTCGAACTCGCCTGGTAGAAGCGGATGCCGGTATCGACCTCGCGGATCGCGTCGAGCAGGCGGGTGACTCCGAGCCCGGTCGCCTCGGCGGTGAAGATCGGTTGTTCCCAGCTGGTGGGGACGAAACTCTGGGCGGCGAGGTTGTAGACCTCGGTGGGACGGATCTTCGCGACCAGTCGGGTGAGGGAGTGCTGGTCGAGCAGGTCGCCGAAATGGAGCTGCAGGCGGTCTTGCAGATGTTCGATGCGTTCGAGATTGGGCGAGCTGGTGCGGCGCAGCATGCCGTGGACCTGGGAGCCCTGGGCGAGCCGCCACTCGGCCAGATCCGAGCCATCCTGGCCGGTGATGCCGGTGATCAACGCGGTGCGCTTCATCTGCGAACTCCTTTTCGACACCCCTGCGAACCGGGGCAACACCTGGGGGCTGACCAGCAAGTTCCGACCAGCCTGAGCGGACCGGGGCCACTCCCCATCCTCGGGAGCCCGCCGCGCCCCGTCCCCCTTCAGGACCCGGGTGAAGGGGAGGGAAGAGGGCTGAACCTGGGGGGCTCGGTCAATTCGGGGGGACTTCTAATGGAACTGGTAAATTGTGTCAACGAGCGATGGTGCGTCGTGAGGGGCATCGGGCTCTGGGACAGCCCCCATGACCCATCCGCTTGCCATGACCGGTGACGACTGCCCGCCGGGGGGCTTCAGATCCACCAGAAGAAGATGACCGCGATGAGGGTGGGGAGCAGGGCTCCCTGCAGCAGGCCGAGGGGGCTGATGCCCCCTTCGCCGAAGGCGCGGGACGACTGCAAAATGCCCACACCGGCCGGGTTGGGGGCATTGGAAATGACCGACAGTCCCCCGCCGGTGACCGCCCCGGCCACCAGGGCGTACTTGAGGTCTTCGGTGATCCCCTCCACGCGCGAGCCGAGGTAGGTGAGGGCGGCGTTGTCGGTGATGGCTGTGAGGGCGGTGGTGCCGTAGAACAGCAGTGACCCCGACAGGTTGGTGATCAGCGGCCGCAGCCAGTATTCCTGCAGGCTCCCGAGGGTGACCAGACCGGCGAGGAAGAACCCCACCAGCAGCCCCTCCTTGAGTTTGAGGGGATCCTGGTATTCCCTGGTGGCGGTGGTCAGTCCGAGGAACAGCATGAAGACGCCGAAGAAGATGTCGGGATGGTGCGAGAAGAGCACCACCAGGGCCAGAAAGAGCACATGCAGAATGGTCAGCCAGGCGGGAACAGCCGCCCGCTGCGAGACATACGGTTCAATCCGCGAGAGTTCACCCCGAAAGAAGCCGACGATCAGCAGGGTTGAGACCACGGTGCTGAGGGCGGCCCGCCAGCCAAAGTGGCTCAGCATGTAGGCGGTGTCCCATTGCCAGGGGGTGGCGACCATCAGGACGGGCGGAGCGGCGAAGTGAGTCAGAGTCCCGCCGATCGAGACGTTCACAAACAGCAGTCCCAGGGTGGCATAGGCCAGTCGCTGCGTGATTCCCTGGTCGAAATACCGGCGTTTGAGCAGGATGGCCAGCAGAGTCATGGCGGCCGGCTCGGTGATCAGCGAGCCCAACAGCGGGCCGATCGCCAGGGCGACGATGTAGAACGCCAGCCCTTCCGTGAGGGGAATGAGCCGTGAGATCCCGATGAGGATCTTCTCGGCCAGCAGCACCACGGGACGGGTCGCCGCGACCACCATCACCACCAGCACGAATTTGGGCTCGTTGTAATTCGCACTGAGGCTTTCGATGTAGTCGATGGCCGTGTGCAGCGAGCCCCCCACCACCGCCAGGCCGGCGAACAGGGCGGCCGCCCACAGGCCGAACACCACCTCGGTCTCGGCCAGGAAGTGCAGCAGATTCTCGGGAATCGAGCCCGGGGGGTAGTGATGCGCCCACTGGGCGAAGCGTTTGACCGCGAAGGTGTGCAGCACGGCCAGCACGAAGCAGACTGTGGCGAGAATCTCGGCGGGGGTGGGGTGCATGTCGGTCAGAGATCGGTCCAGAGAGAGTCGGCGGGCAAGCAATGCCGCCAACGGGAACGGGGCGAGACTGTATCAAAACCGCGGCGAATCCCAGAGACGACTTGGAGGGCCGGAGGTGGGCTCGGGTTGCACGTGGAGATGGGGAAAATCTGAACACCTTTCGCCACCGGTGGGGGAGAGGCAGGGGACGGGAGGACAGCACCGGCTGGAGGGGACCGATTTTTGTTTCCCGGGAAATTCGGTCACCCCAAAAACCGCGGGAAAAACCGCGCGCTTGTGGCCCGGTTGGGGAATGGAAAACCGGACCCGTTTCTGATACCAAGGAAGGAGCGGAGCAGCGGGCTCCCCAAGTCTCTGTCGAGGAATGTTCCATGCTGTCTTCTCGTTCCCACATCCTGCTGGCCGCGTGCGTCTGGGGGGTTGTCATCCGGGTGGCCTATTTCGTCGCGGCCCGGCTGGAACTGGTGGATGTCATGTCGATCTGGGGCTCGTTGTGGGCTGTCGCCCCGTTGGGCGCCACCCTGCTGTTTGGCGGGGCGCGGGTTTCCAATCGCTGGCTGGGTCTGGGGTTGCCATTGGTCACCCTGCTGCTGACCAATTTGGTGATTGGCCTGGTGATGGGGAACTTCGAGTTCTATTCGTTCTACCGCGACCAGGGGTTGGTGGTGCTCGGCTACCTGTTGATGGCCGCTCTGGGAGCGACCCTGCCCGAGCGGGCCTCGCTGGAGCGGATGGCGGGAACTGCCGTGTTGGCCGAGTTGGTGTTTTTCCTCGTGACCAATTTCGGCTTTTGGGCGGTGACCGACACGTATCCCCACACGATGGACGGACTGCTGACCTCGTACCTGATGGGTCTGCCGTTCTTGCTGCGGGCGCTGGTGGGCATGGCGTTCTATGCCACCGCGCTGTTTGGAGCGCAGGTCTGGGCCGAGCGTCCCGCCCGCATCCCGGCGACCAACGTCTCGTAGTTCGCTCGCGGGGGGGTTGCCGGGAGCGGAGGAATGCTCCGGCGGCATTGAGTCATGTGGCTGACGGTGGATGCTGCGCCCGCGGCCGCAGCACGTCGGTCGGCACGAGCCCGTCGGGTGAGCGGACAATTGAGTGCCCGGGATTGAGTCCCCCGACCGGGTTGAGGGGGGTTTTGTGTTCGGGGTGGGTGGCGGGCGGAAACAGGAATCTCATCAGCCGGGTCAGGCAGACCGAACTTCGGCGGGCCGACCGGCTTCAAGGCGGAACCGGGAGAGCGCATGTCGACCGCGGAGCAGTCCAACCCGCAGCAGCCGAAGTCCGACAAACCCTTCGTCCATCTGCATGTGCATTCGCACTACAGCCTGCTGGATGGGGCCAACAGGATTCCCGAACTGGTGAAGAAGACCAAGGCCAGCGGCATGACGGCCCTGGCCCTGACCGATCACGGCAACCTGTACGGCGCGCTGGAGTTCTACCAGAAGTGCAAGGCCGAGGGGATCAACCCCATCCTCGGCTATGAGGCCTATATCGCTCCCGGTTCGCGAACGGCCAAAGATGCCTCCCGCATGAAAGAGGCGAGTTTCCACCTCACGCTGCTGGCCAAGAACCGGACCGGGTTCAAGAACCTGATCAAGCTCTCGTCGATCGCCTTCCTGGAAGGGTTCTACTACAAGCCCCGCATCGACAAAGAGGTTTTGGCGGCCCACTCGGAAGGGTTGATCTGTCTCTCGGGATGTGCGGCGGGGGAGCTGTCGAACCTGATCCTCGGCGACCGGATGGACGAGGCCGCCGACGTGGTGGCCTGGTACCAGAAGACTTTCGGGAACGACTACTACCTCGAGATCCAGAACGCGGGGCTGGACATTCAGAAGATGTGTGCCGACGGGACGGTCGACCTGGCCCGTCGGCTGGGCATTCCCCTGGTGGCGACCAACGACGCCCACTATCTGAACCAGGAGGATGCCTGCTGGCATGACGTGTTGTTGTGCGTGAACACGCACTCGTTGCGGACCGACGAAAAGCGGATGAAGATGACGGGGGACCAGTTCTTCGTCCGCACGCCCCAGGAAATGTACGAGGCGTTTCCCGGGTTTGAAGACGCGGTGGCGCGCACGCAGGAGATCGCCAACGGGGTCGACATCGACCTCGATCTGAAGAAGCGGCACTTCCCGGTCTTCCGGCCCCCCGAGCAGAAGACCGACGTCGAGTATCTGCGCGAGCTGTGTGATGAGGGGATCCGCTGGCGCTACGGAGACAATCCGTCGCAGGCGGTGCTCGACCGGCTTGAGTACGAGCTGTCGGTGATCACCCGCATGGGGTTTTCGAGCTACTTTCTGATTGTGTGGGATTTTGCCCGCTTCGCCCGCGAGAATGGCATTCCGGCGC
>JBKDUK010000022.1:0-20596 GCA_046339535.1 Planctomycetaceae bacterium | reverse complement strand
CAGGTGCGGCAGCGGCTCCAGGAAGAACTGGGGCAATTGCCGGAGGTGAAGAAACTCGGCCTGTCATCAGACCAATTGAGGGCGTTGCCGGTCGTCGAAATCTCGTCCGACCCCACGCTGCCGCTGCGCGAGGCCGAAGTCCACCTGCCGGACGCAGCCGGTCAGCCCCCCCGGAACCTGAAATTCCTGGTGCACTGGTGTGATCAGGCGGAGGTGTGCCCGGGGATCCAGTTGATCACGGGAGAACTCCCCGCACCGGAATCGGCGTCGTTCCAGCACGAACTGAAACACGCGGTCGAAGACTGGCCGCAGTTTCGTGACAACTACGACACCTACGGTCGGCCGGCCTGGGAGCACATCGAACCGCTGCTGTTCGATGCGGAACAGCAGCAGCGGTTTTTCCGGATCCTGGTCCGGCACTCGCAGGGGGAACTGGAACTGTCAGCAGTGCAGCAGTGGAAAAACCGCGAACAGGGCCTGTGGGAAGTGAAGATCCTCGAACCCTGAGCCCGGCGATTCGCCCGCGGAATGGCCGCTGCCTACACCGGCTTGGCGGGGGAGATCTTGCGCACGCCCTTCCCGGCACGGGCTTTGAGGTCGAACAGGCCGAAGATTTCCGAAGCATTCAGGCTGAGGCTGTTGTTGGTCGCCTCCCCCTCGCCCAACACCTTCGCGAACAGAGCCCGCTTCTCGTCGAGCACGCGGTTGATCCGTTCCTCGATCGTGTCCTTCGAAATGAACTTCGTGACGATCACCTGGCTCTTCTGGCCAATACGGTGGGCCCGGTTGATCGCCTGGTCTTCAATGGCCGGATTCCACCACCGGTCGAACAAAAACACATACCCCGCGAACTGCAGATTCAGCCCCACCGCCCCCGTGGCGTAGCTCATCATCAGCAGATTGGCCTGGGGATCTTCCTTGAACTGCTTGAGGATCGGCTCACGTTTGGGGGTGGGAATCTTCCCATGGTAGCAGAGGGGCTGGAACCGCGCGAGCTTCTCCTGCAGCCACTCGATGCAGCTCACCCACTGGCTGAACAGAATGGCCTTTCCTCCCGAGGCGGCAATTTCCTCCATGTCGGCCTCGAGCCGTTCGAGCTTCGCGCTCTCTCCCGTCAGCGGGTCGTAGTTGGTGATCTGCTTGAGCCGCATCACCAGTTCAAACACGTGCTGAATGGTGATCGAGTCTCCCATGCCGTCGAGCTGGATGACCCCTTCCTTCTCGGCCACGTCGTAAGCCAGCCGCTGGGCCGGGGCAAGATCGAGAAATTCATCCCGGTCGAGCCGGGGGGGCATGTCTTTCATCACCAGATCCTTGGTGCGCCGCAGGATGTACTGCTTCGACAGGATCTGCAGTTGCCGCAGGTCGGGGGTGGCCCGGGGGGGAACCACCTCCATGAACTCGTAGAGGGCCGCCAGCTCTTCGGGGCGGTTTTCAATGGGGGTCCCGGTGAGGGCCCAACTACGTTTGCGGGGAATGGCCCGGGCTGTCGAAGAGGTGCGCGAGTCGCGGTTCTTGATCCGCTGCGCCTCATCGAGAATCGCCAGGTCGAACTGCGGAATCTGGTCGCCAAACGCCTCCATGTCGCGGACCAGCAGTTCGTAGTTCGCCAGCAACACCGTGGTCCCCTGCATCATCCACAGCAGTTGGCGGCGGGGCCCTTCCCCTTCGAGCGTCACGACCGGGATTTCTTCGGCCCAGGTCCGGAACTCACGCTGCCAGTTGGGAATGAGCGGCTTGGGACAGACCAGCAGCACCCGCCGCACCTGCCCCGCCCGCAGCAGCAGGCGGATGGCGGTGATGGTCTGCATGGTCTTCCCCAGCCCCATCTCGTCAGCCAGCAGGCACGCCTGATTGGCGAAGAGCCACGCAATTCCCTCGTATTGGTAGGGAAAGGGCTCGAAGGGCATGATCAGCTCTTGCCCCTTCAGCCACGTTTCCAGCGGCGGCTGCAGCAGGTAGAAGAGCCGGTCTTCGATCGAGATCGCATCCGCCGGAGGCTTGATGCGGGTCAGCTTGCCCTCGGGAACCGCCCCCGAGGGAAGCAGGTCGGCCAGCGTCGCCACCGGGGGCGAGAGGGGGATATGCGGGGCGGGAATGTCGGGGCCCGCACCGGCCCCGGCCCCCGAGGGATCCCCCTCTCCCGCTGTTGCGACCGCCGCCTCACCGGGGGACTTCGGCACAGGGGCCGGCTTGGGGGGAGGATCGGGGGCCTCGGGAAAGCGCAACCCCACGGTCCTGAGTGTCGGCCACAGGGGCCGCCAGCGCTCACACACCAGCTCCATCGGCGAAAGCGGAACCGGTATGGTTTTCAACCGGGGAGCCCGCTGCAGGGCGCTGTTCATCCCCGAAGCGAAGACCTCCACGGTGGGCTGCGTCATCGCAGCGCTCCAGTCTTGAGAGTTTCCTGCAGGGCCTCGCGAACCCGGCTGAATGGTTCCCGCAGGTCGGCATCGGCGGGAATCTGTTGCGCCCCCTCATCGATCCGGACCTGGTCCGACTGGTGGGCCTCGTGAAACCGGATGGTTTGACGGCCCAGTTTCATCGTCCGTTCCCCCCCGGTTTCTCCAGTCGGATCCACCAGCACAACCGGCACATCAATATGGTTGCGCAGCTCGAGAATCTCCGGCTGATCGGTGAGGATCAACTGCGGCTTGACCGACGATTTGTCGACCAGGGTCCCGCCGATCAACTCCCCCAGCAGAAACGGTTTAAGACTGGCCCCGTACAGGATTTCCTGCGTGGGGTTCGCCCGCACCGGGGTCGTGCACTGGAACTCCAGCGGACGCCCGTAATGGTTCGTGACCAGCAACCCCCCCGTCAGTCCCTTGTCAGGAACCTCGATGGCGGTCAGAAACCCCAGTCGTAGTTGCTCTGCTTTGCCGTTGGTCGCCATACTCCCCTATCAATCGTCCCGCCTTCCGGGGGACTTGAAACGGCGCTTGTGGATCTGATGTCCCCCGGACGTTCCTCCCTGTCCCTTCCAGATTGCCCGCCCCGATGAAACCTCACAGCTTTCCCAGGAGGACGGCGTCCCGGTGGCGGAGCCTCAGGTGATGCTGGTGGATTCCCGTTCTCTTGGTGGCACTCCCTCACGGCCGGAATTGAGGGCCTGGCAGTCGGCGCGGCTGCGTCAACTGCTGGCCCAGGTGTCGGAGTCGAACCCGTTTTGGACCAATCGCTGGCGCGCGGCAGGGGTCGATCCGCGGACGATCCGCGGCTGCGACGATTTGGCTCAACTGCCGCTGGTGTCCAAATCCGAGATCCTCGCCGATCAACGGGCCCACCCCCCGTATGGCACCAACCTGACGTGGCCCCGCGAGGCGTACTCGCGGCTCCACCAGACCTCAGGCACGACCGGGCACCCCATGCGGTGGCTCGATACTCCCGAGAGCTGGGGGTGGATTCTGGACTGCTGGCGGCAACTGTTCGGCTGGATGGGGCTGACCCCTCGCGACCGGCTGTACTATGCCTTTTCGTTCGGGCCTTTCCTGGGCTTCTGGGCGGGATTCGAGGGAGCCAATCGCCTGGGCAACCTGTGCATTGCCGGCGGGGGGACCAGCAGCGAGGCACGCCTGCAGGCGCTGCTCGACAACGAGGTGACCATCGTCTGCTGCACCCCCACCTACGCCCTGCGACTGGCCGAGGTGGCACGGGAGAAGGGGCTCGATTTGCCCGGCAGCCGAGTGCGCGGGCTGCTGGTGGCGGGAGAGCCCGGAGGGAACATTCCCGCGACGCGGGAATTGATCGAACGGGGATGGGGGGCCCGGGTGTTCGATCACTGGGGAATGACCGAACTCGGCCCGCTGGCGATCGAGTGTGCCGAAGAGCCGGGAACACTGCAGATGCTCGAGACCGAGTGTGTGGCCGAAGTGCTGGACCCGCTCACTCTGCAGCCGGTCGAGGAGGGCGAGGAAGGGGAATTGGTCATCACCAACCTGGGACGGACCGGAACTCCACTGATTCGCTACCGGACGGGAGACCGGGTGCGGCTGGCCCCACCCCGAGTGGCGGGGGAGGGGTTTTTGCGGCTGCAGGGGGGAATTCTGGGACGCGTCGACGACATGGTCACGATCCGGGGAAACAACCTGTATCCCTCGGCTCTGGAAGATGCGATCCGCACGGTCGCCGGAGTGGCCGAGTTTCGGATTCACCTCTGGGAGGGGGTGGGACTGCAGCGGTTGGAACTCGAAATCGAGCCGGCGGCGGGGCTGTCGGACGCCGAGGTGGCGGGCTTGACGCACCGAGTGGAACAGCTGGTCCGTGAGCGATTTCTGTTTCGGGCCGAGGTGCGGTCCGTCGGTGTGGGGGAGTTACCCCGCTTCGAAATGAAAGCCCGGCGGTTCTGGCGTCATCCAGTGACTGGCGCTGGTGGCACGCCGTCGGAGTGAACTGTAAAGTACACGCGCCGGTCGCGTGTGACCGCTGCGACAAGATTTCCGCGTTCCCCTGGAGCGAGAGACGTTCGCGATGTTGACTGCGCGAGAGACCTGGAGTTCACCCGCCGACAGTCGGGCCACAGGGGAACGGCCGGAGTGTGCACGGTGGGAGTGGACACGGACGGAGTGGACACGGACGGAGTGGACACAGTGGGCTGGCCGCAGAGCCCGGAAGTGCTGGTGCTGGTTGCTGCTGGCCTCGCTGCTGACCTCCCCCGCGTGGGCTCAGCCTCCGGCAGGTGGCCCCCCTGCGGGGGGTCCTCCGGGAGGAACGGCACCAGGCGCGGCAGCCCCTGGTGGAGCTGTTCCGGGTGGCGCTGTTCCGGGTGGCGCTGTTCCGGGCGGTCCTCCAGGAGCCCCTCCAGCGGGTGGTGCAGCCAATGCGGCCACGTCTCCGGCGGGTGGGGGGCAGGTGAAGTACACCGTGGTCCCGGCGGGCCCTGGTGGTCTGTACGTCTATGTTCCCGGTCAATGGGCGATGGTGAATGTGAATGTCGCCAACCCGGGAACCGAACCGGCCGAGTTGCGTTGTGCGACCTATTTTGATCAGGAACCCTCCCTGCAATTTGGGCGGAAGGTGTGGCTCCCCCCGCAGTCGCGGATGAAGGTGTCGCACCCCATTCTGGTTCCCGAGGGGTACACCGAACCGCAGTTGCGGTTCCACTCGATTGTCGAGAGTGCCGGCAAGATGGTACGCGAAGACACCTCGCAGGTGCAGCACAGCGGCAGTTTCTTCACCGCGCTGAAACGGCCGATCACCGGGATGGTCGAAGACACCGAGAAAGAGACTCAGGACCCCAAAAATCCTCCATACGACCTCGTGGTGGCATGCCGGGTGAAGCTGGGGAACGGTCGGCAGATCGCCAATTTGCTGGACGACTTCCTCCCCCCCGATGAAGAGAGCTACCGGGCGATCGACCACTTGGTGATTTCCAGCAGCCGCGTGTTGAACGACCAGGCGGGTCTGTCGGCCATTCGCGAATGGGTGGGAGGTGGCGGCCGGGTCTGGCTGATGCTCGATTCTGTCGATCCCGAAGTGCTGAGCGCGTTTTTCGGTGACGACTGGCAGGGTCAGTACGTCGACCGCACCTTCCTGGCCGAGGTGAAGATCGAACCGACCATGCCCACCCTGGGAAATGCTTCGGAACTGGTGCGGTATGATGAGCCGGTCCCGATGGTGCGGCTGGTGACCACCCCCCAGGAAGAGGTGTGGTACACGGTGAATGGCTGGCCGGCCGCGTTCTGGAAGAATTATGGAGCGGGCCGGGTGTTGGTGACCACCCTGTCACCTCAGGCCTGGATGGGAGTGAATGCCAGTTCTTGGGCGGCGGCCGAGAGGGCCCGGCTCGAAAACATCGAGGCGGCGCGGTTTGGGCAGGATGATCTGCCCCCCGCCCCACCGGCCCCGGCGGCCCCCCAGCCGTCTCCTCCCCCCGATGTGCCTCAGCCCCCGGGACGTCCGGGAATGCCCAATCCGGCAGCCGCCAGCAACAATCCGGCGGAGTTCAGCCTGTATGTGCCCAACGAGCCGATGCAGCGGCTGGCGGCCGATTTTCTGGGGGCCCGCCCCCCCGAGGTGTCGGTCGAGTCGCTGGTGGCCGAACAGGCGGGTGACTACATCGGCTACAAGATTCCCGCCCGCGGCAAGGTGCTGAGTGTGCTGTTCGCCTTCGTGGGGGCCCTGGCGGCGGCAGCGGTCGCGCTGTGGCGTGCCCAGCGGTTGCAGCACCTGGGCTGGTTCGTGCCCGTTCTGTCGCTCCTGGCCGGCGGGGCGCTGGTCTGGCTGGGGGAACAAAGCAGCAATGCCAGTCCCTCCGCGATGTCGGTGGTTCAGGTGGTCAATGGCGTTCCCGGCTCGCACGAATACCAGTCGAACGGATTTGGTGCGCTGTTCTCGCCCGATGGGAAAGAGACCGAACTGGGCTCCGACAAGGGGGGCCGGGTGATGCCCGACATGGCCGGAGACTCGGGGACGAACCGGCGGATGGAATGGACCGACCTGGGCAAGTGGCGATGGGTCAACCTGCCGCAGAACCGCGGCCAGCGCGCGATGTCGATGACCCGGTCGGGGACCACCCGCAAACCGTTCATCGCCGAAGCGACCTTCGGCCCCGAGGGGCTGGTCGGCCAGCTGCAGGCGGGCGATGCCCAGGGGGTCTCCGATGCGGTGATCAGCACCAATTGGGGCCGCCTGGGGGTCGAGTTGAAACCCGATGGCACCTTCGTGGCGGCGGCCGACAATGTGCTGACCCGCAACCAGTACCTCGCGTCGGAGTTTCTGTCGGATGAGCAGTCGCGGCGACAGAAGACACTCAAGAAGGTCATCGACAGTGTCGACAGTGTCGCCCGCAAATCGGCCCTGCAGATCTACGCCTGGACCGATCCCTGGGTGGACGGCCTGGCGCTCGATGCGCAGCGGACGGTCAAAGGCTCGGCCCTGGTGCAGATGCCGCTGACCATCACCCGCCCGGCACCCGGAACCGACTATCTCATCCCCTCGCCGCTGTTGCCCTTCCGCAACCAGCGGGGTGCGGGCCCCGATGGATTGACCTCGTCCCCAATTTGGAACTTTGTGAAGAACGAAGGGGCCGATCGGGATCTGCCCGGGACCGCCTGGTTTGTCTTCGAACCCCCCGCCGCGCTGCTGCCGTTCGAAGCGGTCTCGGCCCGCGTGCGGATCGAGGTTTCGGGTCCGATCGGGCGGCTGGAGGTGGCGGGGTGGAAGAATGGCGAATTGCAGGTCCTCAAGGAATGGATCGATCCGGTGGGGGTTGTGGAACTGCAGATTGATGATCCCGCGGTGCTGCAGGTGACCGACGGCGGAGTGCTGCTGCGGTTCGCGGCGGGAGATCCCAGCCGTCCGCAACTGACCCAGCGCACGGAAGATGGGCAGGTGATCAAGAGCACCTGGAAGATGGAGTCGCTGAAGATCGACCTCAAAGCCCGTTCGTTGGCGACCGAAGGAGGCTGATCGGTCCACCCCGAACCCGGTCCCTGTGGTTCCAGGTGGCCGGCAGTGCCGCGGCCAGGCCCCGCGGCACGCGTTGCGTGAACCCTGCCTGAGGCGTCCAAGCCGCCCCGGGCGTGAACCGTGTGGATGTGGAATCTCGTCCTGTTCCCGAAAGAGTGTGTTGAATGGCTTCCGAGAGACCGGTTCTTGAGATCGAGAACCTGACGAAGAAATATGGGGAATTCACCGCCCTGGACAACATGACCCTGTCGGTCGACAAGGGGCAGATTCTGGGGTTGATAGGCCCGAACGGGGCTGGCAAGACCACCACCATCAAGATCCTGGTGGGTCTGCAGCGCCCCACCAGCGGGCGGGCCACCATCGCCGGGGCCGACTGCGTCAACGACGCCAAACGCATCAAGCACCTCGTGGGGTACATGCCCGACAAGTTCGGCTCCTACGAGAACATGCGGGTACGGGAATACCTCGATTTCTTCGGAGCCGCCTTCGGTCTCTCCCGCGGTGTCCGCAACAAGCGGATCGACGAGGTGATGGAGACCACCGGCACCACGTACATGAAGGACAAGTTCGTCGACAGCCTGAGCCATGGAATGGGCCAGCGGGTGGGAATTGCCCGCACGCTGATCCACGACCCCGAAGTGATCATCCTCGACGAACCGGCCAACGGTCTCGATCCACAGGCCCGCATCGAGATGCGCGAACTGCTGCTGCGGCTGGCGGCAATGGGGAAGACCCTGTTGGTGACCAGCCACATTCTGCCCGAGCTGGCCCGCATCTGTAACCGGGCCGCCATCATGACCCACGGCAAGCTGCGGGCGTATGGCACGGTCGAAGAAATTGGCCGACAGGTGTCGCAGCAACGGCTGATCGAAGTGCAGCTCGACAATGCCTCGCAGGTCGAAGCGGCGGCCCAGGCCATTCGCAAGGGGCTGGAAGCAGGAGCCGAAGTGACCCCTGCCCCCAATGAATCGATGGTTCGGTTCCGGACTGCGAAGCCCGAGTCGGAACTGGGCACGCTGCTCGCCTCCCTGATTGGAGCCGGTCTGCGGGTCACGCAGTTCCGCGAGGTGCAGACCGATCTGGAAGACGCCTTCATGACATTCGCCCGACCCAACCAGCCTGCCGCCGGGGGAGCGAGCCACTGATGAACAATCCGGTTCTGGGACGGGAATTGTTGTCGTTGTTCCGCAGTCGCCGGATGGCGCTGATCCAGTGCCTGCTGCCGGCGGTGCTGGGGCTGTTGATCCTGCTGCGGTGGCCGACTGAAGACCGGCTGGCCCTCTCGGGCAACCGCTCGATGGAGGTGTTCCGGCTGTTCGCACTGGGGCTGTTGAGCACGATGCTGCTGCTGATGCCGGTGTTTCCGGCCACCAGCATCGTCAAAGAAAAGATCCAGGGAACATTGGCCCTGCTGCTGAACACCCCGCTGGGGGGCTTCCGCATCTACTTTGGCAAGCTGCTGGCGATTCTCGCGCTGGCGGGGCTGGTGCTGCTGCTGAGCCTGCCCGCGGCCTGTGCCTGCTATGCCCTCGGGGGCATCAAGTTCGACAGTCACCTCTTGAAGCTGTACGTGCTGCTGGCCCTGGTGGTGCTGCAGTGCTCGACCCTGGGATTGCTGGTCAGCACCTACGCGGGCTCGATCGACGGCGCCATCCGCATGACCTATGGCATCATGCTGGGGCTGAGTGTGGTCTCGCTGGGACCCCACTTCTTCTTCCAGGGGACCGAAGGGTATCTGGCGTGGATTGGCGACTGGCTGCGGTGTGCCTCTCCGTTCGCGGCCCTGGCCAGTGTGCTGGGTGCGGGCGATCTGGGAAGCCAGGGGCTGATGATGACCACCGACGTCCCTGGCCGGTTCATGATCTTCTCGCTGGCGATGGCAGCGATTTGCACCGTCTGGACCCTCAGCCGGCTGAATCACTCGATTTTCGACCAGTCGCGGTCGGCCGGCATGGTGGCCGATGACCAGTCGGCCGGCGTCCGGCTGTTCCGCCGGTTGTTCTTCCTGGTCGATCCGAACCGCCGCAGCGGGGGCATTCCCCCGCTGGTGAACCCGGTGATGGTGAAGGAGTTCCGCTGCCGGAAATTCGGCCGCCTGCACTGGCTGCTGCGGCTGGTGGCGGTGATGGCGATGCTCTCGTTGGCGCTGGCGTTCGCTGCGACCGCCGGTTCGACCGACTGGAGCGTGTCGCGCATCGGGGCGATCATGGTGATCCTGCAGGTCGCGCTGTTCGTGCTGATCACCCCCAGCATCGCGGCGGCCCTGCTCAGCTCAGAACGGGAAAGTGGCGGATGGCTGCTGCTGCAGAGCACGCCGCTCTCTCCCTGGCGGATTGTCTGGGGCAAACTGCTGAGCGTGATTCTCACGGTCGCCCTCGTCTTCTGCGCCACCCTGCCCGGATATCTGGTGATCGTGATGATCGAGCCGGGCATGGTGAGCCAGGTGCAGCGGGCCCTGATCTGCCTCGCGTTCACCGCGGTCTTCTCGATGATGCTCAGCGCCGGGATCGGCAGCCTCTTCCCCCGCACCACCGCCTCGACCACCGTGGCCTACATCGCACTGCTGCTGATCAGCGTGGTGCCGCTGCTGATCTGGCTGGGGCGTGATGCCCCGTTCGGCCAATCGACGGTCGAAAAGGCGCTGTTGATCAACCCGGCCGGTGCCGCCATGTCGGCCCTGCGGGCCGAGGGTTTCACCGATTACAACCTCATCCCCGGCAATTGGTGGTTCCTGGGCGCAGCCTCGGTGGTCAGCCTGATTGTGTTGTTGGTCCAGACGTGGCGCATTTCGCGGCCCCAGTAGCCCCATGAAGGTCTCCCCAGCGATGTTCCGCCGCCTCTTTTGCGTTGTTGTGGTCTGCCTCGCCGCCGGTTGGTACGGCGTACCGGCTGACGCCCAGATCCAGACCGACTACCTGATGTTCTCGGATCCCGATTTCCCCCGGGCCCCCATGGAGACCTCGTTCTCCAATCGCCTGGCGGAAGTCTGGAGCCAGGCACTCGACCGTCCCGAAGCCGACCTGCAGCGGATGGCCGCCGAGTCGATCGCGCGCGGGGCAAAAATGGGGGTCCCCGGATTGAACCAGACGGTCGCCCGCCTGCGGACCCTGCTGGTGGCTGAAGAGACGCACCCGGCCGCCCGCGCGGGTGCCGCCAAAGCCCTGGTGGGGCTCGACGCCCGCGATGTGGCCGAATCTCTGGCAACCGCGGCCACGAACTATCCCGGCGATGTCCGTCGCATCTGCGAGCGGGCTCTCGGAGAGTGGAAGTACGAACCGATCCGCGGGACCTGGCAGGAACGCCTGACCGCCGCGGGGGCCCGTCACCGCGACCGGGTTCTGGCGATCCGCGGCCTGGGACTGTCGGGCGATCCCGCCTCGGTCCCGCAACTGCTCGAAATCGCCCACGGAGTGCTGCAACCCGCCGAACTGCGGCTGGAAGCGGCCCTGGCGGCCGGACGGCTCAAAACCGACGGGCTCGTGGCCGACGCCCAGAAACTGATTGACCAGAAACAGGGTGTGTCGCTGGTCAATCGACTGGCGGCCGCGCGGCTGCTGGCTTCCCACAAACAGTCCGACGCCCATGCCCTGCTGCTGAAACTGGCGGTCGACCCCGAGCCGGCCGTGGCGGCCGACGCCCTCGAACGCCTCAACGACATCGACTGCAACCTCGTGCTGCCCCTGGCCGAACAGGCCATGCAGAACGCCGATCACCTCGTCCGCCGGCAGGGAATGCGGGCCTATACCACGCTCCCCACCCCCGAACGGATGGGGCCGGTCTCGCGGCTGCTGGATGATCTCGTTCCCGGCCTGCGGCAAGAGGTGACCGCGAAGTTCGACAAGTTGCTGGAGCAGCCGGAACTGGTCCCCGCTATCTGGAAGGGGACCCTCGAGGTCCTGGGACAAGACAGCTGGCGCGGGCAGGAACAGGCCGCGCTGCTGGTGGGTCAACACCGGCACCAGCCGGCCGCCCAGCGGCTGTTCGAGCTGCAGTCGATTCCGCGGGCCGAGGCCCGTGTGGCAGCCGCCTGGGCCCTGCGCCGCGTGGCGGTCCCCGAAACCCTTCCCAGGATCTTCAAACGGGTTGATCAACTGACCAAGCAGCGGGTCAGCGGCCCCATGCTCGACGGCATCGACGAACAGGTGGCCCACCTCATCGAGGCTCTGGCGGTCATGGAATTCTGGCAGGCTGAGGCCCTCTGGCGGTTGTACATTCCCAAGCAGCCGGTGATGGGACATTACTCCCGCGGCGCGGCGATCTGGGCCCTCGGCAAACGCTTCAATGGCACGGCCCAGCCCGAGTTGGCCCAACAACTGGTTGAACGCCTGACCGACACTGCTCCGGTCCCGGCCGAGATGGAACACGTGCGTTACTCTTCTGCCGTGACCCTCGGGCGCATCAAAGCCGACACCCACGTCAAACGGATGATCGACTGGGTGGGGGAACCGAACCTCAAATCGGGCAATGTGGTCACCCCGCACGCCCTCGCCGTCCGCTGGGCCGTGATGCAGTTGACCGGGGACGAATATCCCGAACTGCAGCCCTTCCCCGTCGGCAAGGGGGGGTGGTTCCTCGAGCCCTCGCAGGATCCCTACACCGCCAAGCCCTGAGTGACGACTCGCGACCCGTGAGGCGACACGGCGCCCCGGTACGTCGCCGCGTCCCGCTACGCGGCGTGTTCTCCGTTACGGCCGAGTGACATCCCCAGGTCACCAGGAGACTGGTGCGGGATTCCGGGCACACCGGGAGATGGCCGTCGCTGACTCGGTTGCTCCTCACGCAACCCCCGAACTGCTTTTGAACCACGCCTCCTGCGTCCCGGGGCATCGCCGGAGCGTCCAAGGTTCGACTTCCTCCACCTGATTTGCCTGTCACATCCGGTCAACTCACACCCGGCCAGCAAAACCAGGTTGACGCCGGGAAATGGTTGCGGGGGGGGGAGAGAAGTGGGGATAAAAAAGAGCCTCCCGCCACATCCCCTGCGGGAGTGACGGGAGGCCCCAGTCAGAGACCTCAGAGTTCTCGGGAAATCAGTTCCCGGTTCCCTTTTGGCTGGTCACCGCTTCCATCACGCGGTCGAGGTTGAAGCTGCCGGGCTTCTGGCGGGGAGGAAACTCCCGGAAGCTCTGCAGCCAGTTCCCCACATAGGCCCCGGCGGGAGCAATCGCGAACATGTGTTCGAGATACCACCGCTGGTAATCCATGCCAATGTCGTGGGCCAACTCAAAAGGATCCATCCGCAGATTGGTCAGCATGGGAGCTCGCAGCACTTCAAACGGCTCCTGCCAGACGTGCAGTCCGTGGGCGTTCTGCTTCAGGAAGGTCACCTTCCAGTTGTTGTACCGCAGCGCCGCCACGTTGCCGTCATCGGTGAAGTAGATGAACTCCTGGCGGGGCCAGGGAGCCTCTCCCTTGAGGGCCGGGATCAGGTTGTAGCCGTCGAGGTGCACCTTGTACTTCCGGCCCGCCACTTCACGCCCCTTCAGCAGATCGTCCTTGACGGTGGAGTCGCCGGCGGCGGCCAGCAGGGTGGTCAGCATGTCTTCATGCGCCCCGATGTCGTTGATCACCGTGCCGGGCTTGATGACCCCCGGCCAGCGAATCGCACACGGCACACGGTAACCCCCCTCCCACTGCGTGTTCTTCTCGCCACGGAACATGGTCGTGCCGCCATCGGGCCAGGTGAACGCCTCGGCTCCGTTGTCGGTCGAGTACATCACGATGGTGTTGTCTTCGATTCCCAGTTCTTTCAACTGGGCGAGCAGTTCTCCAATCTGGCGGTCATGCTCGACCATGCCGTCGGCGTAAATCCCCAGACCGGTCTTCCCCGCAACCCCCTCTTTGAGGTGGGTGAAGATGTGCATCTTGGTGGAGTTCCACCACAAGAAGAACGGCTTGCCCCCCTGGTGAGCCCGCTTCATGAAGTCGATCGCCTTCGCGTTGACTTCTTCGTCGATGGTCTCCATGCGTTTCTTGGTGAGGGGACCGGTGTCGGTGACCCGGCCGTCGGCGAAGCTGTGGATCACGCCGCGGGGGCCAAACCGCTTCTTGAACTCGGCCGACTTGGGATAGTCGGGATGCTCGGGTTCTTCTTCGGCATTGAGGTGGTACAGGTTCCCGAAGAATTCGTCGAAGCCGTGCTTGGTCGGCAGCATGTCGTCCCGGTCACCCAGGTGGTTCTTGCCGAACTGTCCCGTGACATAACCGCGGGCCCGCAGCAGGGTGGCGATGGTGGGGTCTTCGGGCTTCATCCCTTCGGGGGCACCGGGGAGCCCGACTTTGGTCAGTCCGGTGCGGATGGGCGATTGCCCGGTGATGAACGCCGCCCGGCCGGCGGTGCAGCTTTGCTGTCCGTACCAGTCGGTGAACAGCGCCCCCTCGCGGGCAATGCGGTCGATGTTGGGGGTCTTGAAGCCCATCATCCCCAGGTTGTACGCGCTGACATTGAACTGGCCGATGTCGTCGCCCCAGATAATCAGGATGTTCGGCTTCTGGCCGGCCGCTTCCTGTTTCTGCAGCACGGCGGCATTGTGGCTGGCCAGGAGTGCCGGTGCGGCGGCGAGGGCCAGGGAACTGCCCGCGGTGCGGGGCTGGTCGCAGCAGGCGGCCCCCCCACCAGCCGACAACGGCAGTTGCCGCACGGGGGTGGCCCCCGACTCTTCCGCCGCACTCTGGGCGGTGACCGGGACTTCAGCCCGCGCCAGCCACAACCCGAGAGCGACGCCGGTTGTCAGGCAGACCAACGCCTGCCAGGGAATCCGTTTCAACATGGGTATCTCCCGATTGCCCACCACAAAATCATCTTGATGGCTGCGGGGGACCGGGGGGCATCGGTCACCGCCACACAGCCCGTTTCTGGTTCCGTCCAGAGCGCTGGCCGCACAACGCGGTGCAGTGTGTTCAAAGGGGGACTTGTGGGGGCCGGATGCCGAGGGACACGCCGTCCCACTGCCGCAGACAGGCTGTCTCACCTCTGCCAAAGCAAGATCAGCAGCCAGTCAGAACAGCGACTGCGTCGTACCGGTCCCTGGGGCGTCTGGACAAATGCCCTCCGCCACCCCGTTCGCACGGCGAAAATTAGCAGCCTCGTTCGCCAGGGCGATATTCACACCCGGCAGAAATCTGCGACTACCGTCGCCGAACTAGAGCAATTCGCGAGGAACCTCGCCGCCGGGAACCAGATGTTGCGGGCGTCCCGACCGGGCATCGACCAGCGTATCGTCGACCCGCAAACCCAGAGTGTGGTAGACGATGGCACAGAAATCTTCGACGCTCACAGGGCGCGATGTGGGATACTCGGCCTTCGCATTGGTACTGCCGATTACCTGCCCATGACGGTAACCCCCTCCCGCCAGCAACACACTCTGCGCCTGCGGCCAGTGATCACGCCCCGCATCTTTGTTGATGACCGGGGTCCGCCCGAACTCACCGGCCGAGATGACCAGCGTGTCGTTGAGCATGCCCCGCTCGGCCAGATCCTGAATCAGCACCCCCACCGCCCGATCATGTCGGGGCATTTTGTCATCGAGGGCCCCCTTGAGATTGCCGTGGTCATCCCAGTACCCGGTGTTCAGCGACACATACCGCACCCCCGCCTCGATCAGCCGGCGGGCCAACAGGGCCTGCGCCCCCCAGCCGCTGCCGTAGCGGTCGCGGGTCTTCTGGTCTTCCCGATCGAGCTGAAACGCCTCGCGCACCTTGCCCGACATCACGATGTCGAGCGCCTGCTGATCGACCGAGTCAAGCTGCCGGAAGGTGGGATTGGTCTCCATCCGGCGGCGCAGCGAATCGAGCCGCTGCTGCAGCCCCACACGGGTCGACAGCCGGTCGGAGGTCAACCCCTCGACCAGCGAGAAACTCTTGTCATCCCCGGTGGGCAGCTTCCCCGCCTCGTTGCCGTAGCTGTAGTCGCCATACCCGAACGGATTGTGCGAGACTCCCAGCCACGCCGCCCCATGAAAGCCAAACCCGCCATCATTCATGTTCACCGAGGCGAGCGAACCGGTCGCCCGCGGACCCAGCAGATGCGAGGCGACCGCCCCCCTCGACGGTTGCCGGGGAATCCGGTCCGATCCGTTGGCCCCGGTCCGGCCCGTCAGCATCCAGTGGGCGGCCGCCCAGTGATCTCCATTGCCGTGCGAAAAACTGCGGATCACCGTACAGCGATCCATCACCTTCGCCTGTTCGGGGCAGAGTTCGCACACATCCAGACCCGGCAGCGACGAGGCGATCGGCTGATAAGGCCCCCGCACCTCACGCGCCGCCTCGGGCTTCATGTCAAAGGTATCCAGCTGCGACGGGCCCCCGTGCTGCCAGATCAAAATCACAGACCGGGGTGAGGTGTACCGTGCCGCCCGTCCCGCCGAATCCGCCCCGAGCGCAGGTCGGCGCAGCAGATTCGCCAGCGACAACCCGAACACGCTCAGCGAACCGACTTCCAGGAAACGCCGACGGGACAGTCCGTCACAAAACCGGAGTCCTTGGTCCGCGTCGATGGTCAACATGGCTCTGCGCTCAAAATTCTGGCTGGGTACGGAGGTTGCGAACCAGGGGGCCGGCGGGGAAGTTCTCCGCCCATCGCTCCCGGTGTGGCCCACAATCTCGACTCGCGGATGGGGCCCGCGGAACCTTGAGTCTCCAACATATCGGTTGGATCTGATCGGTTCAATTGGAACTCACCGCCCCTCGGCAACGTGTCGAAGATGCGGATTGACGGGATTGAGCCGACACACCGGGTCACGGGGACCCGCCTGTCCGCGGTCAACTCGCACCACATTCGTTCCCCCTCTCCCCAGCCAGACAGATTCCTCTGGATCCACCCGTCCCGGTCCAGCGAAGCGGTCAGGGGAGAAACGGTTCAGGAAGAAACAAGGGAGGCCCTTCGGAATGAACTCCATAGTGGCCCAGAAACAGTCGAAACTCGGCGTCGAGTTCCTGCTGCATTTGCTGGGTCGCCAGGCCGATATCCAGAGCTTTGGCCACCCCGTCGTCGTCCGCCAGCCCCCCCTGGGCCAGCAGGTCCAACACCCGCCGCACCTGGGGATCTTCCCGCAGCCGCTGCCGGGCTTCGGGAGTCGTCCTCACGCTCCCCGACTGCCGGCCCGCCTGCCAGGCGGTGACCCACTCCTGGGGGCCGAGCCGCACATCGAACCGGCTGTCGACACGGGATTGCCCCGTGGCCCCCTCAAGCTGGACGGCCGTGGCCCGGTAACCAGCAAGCTGCATTCGCCCTGCTTCCCGCCGGCAGTTCGCCAGGACCGACTCGGCGAAGGGAGGCACGCGCGCGGGTGTCCCGCCACTTTCGGGATTCAGCAGGTCAGACAGGGTCTGCGAGAGTTGGGCCTGCAGCGCTTCGGCCAGCAGTTCGGCGGCGTTGGCGACGGGGGCGTCGGGCCCCGTCCGCAGCAGGCGGGTGGCCGTCCCCTGAAAATCCAGCGACTGCTGTTGGGTGTAGCCCAGAATCGCCCGCCGGGCCTGCCATTCCCGATCCGATTGCCGTCGTACTGTCAGCCGGTCTGACAGATTCACTCGCTCCGCTGCGGGCTCGAACCCCAGTTGACGCAATTCCTGTTCAAGGCTGCCAGGTTTTCGCAGGGAAACATCGGCCAGGTTTTCGCGCCAGGCGAGCAGCGCGATCTGGCGGTGGTGAGGCGATGTCAGGCGAATGCTTCGCAGCCCGTGCGTGGGGGACTCCAGCACGACGAACTGGGGAGCGGCGACGGCGTCAGGACTGACGCCCGAGCGGTCTCGGGCCTGATGGGCGCGGTTCAGTTCCGAATCGAGAAACGACTGCAATTTGGCGGAAAGCCCCGGCTCCGCCCGCCACTGTTTCAATCGCTCGTGGAGCTCCTTCCAGGCTTGCGGAACGGTCTGCGCTTCCTCTGCTTCCAGCGTGTGCAGCAGATGGGAGTGCGCCCCCTGAAGCCATTCGCGTTCGACCGCGACGAACACATCCCCCCGCCGGTTCCGATGCAGCACCAAACCCCGCACCAGCGAACCATCCGTCAGCTCCACGACGTCGACCGCCAGATCGGTCGCAGTCGTTGACGGCAATGGCTTTCCTCCACGGGAAACCCCGGTCGAAGAGGTGCCAGAAGGGGATTTGACCGGTGGGGATTTGACCAGGGGGGTCTTGGCGGGTGGGGCGGCCCAAACTGAAGCGGTCAACAGCCAGCAGCAAACCAGGAGCGGCAACCGGCCAGTTCGAACCCTTCTGGGTTGGGCGAGCCACGCACCATGCTCCTTCGACCGCGGCCGGGAACTCGCAGAGAGCCTGTGGAACGCACTCATGAACCACCGCCGCGCCTTCAAAAAATGCCAACGGCTCTGCGGAGCTTCTCCACAGGTCAGCAGAATTGTGACGCGACTCCCGGCGGAGACAAGTCGTTCTCGGGGGATCGGGAGGCATTTCCACTCCGCCTGCCGTCAGCCCTCGTGACACAACCGGCATGCACGGCGGGGCACGAGCCCACTCTGGGGTGCGTCACAGGTTCAGGTCTCTGGTTTGGGACACGGTCTGAGACTCAGGGAGGGCATCGGCCACCCGCCCCGAATCGGCCCACCAGTCCGCGACCCTCAATGCGATGGAACGAGCGACGGCTGATGCTCAGCTGCGGCAAATGACGCCATAATGTCGTCCCAGAATCGCAGTCGGGCCTGGAGGGCCGTCAGTGCCCCGTCCTGGGCCTGTTGCCACGCCTGGGGGTCGGACCCGCACAACTCGCAAATCAACTGTTCCGAGGCCGCTCCATGAGCGCCGCCGTCCAGCTCAATATGCCGGTCGAGGTAGTACAAGAGACTGGTCAACCCCCCTCCGAGCTCCTGGTTCAACCCCTGCACAATCCGCCGGAACATGTCGGGAATCAGGATCTCACGCCCCAGGGCAAACGCGCCGGCAATCCGGGGAAGATCGCCGGTGTCAATCAGGGTGAAGGTCGTCTTCACAAACCGGCGGGCCCCGGCGGGAATTCCGGGATTGGCCAGAGCGTCTGCGAGGGAGGCTCCCTGGCGGAGGGATTGGACCAGCTGATCGACCGCCCAGGTGTCGGCTCCAAACTGCTGCATCGCCTCGCGATAGAGCTGGAAGTGGCTGGCGTAGCCCCCCGCCGGATGCAGATCCGACTCTTCCCCCGTCACAATCTCGTTGATCAGCCGGGCGGCCGAGGTTGAACGGGGAGGAGTCCAGGGGATCTGGGTGCCACACAATTCCCGCTGCAGCACCTTGAGCAGCGACATGAAGTCCCAGACGGCGAAGACATGGTGCTCGAGAAACTGGCGCAGGCGACCAGACTCGGACAGCTGGTCGTAAAGTGGGTGCCGCAGCAGGTTTTGACGACAGGGCTGCAGAGCCCCCTGAAGAGCAGCGAATCGTGACATTGAGCAACCACAGAAACAGACCAGGAAAATGGATCAATGGCCTATTTTAGACCCACTGCAAGACAGATTCCGCAAATCCTGCGGAACGCCCCCCCGCCTGGCAGTCGAGCGCCTGACAATCCGGGACGCGACGCCACCAGCCGGCGGTTCGGAAACGGATTGAATCCAACGCAATTCGAATCCCGTCAACGCTGTGCGTCCTGTGACACCATGCAAACAGGTCGCCAGTCACCGGCCAGTCGCACCGTCCGACCGGCAACTCAAATCCGGACAACCATCCAGTGAACCGTCCGTGCCAGCCACAGGTCGATGGGGCGAGGGGCGCATGCCGCGGCAATTCCGACACTCACGCCCGAGCAGATCCATCGCACGTTGCCCAGCGTTCGCTCAACCTCCCCAGTTGGGCCAGAAAATCGACGACCTGGAAATTTTTCCGGGAGTTGCCCCGCGGATTTTCCGGGAATTGCGCGTGGTGGTTTCCACGCAGGGGGTGGGCAAAACTTCCGAAACGCGATGTCGTTGAAAAATCCCTCTTCGCGTTGTGGATCTGGACGGGAGCATCCGGCCAGATTCATGCGCCAGCACCTGCGGAAGAGCGACGGGAAGCGTCAGGCTTGCTGGGCGCTCGTCGAATCGTTTCGGACACAGACCGGACCACGCCAGCGAGTCGTCGCCTGGCGGGGCCGGCTGGATGACGCCGGGCGTCTGAGGATTGCGCGGGCCGCCCGAATGGTGGCCGGCGATGTCGCAGAGCGGGACAGTCCCTAGCGGCTGTTTCCGGAGGACGTGACCGGGGTCGAACCGCGGCGGATCGGGGTCAACGCCGCCGGTGTGCGCGTTGAGAATTCCCCACAATTTGGCGGGCCCTGGTTGGCGCAGCACATCATACGACGTCGGCAGCGCGACAAGTCTCTGGAGCCGACGCTCCCGAAGGGCAAGGAGAGTTTTCCTTGGCCTCCCACGAGTCTCGGTCTGGTTATCGCACGGCCGCTCGATCCGTCGAGTGAACGGGATGTCTCGGAGCAGTGGTCTCCGAAAACCGCGCTACCGGAGAGGCCCGGTGTCCCCGCACCGGTTGTGGACGACAAACGGGTGTACCGCGCTCTCGATCAATTGCTGCCACACAAGTGGGCACTGGTGGGCCAGGGAACGTGACGTGGGCTGTCTTCTGGAACAACACACGTGGGAGGCGCGGATGCTCGACCTTCAAGTCAACTGGTGGCACAAAGCATTCGTCCCACTCAACCGGGAGACAGTCACCACCCCCGAGGTGGGGCCTATTTGAGTAACCGGGAGCTGTCTACGGCGAACGAACCTTCTCGACTGGTCGGATGGCGTGAGGCCTGGGACCACAAGACAAAGGGCCTCGACAAATACCAAAAAAAAGGCCGGCAGACTGAAAGTCTGCCGGCCTGAATCCAGGAGTCAGCTTACTTCTTCTTGCGGCGGGCGATCACCAGCCCAACCGCTGCGAGACCAGCCAGAGCGAAAGTGCTGGGCTCAGGAACGTAGTAGTCCGAGAAGTAAATCCTGTCGATGTTGTTCACGACTCCCAACGCGTCAAACTGAACCTGAACCTTCTGCAACTGCGCCTTGTTCAGGGGGGAGAACCCGGAGAGAGCGAACCGCCAGACCTTGTTGGAGCTATCGTACCCAGCCTGGGTCAGCGTCACCGTGGAAACACTGCCAGACCCCGAGGTCAGCCGGACGATCGCCTGCGTGGACGAGTTCGTGGCAAACTGCCCAACCACATTCAGAAAGGTCATGCTGCTGACGTCAACCTTGGGGTTCAACGTCGGCGAGTTGGATG